>CP018628.1:4200000-4500000 GCA_002271215.1 Lelliottia jeotgali | reverse complement strand
AGCGAAAGTGCACGCTGTGCAGGCACGTAGCTTGCGAGCATTACGCGCCCGCTGGATGCGCCTAAATCGACAGCCACACAATGGCGAGAGGTCATAATTCGGTCCTTCTTGAAGTCATTGCGAAACAGTCTAAGAAAGGGAAGAAAAACGCACCTTCTCGCCACTGACAGGCAAAATCCCGCGCTGGCAAGAAAGCAAAGATGAACGTGAGGAAGTTCACAGTTTCCAGTAATGACGGGGATTTCAGGCCATGTGACCGTTGCCGCATTTCCCGATCTTTCCCGCTGTTTCTTGAAAAACTGACAGGCTTTGCACGGTTTGATGTCGAAAATTGAAGGTGAGAAACCCGGCCCTTAATTACTATTTTGAGAACATTTCTCATTGGTGGTGGCCGTGATGACCGTACTGCACAGCGTGGATTTTTTCCCTTCAGGAAGTTCGCCGGTGGCGATCGAGCCGCGGCTGCCTCAGGCGGCCTTTCCGGAACATCATCATGATTTTCATGAAATTGTGATTGTTGAGCACGGGACGGGCATTCATGTGTTTAACGGCCAGCCCTACACCATCAGCGGTGGAACGGTGTGCTTTGTGCGCGATCACGACCGGCACTTGTACGAACATACGGACAATCTGTGCCTGACCAATGTGCTGTACCGTTCCCCGGATGCGTTTCAGTTTCTCTCCGGGCTGAACCAGCTGCTGCCGCAGGAGCAGGACGGGCACTATCCGTCGCACTGGCGGGTGAATCAGTCGACGCTGCAACAGGTGCGTCAGCTGGTGGGGCAGATGGAAAACGCGGAAGAAAATACTGAAACCCATGCGCGCGCCAGCCGTGAACTGTTGTTCATGCAACTGCTGGTCCTGCTGCGCCGCAGCAGCCTGGTGGAAGGGGCGGAAAACAACGACGCGCGCCTCAATTTGCTGATGGCGTGGCTGGAAGATCACTTTGCAGAAGATGTGAGTTGGGAAACGGTGGCGGACAGGTTTTCACTTTCGCTGCGCACCCTGCATCGTCAGCTCAAGCAGCATACGGGCCTGACGCCGCAGCGCTATCTGAACCGGCTGCGTCTGATCAAAGCCCGGCACTTGCTGCGCCACACGGACGAGAGCGTGACGGATATCGCGTATCGCTGTGGATTTGGCGATAGTAACCACTTTTCGACGCTTTTCCGCCGGGAATTTAGCTGGTCGCCGCGCGAAATCCGCCAGGGAAGGGATGCGTCACTTCAGTAACGCGAGGACAATCACCGTTTTTTCGGCGCAAAACAGCTAATAATGTCAGGTTATTAGCTGTTGAGGTGTGTTGTGGGCGCTCCGTTAATCCTTCGCAAAACCGATTTCTTTGCTAACGCCGTGCAGGCCGTGGCGGTGGCCGATCGCTATCCGCAAAACGTCTTTGCCGAGCACACGCACGAGTTTTGCGAGCTGGTGCTGGTGTGGCGCGGCAACGGCCTGCACGTCCTCAACGACCGCCCGTATCGCATCACCCGCGGCGACCTGTTTTATATCCGCGCGGAAGATAAACACTCCTATGCCTCGGTCAACGATCTGGTTTTACAGAACGTGATTTATTGTCCGGAGCGGCTCAAACTCAACGTCGACTGGGCGGGGCTGATCCCCGGATTTCGTGAAGCACATTCCGCGCCGCACTGGCGTTTGAGCAGCAACGGCATGACCCAAGTGCGACACGTCATCACCCAGCTTGAACAGGAAAGCCTGAAAGCTGAACCGGGCGCGAATGAGATGGCCGAGTTGCTCTTTGCCCAGCTGGTGATGACCCTCAAGCGCTACCGCTACGCGATTGATAACCCGTCTGCCAATGAGCAGGAAGCGCTGCTCGACAGGCTGATTACCACGCTGGCGGGCAGCCTGAATCGCAGCTTTGTGCTGGAGAAGTTTTGCGAGCAGGAGCAGTGCAGTGAGCGCGCGTTGCGCCAGCAGTTTCGCACCCAGACGGGGATGACGGTGAACCACTATCTGCGCCAGCTGCGGATTTGCCACGCGCAGTATCTGCTGCAACATACGGAGTTGATGGTGAGTGAAGTTTCGACGCGCTGTGGCTTTGAGGACAGTAACTATTTTTCGGTGGTGTTTAATCGCGAGGTAGGGATGACGCCAGTTCAGTGGCGTCATCACAGTCGAAAAGCAGCGTGATTAATTCGCCATGCCAAGTCCGACAATGTTGGCCGCAATAATAATCACTACGCAACCCAGACTCAGCACGCTCACCGGACGCCGTCCGGCGTTGTTCCACTCTTTCAGCACCAGCCCGACAATCCCGCCGCACAGCACGTAGAAGCTCATGTGCAGCATCCAGCTCATATAGTCATACTGCGGTGGAATGCTGGCGTGGCCCCAGGCGTAGAAGAAGAACTGCAAATACCACATCAAGCCGCCGAGTGCCGACAGCAGCACGTTGGTGATGATCAGGTTTTTTGCCAGCGAGAAGTCGGCTTTTACCGACAGGTTCTTCACTTTTGCCAGACGAATGAAGCAGAAGCCGAGGTTAACCAGCGCACCGCCTCCCATGATGACTACGTAGCTTGGCAACGCGACGTACAGCGGGTCCACGCCAAGCGCAGCGGCAGCTTCATGCATCGGTTTGGCGGCGTTCATCGCAAATGACATCCCGGCGGAGAAAATACCGCACATTACCGCCAGGATCAGACCTTTCTTCAGATTGAACTCTTCCGCGCGAATCCCCATTTTGCGCTCTTTCAACTGACCTGCGCGGGTGACAATCCCCACGCCGACCACCGCCACCAGCACGCCCAGCAGCGTCATCTGGCCGCCTTTGGTGTTGATCAGCACGTCGAAATTACCGTTCAGGATTGGCGTCATCAGGGTGCCGACAATCAGGGTGATGCCAATCGCAATCCCGATGCCCATCGACATGCCGAGATAGCGCATGGTCAGGCCATAGTTGATATTGCCGATGCCCCACATCGCGCCGAACAGAAACACCGGCAGCAGCGTCGAGGCGCTAAAGGAGGAGAAATATCCCCAGAAATCGGGCAACAGCATGGCACTGATAGTCCACGGCAGGATCAGCCAGGAAACCGTACCGCCGACAGACCACATGGTTTCCCATGACCAATGTTTGACCTTTTTAAACGGGGCATAGAAACAGGCTGCACTGGCTGTGCCTATCAAATGCCAGAAAATACCCATCGTAATCGCATGATTCATTTTTACATCCTCATCGTTTTTATAGGCCGGTGGCTTCCCTCCGACTCCGATGAGTTTAAAAATTAAGCGGCGAGCGAACCTTCAGAAGGTTGCCGTACTTTTCTTGTCTATGGCAATCAGCGCGTTAACCGCGTGAGCAGACTCACAAATTCGCGTTTGCAGCAAAATGAATAACCTTATAAAAACTACGGCATTGATAATCATTTTCAATATCATTTAATTAACTATAATGAACCAACTGCTTACGCGGCATTAACAGCTGTGCCGCCCGACAATAATGGAGAGGATTATGAGTTATACACTGCCATCCCTGCCGTATGCCTATGACGCACTGGAACCGCATTTCGACAAGCAGACGATGGAAATCCATCACACTAAACATCACCAGACTTATGTGAACAACGCGAACGCAGCGCTGGAAAGCCTGCCAGAATTCGCCAGCCTGTCTGCTGAAGAGCTGATCACCAAACTGGATCAACTGCCGGCTGACAAGAAAACCGTTCTGCGTAACAACGCGGGCGGTCACGCTAACCACAGCCTGTTCTGGAAAGGCCTGAAAACCGGCACTACCCTGCAGGGCGATCTGAAAGCCGCTATCGAGCGCGATTTCGGTTCCGTGGACAACTTCAAAGCAGAATTCGAAAAAGCGGCAGCGACCCGTTTCGGTTCTGGCTGGGCTTGGCTGGTACTGAAAGGTGACAAACTGGCTGTGGTTTCTACCGCAAACCAGGACTCCCCGCTGATGGGTGAAGCAATTTCTGGCGCGTCTGGCTTCCCAATCGTGGGCCTGGACGTGTGGGAACACGCTTACTACCTGAAGTTCCAGAACCGTCGCCCGGACTACATCAAAGCCTTCTGGGATGTCGTCAACTGGGACGAAGCAGCCGCGCGTTTCGCTGCTAAAAAATAAGGTTGCACTAGCGCCTGCGAGAAGCGAGTCTGATGACTCGCTTTTTTTGTATCTGCAGAAAGGAGCCACGATACATGCAGCATCCGGTGAGTGTGTTTACAGGCAAAATCAGGGATTACGACGGCAGCCGGCCAAGTGCGATTGCTAAAGTGCAGGTCGACGGCGAGCTAACCCTGACCGAGCTAGGTCTGGCGGGGGATGAGCAGGCCGAGAAAAAAATCCACGGCGGGCCGGAGCGCGCGCTGTGCCATTATCCGCGCGAGCACTACTCGCACTGGGCGCGGGAATTTCCCGAGCAGGCAGAGCTTTTTGTTGCGCCAGCATTTGGTGAGAATCTGTCGACAGAGGGTCTGACCGAGAAAAACGTCTTTATCGGCGACATTTTTCGCTGGGGCGATACGTTGATTCAAGTCACGCAGCCGCGCTCGCCGTGTTTTAAGCTTAACTACCATTTTGGCATCAGTGATATGTCCGCGCAGCTGCAAACGGCAGGTAAAACCGGCTGGCTGTATCGGGTGATTCTGGCTGGGAAAGTGTCGGCGGATGCGCCACTGGAGCTGGCCTCCAGGCTCAGCGATGTGTCGGTTTATGATGCCTGCGCGATTGCGTGGCATATGCCGTTTGATGATGAGCAGTATCGTCGTTTGTTGTCGGCGGCGGGGTTATCGACCAGCTGGACGAGAACGATGCAGAAGCGGCGCATTAGCATGCAGATCGAGGATAATTCGCGGAGATTGTGGGGGAAGTAGGGGTTTCCGTGCGGCCAGTGTCGCCCGGTGGCGCTACGCTTACCGGGCCTACGATTAGGTTTTGTAGGCCGGGTAAGGCGAAGCCGCCACCCGGTACAAAGCCCGCACAGAATTCGTAGGCCGGGTAAGGCGAAGCCGCCACCCGGCACCACAGCGACTACGAACGCTTATACAGCGGCAACCACAGCGTTAAGCGCAATCCACCCAGCGGGCTATCATCGGCTTTCACCCAGCCACGATGCTGCTGAATGGCGGTCTCGACAATCGCCAGCCCCAGCCCTGTCCCACCGGATTCACGATCGCGCGCTTCATCGGTGCGATAGAACGGGCGGAAAATCTGCTCGCGGTCTTCCGGGCTCACGCCTGGACCGTCATCATCCACGTTGATGGTGATGCCGTCTTTATCGACCGAGAACGCCACCTCAATCTTCGTATGCGAGTAGCGCAGGGCGTTACGCACGATATTCTCCAGCGCGCTCTCCAGCGTGTTGGGGTTACCGTACAGCGGCCACGGGCCAGGCGGGAAGTTGACGGTGAAGGATTTCCCCATCTGCTCCGCTTCGAACGCCGCGTTGTCCAGCACCTCATGCCACAGGTGGTTGGCTTTCACCGTTTCGCTCACCAGCGCGTTTTTCTGCTGATTGCGCGACATCACCAGCAGATCGTTGATCATGCTGTCGAGACGATGCGCTTCCATCTCGATACGCTCCAGCTCTTTGCTCTCTCCGCTGCGACGACGCAGTAATGCGGTGCCCAGCTGTAAGCGCGTCAGCGGTGTGCGCAGCTCGTGGGAGATGTCCGACAGCAGGCGTTGCTGGGTGGTCATCATCCGCTCAAGTGCGGTCACCATCTGGTTAAAGCTGGCCCCGGCGGCGAGAAATTCTTGCGGCCCGGCTTCCAGTTCCGGGTGCTGTCGCAGGTTGCCCTGCGCCACTTCATCGGCGGCATTTTTCAGCTTACGCGCCGGTTTTGCCAGGCTCCACGCCAGCCATAACAGCAAGGGAGAACTCAGCAGCATGGTGACAATCAGCAGCAGCAGCGGTCGGTCAAACAGCAGGTTGATAAAGTCGGTCTGGGAGCTGCTCGCCGGTCGAATCAGATAGAGTTGGTAATTATCTTCCCCATCCTTGATGGAAAATGGCCCTACCATTTCTACCCGACCGTATTTCTTTTTCTGCGGGTGATCGGCGTTATCCGCCTGGCCAATGAAGTTGCGGATGATCTGCATTTCATTGCGTTCCGCACCGATCACGCGGCCTTCGCTGGTGACCAGCAGCAGGCGTTGTCCGGGCGGCGCCCACTTGTCGATAGCGCGAAACAGCCTGCGCCACCACATCAAATCGTTAGGCGGGTCGTTTGCCAGTTCGGCTTCCACGTGTTGCTCGATCATCACGCCCTGACGCTGCTCGCTGTCGAGAAGCTCCGTCATCTGGCGTGAGTCGAGTTTGGGCAACATCAAAACCAGCATTAAAACCAGTGCCAGCGTCAGCCAGAAAATGGCGAAGATGCGGGCGGTTAAACTGCCTATCATGAAGCGGAAACCATCAGATAACCGCGACCACGCAAGGTTTTAAACCACGGGTGACCGTCTTTGCGCTCCGGCAGCTTACGGCGCAGGTTAGAGATGTGCATGTCGATGGCGCGGTCAAACGGCGTAAGACGCTTGCCGAGCACTTCCTGGCTTAAGTGTTCACGCGATACCACCTGGCCGAGATGCTGCGCCAGCAGATACAGCAGGGTGAACTCGGTGCCGGTCAGCTCCAGCGTCTGGCCGTCGAAGCTCGCTTCCTGACGACCTGGGTTCAGGCTCAGGGAGTCCACTTCCAGGGTCGGAGAGCTGTTGTCGGTATTCTGCTGCTGCTCGCTCCAGTGGGAACGGCGCAGGATCGCGCGAATACGGGCCACCAGTTCACGGTCGTTGAACGGTTTAGGTAAATAGTCATCCGCGCCCAGCTCAAGGCCGAGAACGCGATCCAGTTCGCTGCCGCGCGCGGTCAGCATAATTACAGGCGTCTGGTGTGTCTGGCGTAATTCTTTCAACGTATCAATACCGTTTTTCTTCGGCATCATCACGTCAAGCAAAAGTAAATCGATGCTGTCATCAAGCAGACTTAGCGCTTGTTCCCCGTCGTGGGCAACCAGAACATTAAAGCCTTCCATGTCGAGCAACTCTTTCAAAAGAGAGGTGAGCTCTCGGTCATCATCAACTAACAGGATTTTATTCATTGTTTAAATACCTCCGAGGCAGAAATTACGACATCAAGGCTATCTAATCCATGACTTTACGTTGTTTTACACCCCCTGACGCATGTTTGCAGCCCGAATCGTAAGATGTCTCTCGTTGAATCGCGACACGAAAGATTTTGGGAGCAAGTGATGCGCATAGTTACCGCTGCCGTCATGGCCTCAACACTGGCGTTTAGTGCTCTTAGCCAGGCTGCTGGAGTCATCACCGGCGATAACGGTCCCTCGGTAGAGGGCACTACGCAGCACAGTGGCCAAAGTAATATGTTTGACGGCATAAGTTTAACCGAACATCAGCGTCAACAGATGCGAGATCTGATGCACAGGGCACGACACGATCGACTCCCTGTTAATGTTAGCGAAATGGAGACAATGCATCGCCTTGTCACCGCAGAAAATTTTGACGAAAGCGCTGTACGCGCTCAGGCAGAAAAGATGGCTCAGGAGCAAGTTGCCCGCCAGGTCGAAATGGCCAGGGTCCGCAACCAAATGTTCCACCTGTTATCGCCCGAGCAGCAAGCGGTTTTGAACGACAAACATCAGCAACGGATGGACCAGTTGCGTGAGGTTGCCCGGATGCAACAAAGCTCTGAGACAAAGTTTTTCAGTAGCAATACCCGTAGTAACCAGTAGACCCTGTTTTCCTTGCCATAGACACCATCCCTGTCTTCCCCCACATGATGTGGGGGTTTTTTTTGCCCTTCATTCAAGTTTGTTAACCGTTTATTCATCCTTTGACTCCTTTGCCATCCGTTATACTAGCGGCATGGCATGACAGGAGTGTTTATGAATCAATCCTATGGCCGGCTGGTGAGCCGTGCCGCAATCGCCGCGACGGTTATGGCGTCGTGTTTGCTGCTAATCAAAATTTTTGCGTGGTGGTATACCGGCTCGGTCAGTATTCTGGCAGCGCTGGTGGACTCGCTGGTGGATATTGCCGCATCCCTCACCAACCTGCTGGTGGTGCGCTATTCGCTGCAACCGGCGGATGAAGAACACACGTTCGGCCACGGCAAAGCGGAATCGCTGGCGGCGCTGGCGCAAAGTATGTTTATTTCCGGTTCGGCGCTGTTCCTGTTTTTGACCGGCATTCAGCATCTGGCGTCACCGACACCGATGAAAGATCCGGGCGTTGGCGTGGTGGTCACCGTTATCGCACTTATTAGCACAATTGTTCTTGTAACGTTCCAGCGCTGGGTGGTTCGCAAAACGCAAAGTCAGGCAGTACGGGCGGATATGCTTCATTATCAGTCTGATGTTATGATGAATGGCGCGATTCTTATTGCGCTCGGACTGGCGTGGTACGGATGGCATCGTGCCGACGCGTTGTTCGCGTTAGGGATTGGGGTTTATATTTTATACAGCGCCTTACGCATGGCGTATGAAGCGGTGCAATCACTTCTGGACCGCGCGCTTCCCGATGCTGAACGAGAAGAAATCTTTGAAATCGTGACCTCCTGGCCCGGCGTCAGCGGTGCTCACGATCTTCGTACGCGGCAGTCAGGGCCGACCCGCTTTATTCAGATTCATTTAGAAATGGAAGACAACTTACCGCTGGTTCAGGCGCATTTAGTGGCTGAACAGGTAGAGCAGGCGATTTTGCGACGTTTCCCTGGTTCAGACGTGATTATTCACCAGGACCCCTGCTCAGTCGTACCCAAGGAAGGCAAAGGACATTTTGAGCTTTCGTAATTCGTTGTAAAAAAGTGAGCCAGGCCAGCATTTTGTGGATAAATTACCGCCATTGGGTCTGACCTGAATCAATTCAGCTGGAAGTGATTGATATACTATTTGGAGTATTGGTCGAATAGATGTCTTCCGGCAACAGATTTCATTTTTGCATTCCTAAGTTCAGAGGTAGTCATGATTAAGAAAATCGGTGTGTTAACAAGCGGCGGTGATGCGCCAGGCATGAACGCCGCCATTCGTGGAGTGGTTCGTGCAGCGTTGACCGAAGGTCTGGAAATTTTTGGCGTGTATGACGGTTACCTGGGTCTGTACGAAGACCGCATGGTTCAACTGGATCGCTACAGTGTATCTGACATGATCAACCGTGGCGGTACCTTCCTCGGTTCCGCACGCTTCCCGGAATTCCGCGAAGAGCACATCCGTCAGGTGGCTATCGAAAACATGAAAAAACGCGGCCTGGACGCGCTGGTGGTTATCGGCGGTGACGGTTCGTATATGGGTGCAAAACGTCTGACTGAAATGGGCTTCCCGTGCATCGGTCTGCCGGGCACCATCGACAACGATATCAAAGGCACCGACTACACCATCGGCTTCTTCACCGCGCTGGGTACCGTTGTTGAAGCGATTGACCGTCTGCGTGACACCTCTTCTTCTCACCAGCGTATCTCCATCGTTGAAGTGATGGGCCGCTACTGTGGCGACCTGACCCTGGCGGCAGCGATTGCGGGCGGCTGCGAGTTCATCGTGGTGCCAGAAGTTGAATTTAGCCGTGAAGATCTGGTTAACGAAATCAAAGCCGGTATCGCGAAAGGCAAGAAACACGCTATCGTCGCTATCACCGAGCACATCTGCGACGTTGACGAACTGGCGAAATACATCGAGACCGAAACCAAACGCGAAACGCGCGCCACGGTTCTGGGCCACATTCAGCGCGGCGGCTCTCCGGGTCCTTACGACCGTATTCTGGCTTCCCGTATGGGCGCTTACGCGATCGATCTGCTGCTGCAAGGCCACGGCGGTCGTTGCGTGGGTATTCAGAACGAGAAACTGGTTCACCATGACATCATCGACGCGATTGAAAGCATGAAGCGTCCGTTCAAAGGTGACTGGCTGGACTGCGCGAAAAAGCTGTACTAATTAGCTCTCGCGAACATCGTAGGCCCGGTAAGCGTCAGCGCCACCGGGCAAAAAAGGCGGATGGCGCTGCGCTTATCCGCCCTACGAAACACCGGGGTTCAATGCGGCCTGATGCCCTCACCCCAACCCTCTCCCACGGGGAGAGGGAGCCGACACTAAAAACGGTAACCTTTGGGTTACCGTTTTGCTTTTACCTCCGCTGAACATTTTTTATTCCACTCCGTTATAGCCAATCTTTTTTTATTCTTTAATCATTGGTTCGCTTTCTGGCACGCTGCATTCATCAAACACAACATAATGAGAGTTGGAAGATGAATAAATGGGGCGTGGGGTTAACGTTATTGCTGGCATCAAGCAGCGTTCTGGCGAAGGATATCCAGCTACTGAACGTGTCGTACGATCCGACGCGTGAGCTTTACGATCAATACAACAAAGCCTTTGCGGCCCACTACAAACAAGAAACCGGCGATAACGTGGTGATTCGCCAGTCGCACGGTGGCTCGGGCAAACAAGCGACGTCTGTCATCAACGGCATTGAAGCCGACGTGGTCACGCTGGCGCTGGCCTATGACGTGGACGCCATTGCGGAACGTGGTCGTATTGATAAGAACTGGATTAAACGCCTGCCGGACAACTCTGCGCCGTACACCTCGACCATCGTCTTCCTGGTGCGTAAAGGCAACCCGAAACAGATTCATGACTGGAACGACCTGATTAAACCGGGCGTTTCGGTCATCACCCCGAACCCGAAAAGCTCCGGCGGCGCACGCTGGAACTACCTGGCGGCGTGGGGCTACGCCCTGCATCACAACAACGGCGACCAGGCCAAAGCGCAGGAGTTCGTCAAATCCCTGTTTAAAAACGTTGAAGTGCTGGACTCCGGCGCACGTGGCGCAACCAATACCTTCGTCGAACGCGGTATCGGTGATGTGCTGATTGCATGGGAAAACGAAGCGCTGCTGGCGACCAACGAACTGGGCAAAGACAAGTTTGAAATCGTGACGCCAAGCGAATCGATTCTGGCGGAACCGACCGTTTCCATCGTCGACAAAGTGGTCGAGAAGAAAGACACCAAAGCGGTGGCAGAAGCCTATCTGAAATATCTCTACTCGCCGGAAGGCCAGGAGATCGCCGCGAAGAACTTCTACCGTCCGCGTGATGCGGCTGTGGCGAAAAAATACGACGGCGAGTTCCCGAAACTGAAGCTGTTTACCATCGACGAGGAGTTTGGCGGCTGGGCGAAAGCGCAGAAAGAGCACTTCTCTAACGGCGGTACCTTCGACCAGATCAGCAAACGCTAATCAACGCATGACACGGTGGCCCGGCGCGAGAAATCCGCCGGGCTTTTTTATTTGTCATGATTTTGCGTTACTCTTTCGCCTCTTACGAAAACAGGGAACGCGTTATGAAGAAGATCATTGCCCTCATTGCGGCTGTCGTTGTCCTCGCCGCTGGCGGCTGGCTGTGGATGAAGACCGGCAATCCGGACGCGTTGCGCCATATCGTTCTCGACCAGTGTCTGCCGAATCAGCTGAACAACCGCCAGCCCGCGCCGTGCGCGCAGGTCAAACCGGACGCCGGGTATGTGGTGTTTAAAGACCGCAATGGCCCGCTGCAGTATCTCCTGATGCCTACGTACCGCATCAACGGCACCGAAAGCCCGCTGCTCACTGAACCGCAAACACCTAACTTTTTCTGGCTGGCGTGGCAGTCGCGCAATTTTATGAGCATGAAGCGCGGCGCGGATGTGCCTGACAGCGCGGTCTCCTTGACCATCAACTCCCCGACCGGGCGCACGCAAAATCACTTCCATATTCACATCTCCTGCCTGTGCGCCGACGTGCGGGAAAAGCTGGATGCGAATCAGGGGCAGATCAGCACCCAGTGGCTGCCGTTCCCCGGCGGGCTGGAAGGGCATGAATATCTGGCGCGACGAGTGACGGAAAACGAGCTGGTGCAGCGCAGCCCGTTTATGATGCTGGCGGATGAACTGCCGGAAGCGCGCGAGCACATGGGCCGCTTTGCGCTGGCGATGGCCCAGCAGTCCGACGGTTCTTTTGTGCTGCTGGCGACGGAGCGCAATCTGCTGCTGCTTAACCGCGCGTCCGCTGAGGAATTGCAGGATCATCAATGCCGTATCCTCCAGTAACCCCACCATAAATCGCGTTTACTCGCGCTGCCTGTCCCCGTAGACTTGCTGAAAAAATCTACAGGAGACAGGTATGTCGCTCTGGTTTACCCACCCTCTGTTCCTGCCCTCGGTTATCGTTGGCGTCACCATCGTGCTGTGGGCGACCTCGCTCCTGCCGGAATTTATCACCGCGCTGCTGTTCTTCACGGCGGCGATGACCGCCAAAATCGCGCCGCCAGATGTGATTTTTGGCGGCTTTGCTTCCTCGGCGTTTTGGCTGGTGTTCAGCGGATTCGTGCTCGGCGTGGCGATCCGCAAAACGGGTCTGGCGGACAGGGCCGCGCGGGCACTCTCAGCGAAGCTTACCGATTCTTGGCCGCTGATGGTGGCAAGCGTGGTACTGCTGAGTTATGCCCTGGCGTTTGTGATGCCGTCGAACATGGGACGCATCGCGCTACTGATGCCAATTGTGGCGGCGATGGCGAAACGGGCCAACATCGCGGACGGCTCGCGGGCGTGGTATGGCCTGGCGCTGGCCGTTGGGTTCGGCACTTTCCAGCTCTCTGCGACCATCCTGCCCGCTAACGTCCCGAACCTGGTGATGAGCGGCGCGGCGGAAGGCTCTTACGGCATCCACCTGAATTACGTGCCGTATCTGCTGCTGCACACGCCGGTGCTCGGCATTCTCAAAGGCCTGATTCTGATTGGTCTGATCTGCTGGCTGTTTCCGGGTGCGCCGAAACCCGCGCGAGATCTCGCTCCCGCAGAGCCGATGGGGCGCGACGAAAAGCGTCTGGCATGGCTGCTGGCGGTGGTGCTGGTGATGTGGGTGACGGAGAGCTGGCACGGCGTTGGTCCGGCCTGGACGGGGCTGGCGGCGTCGGTGATCGTGATGCTGCCGCGCATTGGCTTTATCACCGGCGAGGAGTTTTCGGCGGGGGTGAATATGCGCACCTGTATCTACGTAGCGGGGATTTTGGGGCTGGCGATCACGGTGACGCAAACGGGTATCGGCAGTGCCGTCGGCGAAGCGCTATTGCGCCTGATGCCGCTTGATGCGGATAAACCGTTCACCAGTTTCCTCGCCCTGACCGGCATCACCACGGCGCTCAATTTCATTATGACTGCCAACGGCGTACCCGCGCTGTACACCACGCTTGCGCAAAGTTTCTCGGATGCGACCGGTTTTCCGCTGCTGTCGGTGATTATGATTCAGGTGCTGGGATATTCCACGCCGCTGCTGCCGTATCAGGCGTCGCCGATTGTGGTGGCGATGGGGCTGGGGAAAGTGCCTGCAAGAGCGGGAATGTTGCTGTGTCTGGCGCTGGCGGTAGCGACGTATGTGGTGCTGTTGCCGCTGGATTATCTGTGGTTTAGCGTGTTGGGACGGCTGTAAAAAAAGCCCGGTGGCGGCTTCGCCTTACCGGGCCTACGATTCAGTGCGGTCTGATGCCCTCACCCTAACCCTCTCCCTGTACGGTCCGGGGACATGGTAGACAGGTGTTCGGGGACATGGTGAACACTATTTAACATCCTTTACCCATGGTGATCGACTTTTTCTTCAGGTCGATCACCCCCACTTTCGTGCTGTACCACCACACCTCATAACAGCCATCTTCAGCCCCTTCCTTCAGTCCCACATATTCGCCCCTGAACGCTTTTCCTGCCTTCAGCGTTACCCCTCTCAGGCTCAGCTTTCCGCTGATATCCACTTTCCTGACCATCACGCCCTCGTCGTATTCCGGGAGTTCAGCGTGACTGTTGTACTGCCGCGCTGATGGCTGATACCGCGAAGCGGGCACTGCCATATCCAGCGAGGTGTGCGGCCGTTCAAGGTTATAGACGTTGCGCCAGTGGTCAAAGGCACGCTGCAGCTCACCCCTGTCCGCGAACCACTTCCCCTGCAGAACTTCCGCCTTCAGGCTGCGGTGAAAACGCTCCAGCTTGCCCTGCGTCTGTGGATGATATGGCCGCGAGTGGCCCACCCGGATACCCTGGCGCATCAGCCACAGCTCCAGTGCCGTCCAGACTCCGGTGGTGTCGCCCCACGGTGCCCCGTTATCCATCGTCATCCGCTCCGGCAACCCGTAGTGCCTGAACACGTTAATCAGCTGTGACTGCACGGTCTCCCGGCGCTCATCGTCGCAGTGCACCAGACAGAGGGAAAAACGGGAGTGGTCGTCGAGCAGGGTCAGTGGATGGCAGCGCCCGCCCCCAAAGGGAAAGTGGCCCTTAAAGTCCATCTGCCAGAGGCGGTTGGGGGCGTCATGCTCAAAGCTGCCGGTGGCCGGAATGCCCGGTGTCGTGCCCGGCAGCAGGCCGTGACGGGCCATCAGGTTATGGACAGTGCTGAAAGCGGGCATCCTGTGTCCCTGGTCTTCGAGCCAGCGCTTAATCTTGCGCGCGCCCCAGCGTTCATGACGGGCATGCGCCAGGCGCAGCAGGTCAGTGATGGCGTCAGATGAGCGGTTCGGCGAATGATGAGGCACACGGGAGCGGTCAGCCAGGCCGGCAGCGCCGTGTTCAGACCAGCGGGCGAGCCACTTGTAGCCAGTGGCAGGGGCAATGCCGAAATGACGGCAAAGAGAACGGATGTTCGCCCCGTCTTGCGAGGCGAACAGAACAAACTCGGTACGTAATGACATGGTATCTCTCGCATCCCAGGGCATAAGCGACTCCAAAAACGGGTTCGTATGCCTTAGTTGTAAGTGTCTACCATGTCCCCGAACAAGTGTTCATGATGTCCCCGGACCGTACACTCCCACAGGGAGAGGGAATTCAATCACCCTCTCCTTGTGGGAGAGGGCAGGGGTGAGGGGAAACCAATTACGCCTGTTTAGCTGCTTCTGCTGCTTTAACGATTACCGCGAAAGCGTCTGCTTTCAGGGATGCGCCGCCAACCAGCGCGCCGTCGATGTCCGGCTGGGTGAACAGCTCTGCTGCGTTCGCTGCGTTAACGGAACCGCCGTACTGGATGATCACTTGCTCAGCCACTTTCGCGTCGGCTTTAGCAATGTGGTCACGGATAAATTTGTGAACAGCCTGTGCCTGCGCTGGAGTCGCAGATTTGCCGGTACCGATCGCCCAAACTGGCTCATAAGCGATAACCACGCCTTCGAACGCCGCTGCGCCCTGAGTTTTCAGCACAGCGTCGATCTGACGTGCACACACTTCTTCGGTTTTGCCTGCTTCGTTTTCTGCTTCGGTTTCACCGATGCACAGAACTGGAGTCAGACCCTGCTCTTTCAGCACAGCGAATTTCTTGGCGATGAATTCGTCGGATTCTTTGTGGTACGTACGACGCTCAGAGTGACCGATGATGATGTACTGTGCGCCGATGTCTTTCAGCATTTCTGCTGAGGTTTCACCGGTGAATGCGCCAGACAGGTTAACGTCAACGTTCTGCGCGCCCAGCACGATGTGGCTGCCGTCAGCGGCGTGTTTAGCCAGATCCAGATAGATGTCTGGTGGAGCGATCGCTACCGCACAGCCGGTCACGCCAGCCAGCTCTGTACGCAGGTTGGCAATCAGCTCGTTTACCATGTGGCGGCTGCCGTTCAGTTTCCAGTTACCCATCACTAAAGGATGTCGCATTTCAATTCTCCACGCTCAATAAGCGAATTAAGGATTATGGCCGCCCGTGAGAGCAGCATGGTCTGTGAATCAGTATAGAGATTTTCCCTCGAAAGGCTTTGCTTTTTGTCATTAATTCGCCCCTCCGAGTGCGTCAGATAGTGCCAGCTTAATCGGTTCAACAGCGAAGGTCAGTCCCTTTTCACCGTTATCTGCGACAACATAGCGAATCGCGCCTTCCGTTTCGGCGTAGTAACGCTTGTTTTTGCCGCTGGTCAGCAATTTTTGCAGCTTTTGCTGGCTCTGTGCTTTGGTCAGCACGGGGGTGAACGCACGCAGAATGGCGCTCATGTACTCCAGCGCTTTGACTTTCGCGGCTTTTTGTTCAGGACCCTGAATCGGCAGCCAGGTGATTTGCATGCTTTTGATTTTCAGCGTGCCGCGCTCAAGCGCCGTGGAGGCGTACAGGTTTTCATTAATTTTGCTGGCGGCACGCGTCAGCGTTGGCGTATCGCGCGCACTGTCGATAGCACGAAATTCACCGAGAGGGAGTTTCGGATTGTCGTGGTTGAACGTTTCGCGAAACTGGCTGATCGACTGATCAAAAGATGGCGCACCCTGCAAAAGATAGGGCGCGGTCGCGGGCGCGTCGGCGGCGAACAGGGAAAAGCTGGCGCTCAGCAAGGTAAAACAGAGCAAAAAAGGGTGAGCCCAACGTTTCATGAAAATTGTCCCTGTAGGTAACTGTTCATGATTAAAACGATATCCGGTCTGCTTGTCAAAAGGTCACAACTCCAGGGTAAACTACGCGGCATACAATAAAAAGGAACCTTACATGACCATACAGCAGTGGTTGTTTTCATTCAAAGGGCGTATTGGACGCCGTGATTTTTGGATTTGGATTGGCACGTGGATTGTCGCGATGCTGGTGCTTTTCGGTCTGGCCTACAGCAACTGGCTAGGCACCCAAACGGCGGCGTTTGCGCTGGTGTGTCTACTCTGGCCAACGGCGTCAGTGATGGTTAAACGTCTGCACGATCGCGGACGCTCAGGCCTGTGGGCGCTGCTGATCATTCTGGCGTGGATGCTGGTTGCAGGAAACTGGTCAATGTTGCCGTCAATACTGCCGTGGGTGGTGGGTAAACTGATCCCGACGGTGATTTTTGTGATGACCGTTATCGACCTGGGCGCATTTGTCGGCACCCAGGGCGAGAATAAATACGGGAAAGACACGCTGGACGTGAAGTATCTCTGATTACCAGTAGTGTTCAGCGGTCATATGGCCCGGTCGGCGGCGCAAGTGTTTGGTCATCTGCCGGGAGTCTTTCAGCAACTGCTGGGTATCGCGCACCATCTGCGGGTTACCGCACAGCATCACATGACTGTTTTCGGTGGTCATGGTCAGCCCAACGGCTGCTTCAAGTTCTCCGCTCTCAATCAGCGCCGGTACTCGCCCGGTCAGCGAACCCTCCGCCGTTTCACGACTCACCACAGTCTGGATTTTCAGCTTCCCTTCGTAACGCTTTTCCAGTTCCTGCATCAGCGGGAGATAGCTCAGGTCGGCGGCATAACGCGCGGCGTGAACCAGTACGATATTTTTGAAACGCTCCAGATCCTTCCCGTACTGCAAAATCGACAGATAAGGGCCGATGGCGGTACCGGTGGCTAACATCCAAAGAGTGTCGCAATCAGGAATTTCCTCCAGTACGAAGAAACCCGCCGCTTCGCTAACAATTTGAATATCATCGCCCGGTTTCAGCGCTGCCAGACGCGGGCTTAATTTACCGTCAGGAACGGTGACCAGATAAAACTCCAGATCCGGATTATCGGGCGCATTGACGTAGGAATAGGCGCGCTGCACGCGTTCACCGTCAATTTCCAGCCCCAGCTTGGCGAATTGCCCGGCGGTAAAAGGGTGAATGGGGGCATGCACGGTGAGGCTAAATAGTGCATCGGTCCAGAACTCTACCTTTGTGACTTTTCCTGTTACCCACTCCGCCATAACCTTCTCCTGAGCTGTTTTCTTACGCTATATTCCATTCTTGCGAGGGAGATTTCCAGCCTGTTGCGGCTGGAAAGCTCATTCGAACAAATTGCCTTACAGAATGTGCGTCTGTACGTTCGGGTCTTTGCGATCGAGATAGTGAATCGACTGAATGCGGCGGATGGTGCGGGACTTGCCGCGAATCAGCAGCGTTTCGGTGGTCGCCATGTTGCCCTTGCGGGTAATGCCGTCCAGCAGATCGCCTTTGGTGATGCCAGTGGCCGAGAAGATGACGTTATCGCTGCGTGCCATTTCATCGAGACGCAGCACTTTGTTGGCCTCAATGCCCATCGCTTTGCAGCGGGCCAGCTCATCTTCACCGATACGACGGTTCTCTTCGTTGTCGCCTTTAACGTGATGACGCGCCAGCAGGCGGCCCTGCATATCGCCATCCAGCGCGCGAATGACCGCGGCGGACACCACGCCTTCCGGTGCGCCGCCGATGCCGTACAGCACGTCAACTTCGCTATCGGGCATACAGGTCAAAATAGACGCGGCTACGTCACCATCGGGAATCGCAAACACGCGCACGCCAAGCTGCTGCATCTGCGAAATGGTCGCGTCGTGGCGCGGTTTCGCCAGAATCGTTACGGTGAGTTCGCTCAGCGGTTTACCCAGCGCGGCGGCAACATTGCGCAGGTTCTCTTCCAGCGGAAGATTGAGATCGATAGACCCTTTTGCACCCGGTCCGACAATCAGCTTTTCCATGTACATATCGGGTGCGTTGAGGAAGCAGCCTTTATCGCCGACCGCCAGCACCGCCAGTGCGTTAGCCTGGCCCATCGCGGTCATGCGGGTGCCTTCGATCGGGTCGACGGCGATATCTACCGCGTCGCCGTTGCCGGTACCGACTTTTTCGCCAATGAAGAGCATCGGCGCTTCGTCGATCTCGCCTTCGCCGATGACGATGGTGCCGTCAATGTTGACCTGGTTGAGCATAATGCGCATCGCGTGGACGGCAGCACCGTCAGCGATATTTTTATCGCCGCGGCCTAACCACTTATAGCCTGCCAGTGCGGCGGCTTCGGTTACGCGGGAAAATTCGATAGCAAGTTCACGTCTCATCAGATACTCGTGCAGTCAAAAGGAATTGCACGAAGTTTATCACAGAGTGGGGAGGGGTGCGGTTTGATGCCCTCACCCCGGCCCTCTCCCACGGGAGAGGGAGAAAACCGGCGAGTTCCCTCTCCCTTTGGGAGAGGGTTAGGGTGAGGGGAATGGTCGAATTACTCGTCGTGATCTTCCCACGCCAGCGCGCGTTTCACCGCTTTTTTCCAGCCGCTGTAGCGAACGTTACGCTCGGTGGTTTCGATGCCTGGGCGGAATTCACGTTCGATGACCGCTTTCTCCTGCAGCTCGTCCAGATTCTGCCAGAAGCCCACCGCCAGACCGGCCAGGTACGCCGCGCCGAGCGCCGTCACTTCACGCACTTCAGGGCGCTCCACGCGGGTGCCCAGAATGTCGGACTGGAACTGCATCAGGAAGTTATTCGCCACCGCGCCGCCGTCCACGCGCAGAGCGTGCAGGCGAATGCCGGAGTCAGCCTGCATCGCTTCCAGCACGTCGCGCGTCTGGTAGGCGATGGATTCGAGTGTGGCACGGATGATGTGGTTTGAGTTCACACCGCGCGTCAGGCCGAAGATCGCGCCACGGGCATACGGGTCCCAGTATGGCGCGCCCAGACCGGTGAATGCAGGCACCACGTACACGCCGTTGGTGTCTTTCACTTTGGTCGCGAAATACTCGGAATCGAACGCGTCGCTGATCAACTTCATTTCGTCGCGCAGCCACTGAATAGACGCACCCGCCATGAATACTGCGCCTTCCAGGGCATAGTTCACTTCACCCTTCGGACCGCAGGCGATGGTGGTCAGCAGGCCGTTTTCTGATTTCACCGCTTTCTCGCCGGTGTTCATCAGCATAAAGCAGCCAGTACCGTAGGTGTTTTTCGCCATCCCTTCTTTCACGCACAGCTGGCCAAACAGCGCCGCCTGCTGGTCACCGGCGATGCCGGAGATCGGAATACGCGTGCCGCCTTTACCACCAATGTTGGTCTGACCGTAGACTTCGGAAGACTTGCGCACTTCCGGCAGCATGGCGCGTGGAATATCCAGCGCGTCCAGCATCTTGTCATCCCATTCGAGGGTGTTGATGTTGAACATCATGGTACGTGAGGCGTTGGTGTAATCCGTCACGTGAACGCGCCCCTGCGTCATCTTCCAGATAAGCCAAGTGTCCACAGTACCGAACAGCAGTTCGCCGCGTTTTGCACGCTCACGTGAGCCTTCCACGTGGTCCAGAATCCACTTCACTTTGGTGCCGGAGAAGTACGGGTCAACCACCAGGCCGGTGGCGCTGCGAATGTACTCTTCCATGCCGTCGCGCTTGAGCTTTTCGCAGATGTCCGCGGTACGGCGGCACTGCCAGACGATGGCGTTATAAATTGGCTTACCGGTTTCGCGTTCCCAGACAATCGCCGTTTCACGCTGGTTGGTGATACCAATTGCGGCAATTTCGTCGGAGCTGATGTCGGCTTTCGCCAGCACTTCGACCAGCGTGGAGCTCTGGGTCGCCCAGATCTCCATCGGGTCGTGCTCTACCCAGCCTGGCTTAGGATAAATTTGTTCGAATTCGCGCTGTGACACGCTGACGATATTCGCGTCATGATCCATTACGACAGCGCGGGAGCTGGTAGTGCCCTGGTCGAGCGCAACGATATATTTTTTGTCGGTCATAGTAAGTGTCCCGTAGTCAGATTACAGCGAAGCATTTTGTTGTGCGGTAGAGGTCGTTTCCTTCTCTTCTTCCACACAGGTGTCGCACGGTAAGTGGCGACCAATTAATTTACGATAGCCGAATGCACCCAGCGCAGCCCCTACAATCGGGCCGAACAGCGGCACCAGGAAGTAAGGAATATCTTTCGCGCCGGTGAAGGCCACGTCGCCCCAGCCTGCGAAGAAGGCGAAGGTTTTCGGTCCAAGGTCACGCGCCGGGTTCATCGCAAAGCCAGTCAGCGGCCCCATCGATGCGCCGATCACCGCAATCAGCAAGCCGATCAGCAGCGGTGCCAGCGGGCCACGTGGGATGCCGTTGCCATCATCGCCCAGCGCCATGATGACGCCCATCAGAATAGCGGTAATCACCATTTCAACCGCGAACGCCTGCACAAAATTGATATGTGGGTTCGGATAAGTGGAGAAGATACCCGCCAGATCAAGACTTTCGACACTGCCGCGCACCATATGATGCGTCTGTTCGAAGTCGATGAAAAGATTGTAATAAAGCCCGTAAACTAATGCCGCTGCGCAAAAGGCGCCGGCAAATTGTGAAATGATGTAAGGTACGACTTTGCGTTTATCGAAGCACGCGAACAGCCACAATGCGATGGTCACCGCCGGGTTAAGATGTGCGCCGGAAACCCCTGCGGTCAGGTAGATGGCCATCGCCACGCCCAGACCCCAGATGATGCTGATTTCCCACTGACCGAACGTAGCACCCGCCACTTTCAGTGCAGCAACACAGCCTACCCCGAAGAAAATCAACAACCCGGTACCAAGGAACTCGGCGATGCACTGGCCTTTTAAGGTTGATGTCTGACTCATAATCGGAATCCTGAAGAAAGATGAATGTTATTGTTAGCGCAGCGACAACGGACAGCCGCGATGTCCTGTAGACATGGTGTTAATTTATCGTTAACGAGCAAAAACGAGAAATATCGAAATCAAAATGTGTGGTCTGCGTCAATAAAATGAGCGTTATCGCGCCATAAAGCGCGTTTTTGCATCATCTTTAAAATGAGAGCTGAATCATTTCATTAACTAAAGTATTAACAATTTAGGGGTATATGCAGCGAACGCACCAGGACCAGGATGAAAAGTGTTGCAAACCGCAATCTGCGCGGCGTGCCGCTGGACAGGGACGGCGGCGCTCCATACAATCGACAACTATATGTTGTGCGCGTTTTCGTTAAAGCGTCGCCTTGCAATTCAGGAGAGGTATGACCATGTCATTAGAAGTGTTTGAGAAACTGGAATCGAAAGTACAGCAGGCGATTGACACCATCACGCTGCTGCAGATGGAAATCGAAGAGCTGAAAGAAAAGAATAATTCGCTGTCGCAGGAAGTGCAGTCTGCTCAACACGGCCGCGAAGAGCTTGAGCGTGAAAACAGCCAGCTGCGTGAGCAGCAGAGCGGCTGGCAGGATCGTCTGCAGGCACTCTTAGGGCGTATGGAAGAAGTCTAATTCCCTGGCATCTTTCGCGCCGTAGCGGCGTTGGCTGCGCGCATTCACCCCAGTCACATAGGTTTCTATGTTCCTGGGGATTCATTCGCTTGCCGCCATGCTACAACGCGAAATCTTTAGGGGAATGAAGAGTCGTGACGCAGAAAAGTAGGCCGGGTAAGCGCTAGCGCCACCCGGCTTTTTATTACTCGATATCCAGCGGATCTTCGGAAAGGATGATGCCGGTATTGTCGGCGTAAAGATGGTCACCGGAGAAGAACGTCACGCCGCCGAAGTTGACGCGCACATCGCTTTCGCCGATGCCGTCACCCGCCGCGCCGACCGGAATCGCCGCGATGGCCTGGATGCCAATATCCAGCTCTTCCAGATCGTCCACCTGGCGCACAGAACCGTACACCACCAGGCCTTCCCACTCGTTCTGCACGGCAAGACGGGCAAGATCGGCGTCGATTAACGCGCGGCGCATAGAACCGCCACCGTCGACCAACAGAATGCGACCCCGGCCGTTCTGTTCGAGGAGTTCATACAGCAACCCGTTATCCTCGAAACATTTTACCGTGATGATCTGTCCGCCAAACGAAGACCGTCCACCAAAGTTGGAGAACAGCGGTTCCACGACGTTGACATCTTCCTGATAGATGTCACAAAGCTCGGAAGTATCGTATTTCATAGGTTTACTGTCTGGTTGCTGCGAATGTGTTCAGTATATCGCGCGAATCGCATTGTTTGCAAAATCATCAATTGTTAATTGATATTTGTCAGTTAACCCAGCGTCTGGCTCATCACAATCCCAATGACGAACAACAGGTTAGTCAATAACGCGCCTTTTACCGTGCGTTCGAGCATCGGGGGCATCGCGGCAGGGCTTTTCTCGCGCATCACGAAACGGGCCTGTTTGATCAGTAGCGGTGCGGCCAGGACAAACAGCCAGCCCCAGATGCTGTGCAGAGAAATCAGGTTAAACAGCGCCAGGCATACCAGCGCACCCATCAGCAGGCCGGTGTGATAGCGACGCGCATTCACCGGGCCTAAGCGTACCGCCAGGGTATTTTTGCCGTTCAGACGATCGCTGTCGATATCGCGTAGGTTATTGATGTTCAACACCGCCGCTGCGAGCAAACCGCAGGCGGTCGCCGGGAGGAACAGCGCGGGAATCAGCGTATGAGCCTGCAGATACCAGCTGCCCATCACGCTCAGCCAGCCGAAGAAGACCAGCACGGAGATATCACCAAGACCGATATAACCGTAAGGACGTGTACCGATGGTATAGGTGATTGCCGCCACAATGGCTAACAGGCCTAACACCATAAAGCCGATGAAATCAGCGGTCGTTTTACAGGCCACGGAGACCAGCGCCAGGCCCGAAAGGCAAATCAGCGCGACAGTGATAATCAGCGCACGCTTCATTTGCGCCTGGGTAATCACCCCTTTTTGCATCCCGCGCAATGGCCCGATACGGTCGGGTTTGTCGCTGCCTTTCACCGCATCGCCATAGTCGTTGGCAAGGTTAGAGAGGATTTGCAGCAAACCGGCGGTGATCAGCGCAAGGCCAGCGACCAATGGATCGAAATGCCCCTGCCACCAGGCCAGGGCAGAACCCACAACAATCGCGGCAAATGCCAAAGGTAATGTCTTAGGGCGAAGGCTTTCGAGCCACGCCTGAGTACGGCTGATTTCAGTCATAGTATTTAGCCAATAAAAATGGGGGCAGTAGCCCCCATCAATGATGATGAAATTACATTAAGCGCGATTATAGGATAAAACGGCTCAGATCTTCATCTGCCACTAACGCATCCAGATGTTTACTCACATAATCTGCATCAATGGTAATACTCTGACCGTTCAGATCGCTGGCTTCATACGAGATATCTTCCACCAGGCGTTCAAGCACGGTATGCAGACGACGCGCACCGATGTTCTCGGTGGTTTCGTTCACCTGCCACGCGGCCTGGGCGATACGTTTGATGCCATCTGCGGTGAACTCGATGTTCACACCTTCGGTCGCCATCAGCGCTTTGTACTGCACGGTGATGGAGGCATTTGGCTCGGTCAGGATACGTTCGAAATCTTCGGTGGTCAGCGCCTGGAGTTCAACACGAATCGGCAGACGACCCTGCAGTTCCGGGATTAAATCGGACGGTTTAGCCACCTGGAATGCGCCGGAAGCGATAAACAGGATGTGGTCAGTTTTGACCATGCCGTGTTTGGTCGATACGGTGCAGCCTTCAACCAGAGGCAGCAGGTCGCGCTGAACGCCTTCACGAGATACGTCCGGGCCGTTGGATTCGCCGCGCTTACAGATCTTGTCGATTTCGTCGATAAACACGATGCCGTGCTGCTCAACGGCGTCGATCGCGTCTTGTTTCAGCTCTTCCGGGTTCACCAGTTTCGCCGCTTCTTCTTCAATCAACAGCTTCATCGCATCTTTGATTTTCAGCTTACGCGGTTTTTGCTTCTGGCCGCCCAGGTTCTGGAACATGGACTGCAGCTGGCTGGTCATCTCTTCCATGCCCGGAGGGGACATGATTTCGACGCCCATTGGCGCTGCGGCCAGATCGATCTCAATCTCTTTGTCGTCCAGTTGGCCTTCACGCAGTTTTTTGCGGAATGCCTGGCGCGCGGCGGATGGCTCCTGCGGCTGCTCTGACTGGCCCCAGTTGTTTTTAGCCGGTGGGATCAGCGCGTCGAGAATGCGCTCTTCAGCCATCTCTTCGGCACGGTAGCGGTTTTTCTCGATTGACTGAATGCGCACCATTTTAATTGCGGAGTCGGTCAGATCGCGGATGATGGAATCCACTTCTTTACCGACATAGCCCACTTCGGTGAATTTAGTCGCTTCGACTTTGATGAACGGTGCGTTGGCGAGTTTTGCCAGACGACGGGCGATTTCGGTTTTACCGACACCGGTCGGGCCGATCATCAGAATGTTTTTCGGGGTCACTTCATGGCGCAGCTCTTCGTCGAGCTGCATGCGGCGCCAGCGGTTACGCAAGGCAATGGCAACGGAGCGTTTGGCGTTATCCTGGCCAATGATGTGTTTATTCAGCTCGCTGACAATTTCGCGTGGGGTCATTTCAGACATGGGAGATCCTTACGCTTTAGAGGTCAATTCTTCGATGGTATGGAAGTGGTTGGTGTAGATGCAGATATCACCTGCAATACCCAACGCCTTCTCGGCAATTTCGCGAGCGCTCAAATCAGTATTTTCAAGCAGAGCGCGCGCTGCGGCCTGGGCGTAAGGACCGCCGGAGCCGATAGCAATCAGATCATTTTCTGGCTGAACGACGTCGCCATTACCGGTGATGATCAGAGAGGCGTTTTCATCGGCAACGGCCAGCAGCGCTTCAAGTTTGCGCAGCATACGGTCGGTACGCCAGTCTTTCGCCAGCTCAACGGCGGCTTTGACCAGATGGCCCTGATGCATTTCCAGTTTGCGTTCAAACAGTTCAAACAGCGTGAACGCGTCAGCGGTGCCGCCAGCGAAACCGGCAATCACTTTGTCATTATACAGACGGCGGACTTTTTTCACGTTGCCTTTCATGACGGTATTACCCAGCGTGGCCTGGCCGTCACCGGCGATTACCACATGGCCGTTACGGCGTACACTTACAATTGTTGTCACGAGCAGACCCCCTGGTTACAAATTGGGAACAGATACCCCGAGCCTGTGCTCGGGGCTGAATAGAATGATAGATGGGGGAGATTTTGGGGGTTTCAACCCCCGGAGGCGAGTCGAATGCAGTTTGTGTGACCAGCGACTTTAAGACGGCTGATTGTGCCATCAGCATTATCTTTGCCTTTAACTGGCCCAATGACCACGCGATTCCAGCCGTTGTTGGTGGTAATGCGTGAGTCAAATCCTTCGAACGCGAGCTGTGCACGCACGGTCTCTGCCTGGTCAGCACCTTTAAACGAACCGCACTGTACCATCCAGCGACGCTCGTCTTTTTTCTCTGCCGTTGGTTTCGGTGCTTCGGTGGCTTGCGCTACCGGTGCGCTCTGCTGTGGCTGCGTTTTCGGCTGCTGCGCGGCAGTATGAGCAGGCGTTTGCAGCAGATCCTGATACGGCTGGGTCGAGGTGGCAGGCTTTTGCGGCTGCGTTTTCGGCTGTTGCTGTACTGGCTGTGTCTGCACCGTGCGCGTTGGCTGCTGCGGCTGCTGATAAGGCTGTTCCGTTACACGCGGCTGGGTGCGAGGCTGCTGCACCGGCTGGGTTTGCGTCCACTGCTGTTGTTGCTGCTGCTGCACTTGCTGCTGAACCTGACGCTGACGTTGCAGGGTTTGCTGACGCTGCTGTGGTGTCTGTTCGTTCCACGGCACTTCGTTTAGCTGCGTCGGCTGCTGGCGCATATCGGCCTGCATCTGGGCCAGCAACTGGCGTTGTTCGTTGGTTAACTGATCGGCGTTTTTCACCTCACCACCGGCAGAAGGCTCGGTGGGCGCACGCACGCCAGGCTGGCGGCTTTCCAGCTCTTTAATATAGCGCCAGCGCTCTTCCGGTTTTGGCGGCAAACCATTTCCGGCCACCTTATTGCCCTGAAGGGCTTCAGCATCTTCTTTCTTGTGGTGAGTAATAAAGTACAGACCACCGATGAAGGCCACCAGAACGGCGGCAGCAATCGCGACCATTGCTGGCGAGACAGAAGGCAGGCTACGCTGCTTGCTCCGTGAGGTGCTCTTTTTGCGTCGCGAAGGTGCCGGCTGGCCGCGACGTACATAATCTCGTTGTGCCACTATCGTTTCGCTGTATTTATTCGTTCGTCAGCCCGCCATGTTACTTAAGCGGCGGGCCTTTGACCAGATAAGGGAGTCTGAAAGGCATTTACTTTAAGTAAGCGCCTGTGTGGAACCTCGAACGATCAGTTCGCAATCAAGTAAACGCGAGCCGCTGCTGACCACCTGACCGTGCAGTTGATCGAGAAGCAACAGCATCGCTTCACGGCCAATTTCGTAGCGCGGCTGTGACACTGTTGAAAGTGGCGGATCGCAAAACTCAGAGAGCGAAATGTTATCGAAGCCTATGATCGACAAGTCTTTTGGCACCTGCAAACCGCGACGTTTGGCGTAGGACAACGCGCCCAGCGCCATTACATCGCTATGGCAGAATACGGCGGTGGGTGGCTCTGGCTGCGCGAGTAATTTTTCCAGCGCGAGACCACCGGCTTCGAGGGTGAAATCGCCCCGAGCAATATAGTGAGGATCGACCGTCACGCCCGCACGACGCAATGCCTGAACGTAGCCTTGCAGACGATAATGACATAGCGGCATCTCTTCCGGCCCGGCGATACAGCCAATGCGCTTATGCCCCAGTTCCTGAAGATAGTTCACGGCGTTAAAGGCGGCGGTCAGGTTATCGATGTGGACAGTTGGCAGCTCAAGTTCTGGCGCGAACTCATTCGCCATCACCATCGGTGGCAGATTGCGCTGTTCTTCAATGCTGGCATCAAACGGCAGGCGCGACCCGAGCAGTAACATACCGTCAATCTGCTTGGTGATAATCAGGTCAATAAAGGTTTTTTCTTGCTGGTTCTGGTGGGCGCAATCGCCGATCAGTACCAGATAGCCTTGTTCGGCAGCGGTCACTTCAATCCCGCGAATAATCTCGCTGAAGAACGGATCGCAAATATCCGGCACGATAACCAGAATCGTGCGCGATTCGTTGCGCTTTGCATTACGTCCCAAGGCTTGCGGTAAATAACCGACTTCCAGCGCCGCCTGCTCTACCCGATTGCGCGTCGCCTGAGAGACTTTATCCGGGTTCATTAATGCGCGGGACACCGTTGCCGTGGAAACTTTCGCTTTCTGGGCAACGTCTTTCATGGTCGCCGAAGCAACCTCTTTCCTGGACTTCAACGTCTTCTCCTCGCAGGACCACCGAACTTCTGACTGAATTCATTTTTACAGATAGTGTGTGGAAGCGGTTACAGAATTTTCATAAAAAGTGTGAGGTGCGTTAAATTTTTCGATCACTCTCGCACCTTTCTCTAACCCTCAATCGGATCGACGTCGAGAACCCACTTCACCTTACGTGCTTCTGGCAAGGTATTAATGAGTACCAGCGCGCCGCTGATCACGTGTTGCAGACGCACACGCGACGGGTGCTGGAGCAAAATCTGCCAGCGATAGCGGCCACCGCGCTTAGGTGCCAGCGCTGGAACAGGGCCTAAAATCCACAGCTGATTGTCCACCAGTGGGCTGGCCTGCAGCAAATTGCGTAGCTGCTGCAAGAAAAGCGGAGCCTGCTGATTATTATGATCTTCTGCACGGATAATCACGTGGCTGGTCCACGGCGGTAATTGCAGCGTCTGACGCTCGGCGAGCGCCTGCTCGGCAAAGGCGTCATAGCCTTTATGCAGCAAGGTTTGCAGCAGTGGATGCTCAGGGTGATGGGTTTGCAGCACCACTTCGCCCTGTTTCCCTGCGCGTCCGGCGCGACCCGCAACCTGGGTATAAAGCTGGGCAAAGCGCTCGGCGGAGCGGAAATCAGCGGAAAACAGCGCGCCGTCGACATCCAGCAGAGCGACCAGCGTGACGTCGGGGAAGTGGTGACCTTTCGCCAGCATCTGCGTGCCAATGAGAATGCGCGCGCCGCCACGATGAACTTCTGCCAGTTGCTCCTCAAGCGCCCCTTTACGGCTGGTCGTGTCGCGATCGATGCGCGACAGCGGCACGCCGGGGAAAAACGGCGCAAGCGCCTGCTCAAGCTGCTCGGTGCCCAGCCCGACCGGCACCATATGTGTGGAGCCACACGACGGGCACTGGCGCGGCACAGGGCGCTGGCTGTCGCAGTGGTGACAGCGCAGATGATGCTGCGCCTGATGCAGGGTGTAATAGTGATCGCAGCGCGGGCACTCGGCAATCCAGCCGCAGTCATGGCACAGCAAGGTTGGCGCGAATCCGCGGCGGTTGAGGAAGAGAATCACCTGATTATCGGCCTGCAAATGCTGGCGCATACGGCCAATTAAGGCCGGAGCTAATCCCGCCTGCACTGGCTGACCTTTCAGATCCAGCACGTGCTGCGTGGCCGGGCGCGCATTCCCCGCGCGGCGCGTCAGGCGCAGCATGTGATATTTCCGCTGCCGCACGTTGTGCAGCGTTTCCAGCGCGGGCGTTGCCGAGCCAAGAATGATCGGTATCTGTTCGCTATGGGCGCGATACACCGCCAGGTCACGGGCGTGATAGCGCCATCCTTCCTGCTGTTTATAGGAACTGTCGTGCTCTTCGTCGATAACGATGACGCCGAGATTTTTAAACGGCGTAAAGAGTGACGAGCGAGTGCCAATCACAATCGCCGCCTCGCCGTTTTTGGCTTTGAGCCAGGCGCTCAGGCGTTCCGTGTCGTTTAGACCGGAGTGCAGCACTTCAACCGGGGCGTTAAAACGCTCACGGAAACGGGCGATGGTTTGTGGCGTCAGCCCGATTTCCGGGACCATCACCAGCGCCTGTTTGCCCTGGGCGAGCACGTTTTCAAGAACGCTCAGATAGACTTCGGTCTTACCGGAGCCGGTAACGCCCGCGAGTAGCCACGCGGAAAAATGGTCAGACGCGCTATGAATTGCGCCGACGGCGGTCGCCTGTTCGGTATTGAGACGCAGCCTGTCGCCCGCCACGGAAAATCCGTCGCGCCAGTCCACCAGGGCGGGGGCTTCGCTGGCGAGCTCGCACAGACCTTTCTTACGTAAACTCTGTAACGCGGCGTCGTTAAAATCCAGTTCGGTCACCTGATGACGCCAGATCCGACCCTGACGCAGCGCGGCCAGCGCCTGCTGCTGTTTGGGGGACCGCTTCAGGCTGTTGATATCCACGGCCTGGCCCTGCTCAGTGGCAAACCAGTACCACGTCGGTGCGTGGCTGGCGCTTTTTCCCTGGCGCAGCAAAATCGGCAGAGCGTGGAATAGCACGTCGCCAATCGGATGATGATAGTAATCGGCGGCCCACAGCAGCAGACGCCAGACGCTGGCGGAGTAGACCGGTTCATCGTCCAACACCTCAACGACGGCTTTCAGTTCGTTGAGAGGCAGCTCACTTTTATCGCTCACCGACACCACGATCCCAATGCGCTGCTGTTTGCCAAACGGCACGCTGACGCGACAGCCCGCTTTGGCGCTCATGCTGTCGGGCAGCAGGTAGTCAAAGGTGCGGGGAAGCGGAACGGGCAGGGCAACGTGAGCGACGGGCATCGAATCTTCCTGACTTGAAAAGTGGCGCGTTAGTATACACATTAGATGCTGTAGGTGTGCGGATCAGTTTGCAACCGCTGGCTGGATTCTGTATGATTCGCCGCCTTTGGTGCATTTTGCTTCAAAGAACATACATTCAACATCGCGTGGTGTCTGGCGTTAGGGCTGGAAGAGCGACGCGGCCTTAACTGAGGTTCTCCCCATGAAAAAAGATATTCACCCGAAATACGATTTTATTACTGCAAACTGCTCTTGCGGTAACGCGATCAAAATCCGCTCTACAGTGGGTCACGATCTGAACCTGGACGTATGTGGTCAGTGCCACCCGTTCTACACTGGCAAGCAGCGTGACGTTGCTACCGGTGGCCGTGTTGACCGCTTCAACAAGCGTTTCAGCATCCCGGGCGCTAAATAAGCTACCCGAAAAAAAAGCGCCGAAAGGCGCTTTTTTTGTATCTGCAATTCAGTATTCCCACGTATCCGGGTCGATACCCAGTTCACGCATGATCACTTTCGCCGCTTCCGGGATTTCATCGCTACGCTCTTTGCGCAGGTCTTCATCGTTCGGCAACGGTTGACCAGTAAACGCATGCAAAAATGCTTCGCACAGCAGTTCGCTGTTGGTCGCGTGACGCAGGTTGTTCACCTGACGACGCGTGCGTTCATCGGTGAGGATCTTTAACACTTTCAGAGGAATGGAAACCGTAATTTTCTTTACTTGCTCACTCTTCTTACCGTGCTCAGCGTATGGGCTGATATATTCGCCGCTCCATTCAGCCATGAGACCTTTAATCCTCTTATTCATTAATAAAGGCTAAAACCCTATTCTTGATAAGGCTTTCAACCGTAATCTGGCGTAGTTTACCGTAGAGACGATACCGTGACACGGATATTGCGACTGCGGCGTGCACTAAAGCATGTAATTTTAACGGCTATTCTCGCATTGCTCAATCTATACGCAAAGAAGTTTAGATGTCCAGATGTATTGACGTCTATAGTTTCAGTGTTTACTCTGGTGCCTGACTTTTCACCTCATTAGCCAGGAAGCCTTCACCATGACGCGTAAACAGGCCACTATCGCAGTGCGTAGCGGATTGAATGATGACGAGCAGTACGGCTGCGTTGTCCCGCCGATTCATCTTTCCAGTACTTACAATTTCACCGGATTTAATGAACCCCGTGCGCATGACTACTCGCGTCGTGGCAACCCTACGCGTGACGTGACCCAACGCGCACTGGCGGAGCTTGAAGGCGGAGCAGGTGCAGTATTGACCAATACCGGCATGTCGGCCATTCACCTGGTGACGACGGTGTTCCTGAAACCTGGCGATCTGCTGGTGGCCCCGCACGACTGTTACGGCGGCAGCTACCGTCTGTTCGACAGTCTGGAAAAACGCGGCTGTTACCGCGTTTTATTTGTCGATCAGAACGACGAACAGGCGCTTAAACAAGCGCTTGCAGAGAAGCCAAAGCTGGTTCTGGTGGAAAGTCCAAGTAATCCATTGTTGCGCGTCGTCGATATTGCGAAAATTTGTCAGCTCGCAAGGGATGCGGGAGCGATAAGTGTAGTGGATAATACGTTTCTCAGTCCGGCGCTGCAGAACCCACTTTCCCTGGGTGCGGATCTGGTATTGCATTCATGCACCAAATATCTGAACGGCCACTCTGACGTGGTCGCCGGGGTGGTGATTGCCAAAGATCCTGATGTTGTCACCGAACTGGCATGGTGGGCCAATAACATTGGCGTCACTGGTAGCGCGTTCGACAGCTATTTGCTGCTGCGCGGTCTGCGTACGTTATCGCCGCGTATGGAAGTGGCGCAGCGTAACGCCCAGGCGATTGTCGAGTTCCTGAAAAACCAGCCGCTGGTGAAAAAGCTGTATCACCCGTCGCTGCCGGAAAATCAGGGCCATGAGATTGCCGCGCGCCAGCAGAAAGGTTTTGGCGCGATGTTAAGTTTTGAACTGGATGGCGATGAGCAAACGCTGCGTCGCTTCCTGAGCGGGTTGTCACTGTTTACGCTGGCGGAATCCTTAGGGGGAGTCGAGAGCTTGATCTCCCACGCCGCGACCATGACGCACGCAGGCATGGCGCCAGAGGCGCGTGCCGCCGCCGGAATTTCTGAGACGCTGTTACGCATCTCAACCGGTATTGAAGACTGTGAAGATTTAATTGCCGATCTGGAAAATGCCTTCCGGGTCGCAGCCAAGGGGTAATCATGAGTGTGATAGCGCAGGCAGGGGCGAAGGGTCGCCAGCTGCATAAGTTTGGTGGTAGTAGTCTTGCTGATGTGAAATGTTACCTGCGTGTCGCGGGGATCATGGCGGAGTATTCGATGCCGGGCGACATGATGGTTGTCTCGGCGGCAGGCAGCACTACCAACCAGTTGATTAGCTGGCTGAAATTAAGCCAGACCGATCGCCTTTCTGCGCATCAGGTTCAACAAACATTACGCCGTTATCAGAGCGATTTGATATCTGGCCTGCTGCCTGCGGAAGCGGCAGACACGCTTATCAGCGCTTTTGTGCACGATCTGGAGCGTCTGGCCGGACTGCTGGACAGCGGCATTACCGATGCGGTTTACGCTGAAGTGGTCGGCCACGGTGAAGTCTGGTCTGCACGTCTGATGGCGGCGGTCCTCGAACAGCAAGGGCTTGAGGCCGCATGGCTCGACGCGCGTGATTTCCTGCGTGCTGAACGTGCGGCACAGCCCCAGGTCGACGAAGGCCTCTCGTATCCGCTTCTGCAACAATTGCTGGTCCAGCATCCGGGCAAACGCATCGTCGTGACGGGCTTTATCAGCCGCAGCAATGCAGGCGAAACCGTGCTGCTGGGCCGCAACGGTTCGGACTACTCGGCAACGCAAATTGGTGCGCTGGCGGGTGCGTCACGCGTCACCATCTGGAGCGACGTGGCCGGGGTTTACAGCGCCGACCCGCGCAAAGTGAAAGATGCCTGTTTGCTGCCGCTGCTGCGTCTCGACGAAGCCAGCGAACTGGCGCGACTGGCGGCACCAGTCCTGCACGCCCGTACCTTACAGCCGGTTTCGGGCAGCGATATCGACCTGCAACTGCGCTGTAGCTATACGCCAGATAAAGGCTCAACCCGCATCGAACGCGTGTTGGCTTCAGGCACAGGCGCGCGTATCGTCACCAGCCACGATGATATTTGCCTGATCGAATTCCAGGTGCCTGCCGGACAAGATTTCAAACTGGCGCACAAAGATATCGATCTGATCCTCAAGCGCGCCCAGGTGCGTCCGCTGGCCGTTGGCGTACACAATGACCGCCAGCTGCTGCAGTTCTGCTACACCGCTGAAGTGGCCGACAGTGCGCTGAAAATTCTTGATGAAGCCGGTCTGCCGGGCGAACTTCGCCTGCGTCAGGGGCTGGCGCTGGTGGCGATGGTCGGCGCGGGCGTCACCCGTAATCCGCTGCATTGCCACCGTTTCTGGCAGCAGCTGAAAGGCCAGCCGGTGGAGTTCACCTGGCAGTCGGAAGAGGGCATCAGCCTGGTGGCCGTGCTGCGTAAAGGCCCGACCGAGAGCCTGATTCAGGGGCTGCACACCACCCTGTTCCGCGCCGAAAAACGCATCGGCCTGGTGCTGTTCGGGAAGGGCAACATTGGTTCACGCTGGCTGGAGCTGTTTGCCCGTGAGCAAACTACGCTCTCTGCGCGCACCGGTTTTGAATTTGTGCTGGCTGGGGTGGTGGATAGCCGCCGCAGCCTGCTGAATTACGACGGGCTGGACGCCAGCCGTGCGCTGGCCTTCTTCAACGATGAAGCTATTGAACAGGACGAAGAGTCCCTGTTCCTGTGGATGCGTGCGCACCCGTACGACGATCTGGTGGTGCTGGATGTGACCGCCAGTGAACAGCTGGCCGATCAGTATCTCGATTTTGCCAGCCACGGTTTCCACGTCATCAGCGCCAACAAACTGGCGGGTGCGAGCAGCACCGATAAATACCGCCAGATCCACGACGCGTTTGAAAAAACCGGTCGCCACTGGCTGTATAACGCCACCGTGGGTGCCGGTTTGCCGGTCAACCACACCGTGCGCGACCTGATCGACAGCGGCGACAGCATTCTGGCGATCAGCGGAATTTTCTCCGGCACGCTCTCCTGGCTGTTCCTGCAGTTCGACGGCACGGTTCCGTTTACGGACCTGGTGGATCAGGCGTGGCAGCAGGGGCTGACCGAGCCTGACCCGCGCGTGGATCTTGCCGGGAAAGACGTCATGCGCAAGCTGGTGATTCTGGCGCGTGAGGCGGGTTACGACATCGAGCCGGGACAGGTACGCGTGGAATCGCTGGTACCGTCGGGCTGCGAAGAGGGATCTGTCGATCACTTCTTCGAGAACGGTGACGAGCTGAACGAACAGATGGTGTCACGCCTGGAAGCCGCGCGTGAAATGGGGCTGGTCCTGCGTTACGTGGCCCGTTTTGACGCCAACGGCAAAGCCCGTGTTGGTGTTGAAGCGGTTCGCCCTGAGCATCCGCTGGCGGCGCTGCTGCCGTGCGATAACGTCTTCGCCATCGAAAGCCGCTGGTATCGCGATAATCCGCTGGTGATTCGTGGTCCAGGCGCAGGACGCGACGTCACTGCCGGGGCGATCCAGTCGGATATTAATCGTCTGGCGCAACTGCTGTAGGTTTTGTCTGTGCCCGGTGGCGCTTCGCTTACCGGGCCTACAAGATCAACGCCGGTTTTCTCCCTCTCCCTTTGGGGTGAGGGCCTCAGACCGCGCTCACCCACCCCACCATCATGAACCTTCTTCATCTTCCCTGAACATTCCTCACCGTATTTGCCGATGATTTCTGTTGACGGCATCCCGCTTTTCCGTCATTTTTACATCTAGACGTCTAAACGTATAGCAGTTCACAACACAACAACAATGACACGCGATTGATGAGGTAAGGTATGAGCTTTTTTCACGCCAACCAGCGGGAAGCCCTGAATCAGAGCCTGGCTGAAGTGCAGGGCCAGATTAACGTCTCTTTTGAATTCTTTCCGCCGCGCACCAGTGAAATGGAGCAAACCCTGTGGAGCTCTATCGATCGCCTGAGCAGCCTGAAGCCGAAGTTTGTCTCAGTGACCTACGGCGCGAACTCCGGTGAGCGCGACCGGACGCACAGCATTATTAAAGGCATCAAGGATCGCACGGGCCTGGAAGCGGCACCGCATCTGACCTGTATCGACGCGACCCGCGACGAACTGCGCACTATCGCTCAGGATTACTGGAACAACGGCATTCGTCATATCGTGGCTCTGCGCGGCGACCTGCCACCGGGCAGCGGCAAACCGGACATGTACGCGACCGATTTGGTGGCACTGCTGAAAGAAGTCGGTGATTTTGACATCTCCGTGGCGGCGTATCCGGAAGTACACCCGGAAGCGAAAAGCGCGCAGGCGGATCTGCTCAACCTGAAACGCAAAGTCGATGCCGGAGCAAACCGCGCGATTACGCAGTTTTTCTTCGATGTCGAAAGCTATCTGCGATTCCGCGATCGCTGCGTCACTGCGGGCATCGATGTTGAAATTATTCCAGGCATCCTGCCGGTTTCCAACTTCAAGCAGGCGAAAAAATTTGCCGACATGACCAACGTGCGTATTCCGCTGTGGATGTCGAAAATGTACGAAGGGCTGGACGATGACGCCGAAACCCGCAAGCTGGTGGGAGCCAACATCGCGATGGACATGGTGAAGATTTTGAGCCGCGAAGGGGTAAAAGATTTCCACTTCTACACCCTGAACCGCGCCGAAATGAGTTATGCCATCTGTCACACCCTCGGCGTTCGCCCTGGCCTGTAATACAAAAGCCCTCTTCGGAGGGTTTTTTGTTTTAGGCCATCTCCACTTTCCCTGCCATATCAACGCTCCCGCCCTCGCCAAATAATGAGCTTATAATTTCAGTGGTTAATTAAACGGAAATAACTATCGAATCCGTGCGTTATCTCAACTATACCTTCTAAGCATACGTGTATATCTTTAAGGTAAATACAGTAGAGGGAGCAAAGAAATATGAGCACAGACGATACCCATAACACGTTATCAACCGGACAGTGCCCTTTTCATCAAAGCGGGCCTGACCAAAGCGCCGGAGCGGGTACCAACACTCGCGACTGGTGGCCAAAACAACTTCGCGTTGATCTTTTAAACCAACATTCCAACCGTTCGAACCCGCTGGGTGAAGACTTCGACTACCGCAAAGAATTCAGCAAACTTGATTACTCCGCCTTAAAAGGCGATCTCAAAGCCCTTCTGACCGATTCCCAACCGTGGTGGCCTGCCGACTGGGGCAGCTACGCGGGCCTGTTTATTCGTATGGCATGGCATGGTGCAGGTACCTACCGCTCAGTTGACGGACGCGGCGGTGCAGGACGCGGTCAACAGCGTTTTGCTCCTCTGAACTCCTGGCCTGACAACGTCAGCCTTGATAAGGCGCGTCGTCTGTTATGGCCAATTAAACAAAAATACGGCCAGAAAATTTCCTGGGCTGACCTGTTTATCCTGGCGGGTAACGTGGCGCTGGAAAACTCCGGTTTCCGTACCTTTGGTTTTGGTGCCGGGCGTGAAGATGTCTGGGAACCTGATCTGGATGTCAACTGGGGTGACGAAAAAGCCTGGCTGGCCCATCGCGATCCTGAAGCGCTGGCAAAACGTCCATTAGCGGCCACCGAAATGGGGCTGATTTACGTCAACCCGGAAGGGCCAAACGCCAGCGGTGAACCGCTGTCAGCGGCAGCGGCGATTCGCGCTACCTTTGGCAACATGGGGATGAATGACGAAGAAACCGTGGCGCTGATTGCCGGTGGTCATACGTTGGGTAAAACGCACGGCGCGGCCTCGGCCTCGCATGTGGGCGTCGACCCTGAAGCGGCACCAATTGAAGCGCAAGGCTTAGGCTGGAGCAGCACCCACGGCAGCGGTGTCGGCGCAGATGCCATCACCTCTGGTCTGGAAGTGGTCTGGACGCAAACGCCAACCCAGTGGAGCAACTACTTCTTCGAGAACCTGTTCAAATTCGAATGGGTACAGACTCGCAGCCCGGCAGGGGCGATTCAGTTTGAAGCCGTTGACGCGCCAGAGATGATTCCTGACCCGTTCGATCCATCGAAAAAACGCAAGCCAACCATGTTGGTCACCGACCTGACGCTGCGCATGGACCCGGAATTCGAGAAGATTTCTCGTCGCTTCCTCAACGATCCGCAGGCATTTAACGAAGCCTTTGCCCGCGCATGGTTCAAACTGACGCATCGGGATATGGGGCCAAAAGCACGGTACATCGGGCCAGAAGTGCCGAAAGAAGATTTGATCTGGCAAGACCCGCTGCCGTATCCGTTCTTCCAGCCAACGGCTGAAGACATTGAAAGCCTGAAAGCAGATATTGCGGCTTCCGGGTTGACGGTCAGTGAGCTGGTGTCTGTTGCCTGGGCTTCAGCGTCTACCTTCCGTGGCGGTGATAAGCGTGGCGGTGCTAACGGAGCACGGCTGGCGCTGGCTCCGCAGCGCGACTGGGATGTGAACGCGACGGCGGCCAGGGTTCTTCCGGTACTTGAAGGTATCTACAAAGCTGCCCATAAAGCCTCGCTTGCGGACATCATTGTACTGGCCGGTGTAGTGGGTGTTGAACAAGCCGCGAAAGCCGCTGGCGCGTACATCACCGTGCCGTTTACACCGGGTCGCGTAGATGCGCGTCAGGATCAGACCGATATTGAAATGTTTGATCTGCTCAAGCCGGTTGCCGATGGTTTCCGTAACTATCGCGCCCATCAGGATGCAGCGACAACGGAATCTCTGCTGATCGATAAAGCGCAACAGCTGACGCTGACCGCACCAGAACTGACTGCGTTGGTAGGCGGTATGCGTGTGCTGGGTACCAACTTTGACGGCAGCCAGAATGGCGTCTTCACCGATCGCGTGGGCGTGCTCAGCAACGATTTCTTCGTCAATCTGCTGGATATGAACACCCAATGGAAAGCCACCGACGCCTCAAACGAACTGTTTGCAGGCAGCGATCGTCAAAGCGGAGAGGTGAAATACACCGCAACGCGTGCCGATCTGGTGTTTGGTTCTAACGCGGTACTGCGTGCGCTTGCGGAAGTTTATGCCAGTCAGGATGCCAATGAGAAGTTCGTGAAGGACTTTGTTGCGGCCTGGGTGAAAGTGATGAACCTGGATCGTTTCGACGTTCAGTAATCTTGTGCTCATAAAAATCCCCGCATTGGCGGGGATTTTTTTTGCCCGGCGGCGCCACGCTTGCACGGACCTACGATTTTTGTAGGCCGTGCCACCCGGTACTTTCAGCTATTCCCACTCATGCAAAAAACGCTGCCCATATTGGTCGGCAACTAACAATGCTGCGTACACCTGATCCGGTATCACACCGCCCGGCATGTTGTGAATCGTCTCGCCTTCCGCACAGGACGCCTCTGCCACCAGACGCATTTTCCCCGGAATATCCTCTTTAATATCCAGCTGCGCCAGGGTAATTGGCAAGCCCACACTGTGACACAGCGCGGCAACCGTTTCGATCTCGTCAAGCGGGGCGTTTTCCAGCACCAGTTGAGTGAGCGTGCCAAATGCGACTTTTTCACCGTGATAATAGTGGTGGGCATCCGGGATGGCGGTCAGGCCGTTGTGAATCGCATGGGCCGCGGCTAATCCGCCGCTTTCAAAGCCCACACCGCTCAGGTAGGTATTGGCTTCAATTACGCGTTCGAGGGCGGGCGTCACCACATGCTGCTCGGCCGCCAGCATTGCTTTTTCACCCTCTTCGAGAAGTGTGTTGTAGCACAGTTCGGCCAGCGCCAGTGCGGCTTGGGTGCATTTTCCCCCCGCCATAGTCGTAGCCCCGCTGCGGGAACATGCGCGGGCTTCAAACCAGGTTGCCAGCGCATCGCCAATCCCCGCCGCCAGTAAACGTGCAGGCGCACCGGCCACCACTTTGGTGTCGACGATAACCATGTTTGGGTTATGCGGCAGCATCAGATAACGGTCGAACTCACCGCTGTCGGTATAGATAACTGAAAGGGCGCTGCACGGCGCATCCGTGGAGGCAATAGTTGGCGCGATGGCGACCGGCACATCCATAAAGTGGGCCAGTGCTTTGGCGGTATCCAGCGTTTTACCACCGCCGATACCCAACACCGCCTGGCAATCGGCACCTTTCGCCAGCTTGCGCAGGCGGTCGATTTCATTCTGGGAGCATTCGCCGCCAAAGGGTGCAATTTCGACATGCAGTTCAGCATCTTTGAAGCTTTTACGCAGAGTCTCTTCAGCAAAACCGAGAACGAATTTATCGCCGACGACGAGCCAACGTGCGGCCAGGGGCTTTAAGTAGTCGCCGAGGCGAGTGAGAACATCCGCGCCCTGAATGTATTTACCAGGGGATTGAATGATACGGTCCATAACGTTTCTCCTTTAGAGATTGAGGTTACCAAACGCGTTTTTCCAGTCGTGCTCGAACTTCTCTATGGCTGACTCTACCGCGGGTGTACCGAGCATTTGTTGCGCTACATCTAAAGGAAGGGTGATTGCCTCACATCCGGCAAGCAGACAGTCGAGTGCCTGGCGTGGGGTTTTGAAACTGGCGGCCAGCACTTTGCTCTCTGGCGCGTGAAGTTCCAGCAGGGATTGCAGTTCCTGAACCATGCGAATGCCGTCTCCTCCTTGCGCGTCAACGCGATTCACGTAAGGCGCAACGTATTTCGCGCCAGCAACCGCCGCCAGTAAACCCTGCGCCGCGCTATAAACGGCGGTGCCGAGTGTCGTAATACCTTCTTTTTTCAGGATCTTGATTGCCGCCAGACCCTCTGCGGTTACCGGGATTTTCACCACGATACCCGCCAACTCATTGTTCAGGCGTTTAGCTTCGGTCACCATACCGTTGGCGTCGCGAGCTAAGGTCTGCGCAAACAGAATGCCCTCCGGACCGATGGCTTGTTGCAGGCGTGGCAGCACATCCCAGAGGGGTTCGCGGCTCGCAGCGACTATGCTCGGGTTGGTGGTGACGCCAGCAATCGGAAAAATACGGGCCAGACGTTCAACTTCCGCCACGTTGGCGGTATCCAGATACAGTTCCATGACTCTTCCTCTGTTTACAGTTCTAATTCACGTTGCAGCAGGGCCGCGATGGCCTCTTCGGAGCTGGCGTTCACCAGCGCGTTGCGGAAATCTGCGTGCATGATGCGTCGCGCCAGACGCGAGAAAATACGCATGTGCTGATCGCCCGCCGCGTGTTTATTGAGGGTCAGCATGATGATGAATTGTGCCTCTTCATCGCCCCACTGCACGGGGGCTTTAAGGCGCGCGACGCTGATGGTGGATTGTTCAATGTGTTCGGATTTGCTGTGTGGAATGGCAAAACTGAAACCCAGACCGGTCGAGAACACGGCTTCACGCGCCCACAAATCGGCTTCCAGTTTGCGTGGATAACGGCAGCGTCCGGCGAGCAGCAGCTTATCGGTCATGCCTTTCATGACCTCTTCCTTGCTGGCCCAGTCGTTATCCAGAGAAATGCAGTGCGGCGTCACCAGCGGCGTATCCTGATGATTCATGCGGAACTGGGCGAGCAGATGCTCCACTTCCAGCGAGGTGCGACACGCCATTGCCTGATTGAGCAACTGGCGGCACGCGCGGCTGTCCAGCTGTGCCAGGCGCGCTTTGGTCGCGGGAATCGACGGTGATCCCATGCTGAGTTCATCCAGCCCCAGCCCGACGAGCAGCGGCAGCACCGACCCTTTTGCCCCCAGCTCACCGCAAAGACCAATCCATTTTCCCTGGCGATGCACGGCCTGCACGGCGAAATCGAGCGCCCGCAGGAACGCCGGATTCAGGCTGTTGTAATGACGCGTCACTTTGGCGTTATCCCGGTCGACCGCCAGCAGATATTGCGTCAGGTCATTACTGCCGATGCTAAAGAAATCAATCTCTTCACAACACTGGTCGATGATGAACATCACCGACGGCACTTCGAGCATGATGCCGAGCGGGATCTTCTCTTCGAACGGAATATGCTCGGCACGCAGTTGTTGTTTGGCTTCGGCGAGTTTTTCTTTCACCCATAGGATCTCTTCCATCGAGGAGATCATCGGGATCATGATCTTGAGACTGCCGTGGGCAGAGGCGCGGAGGATCGCCCTGAGCTGAGTGGTGAACAGCGCGGCGTACTCTTCGTAAATTCGCACCGCGCGATAGCCGAGGAACGGGTTGTTCTCTGCCGGAATGTTGAGGTATTCAACAGGTTTGTCACCGCCAATATCCATAGTGCGCACGATGATGCTGCGCCCGTTTGCACTCTCCAGGGCCTGACAAAAAATGTTGTACAGTTCGTTTTCACAGGGGGCGCTGGCGCGGTCCATGTACAGCATTTCGGTGCGGAACAGGCCAACCCCCTCGGCCCCGTTGCCAAAGGCGGCCTGCGCTTCAGCTGAATGGGCAATGTTGGCAGCAATTTCAATGCGTAGACCGTCTGCAGTTCTCGCTTCGCGATTGAGCCAGACGCTCTGCTGTTCGCGCAGCATCTGCTGTACGTCGCGTTCCTGCTGGTAATAACGCTCAACGGCGATGCTGGCATTCACCACCACCACACCGGCGTTCCCGTCTATAAACACTGGCTGGTCGCGCCACGAAAGCAGGCTATCGCTGTCGACGCCGACCAGCGTTGGGATGTTAAAGGAACGTGCCAGAATCACCGTGTGTGAAGTGGTTCCGCCGCTTTTCAGCAGCAGACCTTTCAACAGCGTTTTATCCAGCTCAAGGAACTGGCCTGGCGTGAGGTCGTCGGCAAGACAAACGGACGGCTGCGTGAGTTGGCCCGGAGCCGGAAAGCGCTCCTCGCTGTAGATTTGCTGTAACAGCTGATAGCAGACATCGCGCACGTCGAGCACACGCTCCTGTAAATAGCTGCTGCTGGAGCGCGAAAACTCGGCGCAGAAATGATTTGCCGTGGCGATGACCGCTTGCGCGCAACTCAACCCCTGGTTGACACCCGCCAGCAGATGTTGGCGCAGGGAGGTGTCTGTCGCCAGCGAGCGGTGGGCTTCCAGAATCGCATTCGCGGTGCTGTCGCTATCCAGCGCGCGCAGCCCAATGTTTTTTACCAGCAGCGTCAGGCCCTGATCCAGCGCAGACTGTTCCTCTTCTGTGCACCGGACATCAGGAAGAGAGGTGAGCGCGTTGAGGTCGAGTGAAGTGAGTAACGTCAGCACGCCGTGCTCGCTCCCGCTGCACACGGGCAGGGCGCGAAACAGCGTTGGATTCAGGCGAGTCAGGGATTCCGGCAGTGGGTCGAGATCGGTGCTGATGGCAGCGGCCAGCGGCGCATCACAGTGGGGGAATTCCACTTTTAGCCACTGTGCCAGACGTTCAAAGGCGCTTTGCTCATCTTCGCCCGTGATAATCAACCGGCAGGAGTCACCTGTTAGCGTATCGGTACCGATCAGCGCCAGCGCACTTTTGGCATCCCCTTTACGGTCGGTGCGTAGGTTGTGCCACTCAATCTGCGAGGAAAACGTATTGCACAGCGTTTCAACGCAACTTGCCGGACGGGCATGTACGCCATTAGGTAACTCACAGATAAATTCCACTACCAGAGACATACGCTCACTCCTGAAATCCAAAACCATCATTAGTGGAAAGCATACGAGCGTGACGGTGAAGCGCGCCATGTGACAAAACTGCCAAAAGCTGGACAAATGTAATGTCTGGTGAAAAGTGAGATTTAACTCACAGGTTGGCTGTTTTTGCTCATTGCTACGCGGGGCGTAAATTTCGAGGCGGATCGCATTTTTCTTTCTACATTACAAAAATCCAGCAAATGGCCTTTTTGTCCACTGTCAGGCCGCTTCCCGATTGCCTATTGTTTGCCACAACATCTCTATGGATAAGGGCGAGCATAAGCTCAGGAGCGACACATGAAAGAGTTGGTGCATATTCTCAAGAACACGCGGCAGCATCTGATGACGGGGGTGTCGCACATGATCCCCTTCGTCGTCGCAGGCGGTATTTTGCTGGCTATTTCGGTCATGCTTTACGGCAAAGGTGCCGTCCCGGACGCTGCCACCGATCCTAATCTGAAAAAATTGTTCGATCTCGGCGTGGCAGGTTTAACGCTGATGGTGCCTTTTCTGGCGGCCTATATCGGTTACTCCATTGCTGAACGTGCGGCGCTTGCGCCCTGCGCTATCGCGGCCTGGGTCGGTAACAGCTTCGGCGCAGGCTTCTTCGGCGCGATCATCGCCGGGATACTCGGCGGTATTGTTGTCTTCTATCTGAAAAAACTGCCGGTGCCGAAAGTGCTGCGCTCGGTGATGCCAATTTTCATTATTCCTATCATCGGCACCTTCATCACTGCAGGCATCATGATGTGGGGACTCGGCGAACCGGTCGGCGCGCTCACCAGCGGTTTAACACACTGGCTGCAGGGTATGCAGCAGGGAAGCATCGTGGTACTCGCCGTCATCATGGGGCTGATGCTGGCCTTCGACATGGGCGGCCCTATCAACAAAGTGGCCTACGCCTTCATGCTGATTTGCGTGGCGCAGGGGGTTTATACGGTGGTCGCCATCGCGGCGGTCGGAATCTGTGTTCCACCGTTAGGTCTCGGGCTGGCGACGCTGATAAACCGCAAGAATTTCAATGCAGAAGAGCGTGAAGCGGGTAAAGCGGCGCTGGTGATGGGCTGCGTTGGCGTGACGGAAGGGGCGATTCCCTTTGCCGCCGCCGATCCGCTGCGCGTGATTCCCTCCATCATGCTTGGCTCTGCCTGTGGCGCAGTCACCGCCGCCGTGTTTGGTGCGCAGTGCTATGCCGGATGGGGCGGCCTGATTGTTCTGCCAGTAGTGGAAGGCAAACTCGGGTATATCGCCGCCGTCGCCGTGGGTGCGGTAGTCACTGCGGTCAGCGTCAACGTGCTCAAAAGTATGGCGCGTAAGAACACGAAGCAGGTCGAGGAAAAAGAAGACGACCTGGATCTGGATTTTGAAATTAACTGAGTGAGGAAGAAAACATGGCCCGAATTATTGCTGTCACCGCCTGTCCGTCTGGTGTTGCCCACACCTACATGGCCGCCGAAGCGCTGGAAAGTGCCGCCAAAGCCAAAGGTTGGGAAGTCAAAGTTGAAACTCAGGGCTCTATCGGCCTGGAAAACGAACTGACCGCTGAAGACGTTGCGGCGGCGGATATGGTCATCCTGACCAAAGATATCGGCATTAAGTTTGAAGAGCGCTTCGCCGGGAAAACCATCGTACGCGTCAACATCAGCGATGCGGTAAAACGCGCAGACGCCATCATGAACAAAATTGATGCCCACCTGGCGCAAACCGCCTGACATCCTCCCACCCTTCGGGGTGGGCTTGTTTTCAGCTACAGGAGTTCCCTCATGACGAATCGTATTCAGCGCCTGAAAGACGCCTTGTTCGCCAGCCCACGTGAAATATCTCTTGAACGCGCGCTGCTCTATACCGAAAGCCATCAGCAGACGGAAGGCGAACCGGTCATTCTGCGTCGGGCGAAAGCGACAGCGTATATTCTCGACAAGGTTGAGATCGCGATTCGTGATGACGAACTGATTGCCGGTAACCGCACGGTCAAACCGCGCGCCGGGATTATGTCGCCCGAAATGGACCCATACTGGCTACTGAAAGAGCTGGAGCAATTCGCCACCCGACCGCAGGATCGCTTTACCATCAGCGAAGAGGACAAACGCCTCTACCGCGATGTGCTTTATCCGTACTGGGAAAAACGGTCGATGAAGGACTTCATCAACAGCCAGATGACGGATGAAGTGAAAGCGGCGGTGAGCACGCAGATTTTCAGCGTTAACCAGACGGACAAAGGCCAGGGACACATCATCATTGATTACCCGCGCCTGCTCAATAACGGGCTGGGGGCGCTGGTGGAAGAAATGGACGAACACTGTCAGCGCGAGCCGCAGAATCATTTCTATCAGGCCGCGCTGCTCCTGCTTGAAGCCTCTCAGCGCCATATTCTGCGCTACGCAGCGCTGGCGGAGGCGATAGCGGAACGCAGTGACGAACCGCGTCGCCAGGAATTGCTGACCATCGCCGCAAATTCGCGCCACAACGCGCGGTATAAGCCGCAAACTTTCTGGCAGGCCTGTCAGCTGTTCTGGTACATGAACGTCATTTTGCAGTATGAATCCAACGCCAGCTCGCTCTCTATCGGGCGCTTCGACCAGTATATGCTGCCGTTTTATCAGGCCTCTCTGACTCAGGGCGAAGACCCTGCGTTCCTCAAAGAACTATTAGAATCCCTGTGGGTAAAATGCAACGATATCGTGCTGCTGCGCTCGACCAGCAGCGCCCGCTATTTTGCTGGTTTCCCGACCGGTTACACCGCGCTGTTAGGTGGCCTGACGGAGAATGGTCGCAGCGCGGTTAACGTGCTCTCATTTCTGTGTCTCGATGCGTATCAGAGCATCCAGCTTCCCCAGCCGAACCTCGGCGTGCGGGTGAATGAGTTTATCGACAGACCCTTCCTGCTCAAGACGGCAGAAACCATCCGTCTGGGCACCGGTATTCCGCAGATTTTCAATGACGAAGTGGTGGTGCCTGCGTTCCTGAACCGCGGCGTGTCGCTGGAAGACGCGCGCGATTACGCGGTGGTCGGCTGCGTGGAACTCTCCATTCCGGGCAAAACCTACGGACTGCACGATATCGCCATGTTTAACCTGCTGAAAGTGATGGAAATCGCTATGCAGGAGAACGAAGGCAATGCTGATCTCAGTTATGACGGGCTGCTCGAACATATCCGCCATAAAATTAACCACTACATTGCGTTGATGGTGGAGGGCAGCAATATCTGCGACATCGGCCATCGCGACTGGGCGCCGGTTCCGCTGCTCTCTTCGTTTATCAGCGATTGTCTCGTTAATGGCAAAGACATCACGGAGGGCGGAGCGCGGTATAACTTCTCCGGCGTTCAGGGCATTGGTATCGCCAATCTGAGTGACTCACTTCATGCGCTGAAAGGGTTGGTGTTTGAACAGCAGCGCTTAAGTTTTGATGAACTGCTGGCGGTACTAAAGGCAAACTTCGCTACGCCGGAGGGCGAAAAGATTCGTGCAAGGCTGATCAATCGCTTTGAAAAGTATGGCAATGATATCGATGAAGTCGACAATATCAGCGCTGAACTCCTGCGTCATTACTGCAAAGAGGTCGAGAAATATCGAAACCCGCGCGGGGGGCAATTCACGCCGGGGTCGTACACCGTCTCAGCGCACGTGCCGCTTGGCGCTGTCGTTGGAGCCACGCCAGATGGACGCTTTGCCGGTGAACAGCTGGCCGACGGTGGGCTATCGCCGATGCTCGGTCAGGACATGCAGGGCCCGACGGCAGTGCTGAAATCTGTGAGTAAGCTGGATAACTATCTGCTCTCGAATGGCACCTTGCTGAACGTGAAATTCACACCGGCGACGCTGGAAGGGGATGCAGGATTACAAAAACTGGCCGATTTCCTGCGCGCTTTTACTCAGCTCAAGCTCCAGCATGTGCAGTTCAACGTGGTGAATGCGGATACGCTTCGCGAAGCGCAGCAGCGCCCGCAAGATTTCGCCGGGCTGGTGGTCCGCGTCGCCGGGTACAGCGCCTTCTTTGTCGAGCTGTCGAAGGAGATTCAAGATGACATTATCCGCCGCACCGCGCATCAGCTGTGAAGTGATCGAAACCCGCGCCGATGTGGCGCGGATTTTCAACATCCAGCGTTACTCCCTGAACGATGGGCGGGGCATACGTACTGTCGTGTTTTTCAAAGGCTGCCCCCACTCCTGCCCGTGGTGTGCGAACCCGGAATCCATCTCGCCAAAGATTGAAACCGTGCGCAGAGAGAGTAAATGTCTGCACTGTGCGCCCTGTCTGCGAGATGTCGAGGAGTGTCCTTCCGGTGCGTTTGAGCACATTGGGCGTGATGTGACGTTGGATGAACTCGAACGCGAGGTGATGAAAGATGAGGTCTTCTTTCGCTCATCCGGCGGGGGTGTGACGCTCTCCGGTGGTGAAGTCCTGATGCAGGCCCCGTTTGCCACTGCGCTTTTGCAGCGACTGCGTCGATGGGGGATTCACACCGCCATTGAAACTGCAGGCGATGCGCCGATTTCCCGCCTGTTACCCCTCGCAAAGCAGTGCGATGAAGTGCTGTTCGATCTAAAAATCATGGATGCAGACCGGGCGAAAACGGTGGTGAAGATGAATTTACCACGGGTGCTGGATAACCTGCTGCGTCTGGCGGAAGAGGGTATCAGCGTGATCCCACGCGTGCCGCTCATCCCCGGTTTTACGCTGAGCGAAGCGAATATGAATCGCGTGCTGGCATTTCTGATACCCTCAGGAATACGGCAGTTGCATTTGCTGCCCTTTCATCAGTACGGGGAACCGAAATACCGGCTGCTCGGACACGAATGGACGATGAGTCAGGTGGCTGTACCCACGGAAGAGGAGATCGCCACAATGCAACAGATGGCCGAACAGGCAGGATTTTTGGTTACCCTTGGAGGTTAACATGACAGCGAATGCAGGGCACCGTATCGCCGCCGTCACCGCCTGTGTCAGTGGTGTCGCTCATACCTACATGGCTGCCGAACGGCTGGAAAAGCTCTGTTCACAGGAAAAATGGAACGTTCGGATTGAAACTCAGGGCGCTCTGGGCATTGAGTGCGAACTGACTGACGAAGACATTCGTCAAGCGGAGGTCGTTCTGCTGATTACCGATATAGAGCTGTCTGGAATGGAACGCTTCGAACAGTGTCGCTATGTGAAGTGCGGTATCAATGCCTTCTTACGTGAGCCGCAAAAAGTGATGAGTGCAGCGCGCAAGATGCTTTCTGCTCCACAGCATACCCATCTTATTCTGGATTAACTGTCTTGCCGGTGAGCTGGCTGTGATACTGGCGGCGATACTCCGACGGTGAACGTTCCGTATTCTTGCGAAACAGTCGGCAAAAATAGTTACTGTCTACAAATCCGCAGCTGTGCGCGATCTCTTTGACCTTCAGATCATACCCCTTCAGCAACTGGCGCGCGTGCTCCAGCCGGGTTTGCGTCAGATACTCGTTAAACCCTACCGCGCCGGTCTTCTGGAAAAGATGAGACAGATAGTTGGGCGAGATATAGAACGCTTTGGCGACGGATTCGCGGGTGAGCGGTGACGCGTAGTGCTCGTCAATATAGTCGCGCACGGCGCCGAATAAGGCTTCGCTGCGAGAGGCGGTCTGAATCTGGCTGCCGAGCAGGTCGGTACAATGGCTGAGCAGGCTTAACGTTATCAGGCGCGCGGTGTGTTGTTCCTGCGGTTGCATCTGCATTTCATGCAGCGTTTGTAACAGGAAAGAGCCAATACGCGGGCCACGGCGTGCAACGTGCTGTTTGGCCAGATTGCGAAGGACGACGCCGTCCCATTGCACCAGGCTAAATCCAAGCTGCTGCTTGCCGAACAGAATGCTCAGGGCGGTTGCAGGCTGCTGCCATTGTGGAAAGTTCCAGCCACCCGCCGGGACGTACAGAACATCATTCGGGTGCAAAACTCCCGTTGATGTATCCTGCACTGAGCCTTCCAGCACGATCTCCAGACGCGGAAAATCGACCTGCAGTGCCAGCTCGGGTGCGAGAGAGGTGGGGTTAGCGAAATGCACCTGCCGCAATGAAGTCGGAGCATTTATCAATCCGGCCAGGATCAGGCTGATATCTTGCTGCATGGTGTTTCCTTCCACGTTGACCAAAGAGAAAACCTTACCTGCAGGCATAAAAAAAGGCCACATAGGGTGTGGCCTGATGGGTATAAAACAGATATTAGCCCGTATTACGCATCCCAGCGGCGACGCCAGCGATGGTGACCATCAGCGCTTGTTCCACGCGTGGGTCCGGCTCTTTACCTGCCTCTTCCGCCTGACGGGAGCGGTGTAAAAGCTCTGCCTGCAGTACGTTTAGCGGGTCGGTGTAGATATTACGCAGCTGAATGGACTCGGCAATCCACGGCAAATCTTCCATCAGATGTGAATCGTTAGCGATGGCCAGTACGACTTTGATGTCGCCTTCCAGCAGCTCGCGCAACTCTTTGCCCAGACCCCAGAGTTCCTGTTTAACCAGGCGCTGGTCGTAGTATTCCGCCAGCCACAGGTCGGCTTTCGAGAACACCATCTCCAGCATTCCCAGACGGGTAGAGAAGAACGGCCAGTCGCGGCACATGGTTTCCAGCTCGCTTTGCTTACCGTCTTCGACCACTTTTTGCAGCGCGGCACCGGCACCCAGCCAGGCGGGCAGCATCAGGCGGTTTTGCGTCCAGGCGAAGATCCACGGAATGGCGCGCAGGGACTCGACACCGCCGGTAGGACGACGTTTCGCCGGACGTGAACCGAGCGGCAGTTTGCCCAGCTCCTGCTCAGGCGTTGCCGAGCGGAAGTACGGCACGAAGTCTTTATTTTCACGCACGTAGCCCCGGTACAGGTCACAAGAGATGTCTGACAGCTCGTCCATGATATGACGCCACGCGTCTTTCGGCTCCGGCGGCGGCAGTAAGTTAGCTTCCAGAATCGCGCTGGTATAGAGCGACAGACTGCTGATTGTCACTTCCGGCAGACCGTATTTAAAGCGAATCATTTCGCCCTGCTCGGTCACGCGCAGGCCGCCTTTCAGGCTACCCGGCGGTTGGGAGAGCAGTGCCGCATGAGCCGGTGCACCGCCGCGACCAATAGAGCCGCCGCGACCGTGGAACAGGGTCAGTTCGATACCCGCTTTTTCGCAGGTTTTGATCAGTGCATCCTGCGCCTGATACTGCGCCCAGGAGGCCGCCATCACGCCCGCGTCTTTTGCGGAATCGGAATAGCCAATCATCACCATCTGTTTGCCCTGAATAAAGCCGCGATACCAGTCGATATTCAGCAGCTGGGTCATCACGTCGTTAGCGTTATTCAGGTCGTCGAGGGTTTCAAACAGTGGGGCAACCGGCAGCGCAAAGCTGATACCCGCCTCTTTCAACAACAGATGTACGGCCAGCACGTCGGATGGGGTTTTGGCCATTGAGATCACATAGGCGGCCACCGATCCTTTCGGCGCATCAACGATCGCTTTGCAGGTGTTGAGCACTTCGCTGGTCTCTTCGCTCGGCTCCCAGCTGCGTGGCAGGAGCGGGCGCTTGGAGTTCAGCTCGCGGATCAGGAAGGCCTGTTTGTCGGCTTCTGACCAGCTTTCATAGTCGCCGATGCCGAGGTAGCGGGTCAATTCACCCAGCGCTTCGGTGTGACGGGTACTTTCCTGGCGCACATCGATACGCACCAGCGGCACGCCGAAACACTTCACGCGACGCAGGGTGTCGAGCAGTTCGCCGTTGGCGATGATGCCCATGCCACAGGCCTGCAATGACTTATAGCAAGCGTAGAGTGGGTCCCACAACTGTTCGTTCTGGCTCAACAGCCCCGCCGGTTTTGGCAGGCGCTGGCCTTTCAGGCGCGCTTCCAGCCAGGCTTGTGTCGCAAGCAGCTGACTGCGCAGATTTTTCATCAGATAGCGGTACGGCTCGCTGGCACCCTCTTCGCCGACCAGTTCCAGCAGTTCTGGCGTAGCATCGACCATCGACAGTTCAGAAATCAGGATCTGAATATCTTTCAGGAACAGGTCGGTGGCTTTCCAGCGGCTCAGGAGCAGGACGTGGCGGGTGATTTCAGCGGTGACGTTCGGGTTACCGTCGCGGTCCCCGCCCATCCAGGAGGTGAAACGGACCGGGACAAAATCTACTGGCAGGCGATAACCCAGGTTCTCTTCGAGCTGTTCATTTAGCTCGCGCAGGTAGTTCGGTACGCCTTCCCACAGGCTGTTTTCCACGACTGCAAAGCCCCATTTGGCTTCATCAACCGGGCTTGGGCGATATTTACGGATTTCATCCGTGTGCCAGGACTGGGCAATCAACTGGCGGAGACGACGCATCAGTTGATTACGCTCGTAATCCGCGATGTCTTTGTTGTCCAACTGTTTCAGGCAGTTGTTCACTTCCACCATTTTGTGGATCAACGTGCGGCGGGTGATCTCGGTCGGGTGCGCAGTCAGCACCAGTTCCAGCGAGAGGGATTCCACCGCTTTTTTGATGGTGTCTTCATTGAGATCGGGCTGGTCTTTGAGTTTTCTGAGCGTGCGGGCAATCACTTCCGGGTTGCTGGCAGCTTCGCCGTTTGGCGAAATGCTGTGATATTGCTCAGCGGTGTTAGCCAGGTTCAGGAACTGGCTAAACGCGCGTGCGACGGGCAGCAACTCGTCGTTGGACAGGTTCTGCAAAGTGGTGAGCAGCTCCTGGCGGTTCGCTTCATTTCCTGCACGGGAGGATTTGGACAGCTTACGGATAGTTTCAACGCGGTCGAGGATGTTCTCTCCCAGCGCGTCCTTGATGGTATCTCCCAGCACTTTGCCGAGCATACTGACATTACTACGCAACGCGGAATATTGTTCGTTCATATAAACCCAGACACCCCATCATTTTCGTTTATGCCCATTCAGAAATCTTTTGGACATTTATTTGTCATCTCCCTTTATAAAGCCACGTAAAACCCCTGTCGTCAATTGCTGCGAAAACGGTTCAGCAAACGAATAAATGTGGGTAATTTACGAAATTTAATTCGCTTCGCGTCAGATAAGCGATGCTTATGAGAATGTGATGGGGATCATGCGTTTTGGTGCCCTCACGCTAACCCTCTCCCACGGGGAGAGGGAATAAAAGCGGGGGGAGTTAATGCCAGCAGAAATGGTGCACAACCTGGGTAATTAACTCGCGCGTCGGCTTAATAAAGCGGGTTTCCAGATATTCATCCGGCTGGTGCGCCTGATTGATCGAGCCAGGGCCGAGTACCAGCGTTGGACACAGGGTCTGAATAAACGGTGCTTCGGTGCAGTAGTTCACCACGTCGGTTTGCGCACCGAGCAGTTTTTCCACCACCTGCACCAGCTGGTGATCCGGCGGGCATTCGTAGCCTGGAATCGGTGGATGCAGTTCGGACACGGTCAAACGGCCAGGCCAGCGCTCGCTGACGGGGGCCAGCGCTTCTGTCAGCAGACCGTCCAGATCGCTCAGGGTCATTCCCGGCAGGGGGCGGATATCCATATGCAGTTCGCAGCAGGCACAGATGCGGTTGGAGGCATCACCGCCGTGCAGGCTGCCGAGGTTCAGCGTCGGATAAGGCACGGTAAACGAATCGTGGTGATAACGCTCTTTCAGCGAATCGCGCAACTGCATGATGCGGCCAATCGCATCGTGCATCAGTTCGATGGCGTTCACGCCACGGGCCGGATCGCTGGAGTGACCGGACTGACCCATCACGCGCACCGCCGTTGAGATGTGACCTTTATGCGCGCGAATCGGTTGCAGAGACGTTGGCTCACCGATAATGGCGCAATCCGGGAGCAGGGCGGTGTTTTCAGAAAAATAGCGCGCCCCCGCCATGCTGGTCTCTTCATCGGCGGTCGCCAGAATATAGAGCGGCTTTTTCAGGGTTTTCACGTCCACGTCACGTAGCGCATCCAGAATAAAGGCGAAGAAGCCTTTCATGTCCGCCGTGCCCAGACCGTAGAGCTTGTTGTCGTGCTCGGTCAGGGTGAAAGGATCGCGCGTCCAGCGGCCATCATCAAAGGGAACGGTATCCGTGTGCCCGGCGAGCAGCAGGCCGCCTGCACCTTCTCCGGTACTGGCCAGCAGGTTGTATTTATTGCGAGTGCCTGGAACGGGTTGAACTTCCACCTTAAACCCGAGTTCACTAAACCAGCCAGCCAGTAAATTGATTAAAGACTCATTGCTCTGGTCGAGCGATTCTTCGGTCGCACTGATGGATGGCGTGGCAATCAGGGCGCGGTAAATCTCGATAAAGGGTGGTAAATTCATTTTCATTGTTGACATACCTTAGGTCGTGATAGTATCAATATTCATGCACTAAATGTGAATAAAAATACACTAACGTTGATCGTAAAGGAACCCGATGTTGAATACGCTGATTGTGGGCGCTAGCGGTTATGCGGGCGCAGAGCTTGTAAGCTACGTGAATCGCCATCCTCATATGACCATAACCGCTTTGACCGTATCAGCGCAAAGCAATGATGCGGGAAAATTAATTTCCGATTTGCATCCGCAGCTTAAGGGAATCGTCGATCTCCCGTTGCAGCCGATGTCCGATATCCGCGAGTTTACTGAAGGCGTGGACGTGGTGTTTTTGGCCACGGCACACGAAGTCAGTCATGACCTCGCGCCGCAGTTCCTTGCAGCCGGTTGCGTGGTATTTGACCTCTCCGGCGCGTTCCGCGTCAACGACAGTGCTTTTTATGAAAAATATTACGGCTTCACTCACCAGCACCCGGATCTGCTTAAAAAAGCGGTTTATGGCCTGGCGGAGTGGAGTGCGGATAAGCTGAAAGAAGCGAATTTGATTGCCGTGCCAGGGTGCTACCCGACGGCGGCGCAGCTTTCTCTTAAGCCGCTGATCGACGCGGGCCTGCTGGATCTCAATCAGTGGCCGGTGATCAACGCCACCAGTGGCGTCAGCGGTGCCGGACGTAAAGCGGCGATTTCCAATAGTTTCTGCGAAGTGAGCTTGCAGCCGTATGGCGTGTTCAACCACCGTCATCACCCAGAAATCACCACCCATCTGGGCGCGGAGGTGATTTTCACCCCGCATCTGGGCAACTTCCCACGCGGGATTCTGGAAACTATTACCTGCCGCCTGAAACCGGGTGTGAGCAAAGAACAGGTGCATGACGTCTTTACTCAGGCGTACGCCGACAAACCGCTGGTGCGTCTTTATGACAAAGGCGTTCCGGCGTTGAAAAACGTCGTCGGTCTGCCGTTCTGCGATATCGGCTTTGCCGTTCAGGGCGAGCACCTGATCGTGGTTGCTGCGGAAGATAATCTTCTTAAAGGCGCAGCCGCTCAGGCGGTGCAGTGCGCCAATATTCGTTTTGGCTTCGCTGAAACGCAGTCTCTTATTTAAGGTGTGATGATGAATCCATTAATTATCAAACTCGGTGGTGTTCTGCTGGACAGCGAAGAAGCGCTGGAGCGTCTGTTTACTGCCCTGGTGAACTATCGTGAATCACACCAACGTCCGCTGGTGATTGTGCATGGCGGCGGCTGCGTGGTGGATGAGCTGATGAAAGGCCTGAATCTGCCGGTGAAGAAGAAAAATGGCCTGCGTGTGACGCCTGCCGATCAGATTGACATCATTACCGGTGCGCTGGCGGGAACGGCGAACAAAACGCTGCTGGCGTGGGCGAAGAAACATCACATCGCATCTGTGGGCCTGTATCTGGGTGACGGTGACAGCGTAAATGTGACTCAGCTCGACGAAGAACTGGGCCACGTTGGACTGGCGCAACCGGGTTCACCTAAGCTGATTAACACCCTGCTGGAAGGTGGTTTCCTGCCGGTTGTCAGCTCTATCGGGGTGACCGAAGAGGGACAGCTGATGAACGTGAACGCCGACCAGGCGGCCACGGCACTGGCGGCGACGCTGGGCGCGGATCTGATTCTGCTCTCTGATGTGAGTGGGATTCTGGATGGAAAAGGCCAGCGCATTGCCGAGATGACGGCGGCGAAAGCCGAGCAGCTGATCGATCAGGGCATTATTACCGACGGCATGATTGTGAAAGTGAACGCTGCGCTGGATGCCGCGCGCACGCTGGGCCGTCCGGTGGATATCGCCTCGTGGCGTCACGCAGAGCAACTCCCGGCGCTGTTTAACGGCACGCCGATTGGCACGCGTATTCTGGCTTAATATTCAGTGCCGGATGGCGTTTCGCTTATCCGGGCTACCTGAGTTTGTAGGCCCGGTAAGCGAAGCGCCACCGGGCAAAAATTACATTATCAAGGAAAATTGTTATGGCACTTTGGGGTGGGCGTTTTACACAGGCAGCGGATCAGCGGTTCAAACAGTTCAACGACTCTTTGCGCTTCGACTACCGCCTGGCCGAACAGGATATCGTCGGCTCTGTGGCCTGGTCTAAAGCGCTGGTCACCGTTGGCGTACTGACGGCGGACGAACAATTGCAGCTTGAAGAGGCGCTGAATAATCTGCTGGAAGAGGTTCGTCTGAACCCGCAGCAGATCCTCGAAAGCGATGCCGAAGATATTCACAGCTGGGTGGAAGGCAAACTGATCGACAAAGTTGGCCAGTTGGGCAAAAAGCTGCATACCGGGCGTAGCCGTAATGACCAGGTCGCAACGGATCTGAAGCTGTGGTGTAAAGACACCGTCGTTGAATTGCTGTCGGCCAATCGCCAGTTGCAGAGTGCGCTGGTGGAAACCGCGCACAGTAATCAGGACGCCGTGATGCCGGGTTACACCCACCTGCAGCGCGCGCAACCGGTAACTTTTGCGCACTGGTGTCTGGCGTATGTTGAGATGCTGGCGCGTGATGAAAGCCGTTTGCAGGATACCCTGAAGCGTCTGGACGTGAGTCCGCTCGGCAGCGGTGCGCTGGCCGGAACCGCCTATGAAATCGACCGTGAACAGCTGGCCGGCTGGCTGGGCTTTGCTTCTGCCACCCGTAACAGCCTGGACAGCGTTTCCGATCGTGATCACGTGCTGGAGCTGCTGTCGAACGCCTCTATTGGCATGGTGCACCTCTCGCGCTTTGCCGAAGATCTGATTTTCTTCAACTCCGGTGAAGCCGGGTTTGTTGAGCTGTCCGACCGTGTAACATCCGGTTCTTCCCTGATGCCACAGAAGAAAAACCCGGATGCGCTGGAGCTGATTCGCGGTAAATGTGGCCGCGTGCAGGGCGCGCTGACCGGCATGATGATGACTCTGAAAGGCCTGCCTTTGGCTTACAACAAAGACATGCAGGAAGATAAAGAAGGGCTGTTCGACGCCCTCGATACCTGGCTTGACTGCCTGCACATGGGCGCGCTGGTGCTGGACGGCATTCAGGTAAAACGTCCTCGCTGCCAGGAAGCGGCGCAGCAGGGCTATGCAAACTCGACCGAACTGGCTGATTACCTGGTCGCGAAAGGCGTGCCGTTCCGTGAAGCACACCATATCGTGGGCGAAGCGGTGGTGGAGGCGATTCGTCAGGGCAAACCGCTGGAAGACCTTACGCTGGCTGACTTGCAGAAATTCAGCGCGGTGATTGGCGACGATGTGTATCCGATTTTGTCGCTGCAATCTTGTCTGGATAAGCGTGCGGCGAAAGGTGGCGTGTCGCCTAAGCAGGTAGCGCAGGCGATTGCGGATGCGAAAGATCGGTTGATTTAATGACGTGCGGGCTGATGCCCTCACCCCGACCCTCTCCCACCGGAGAGGGACAAAAACCAGGCTCGGCTTTTGCCGGGCTTTTTTACGCAAAAAAAATGCGGACACGGGGTCCGCAAAAGTTCACGTTGGCTTTAGTTGTTCGAGTTTTGAGAGAAACTCGTATGACGCTGCGGCGCTTCAAGGGTCAAACAGTCACCGCCTCGTCTATGTGGTGTATTATTCAACAGAATGCTTGATAGGGATAATCGTTCGTTGCTATGCTATCTATCGCCATGAACTATCGTGGCGACGGAGGATGAATAATGAATATTCGTGATCTTGAATACCTGGTAGCGTTAGCTGAGCATCGTCATTTTCGCCGCGCGGCAGATTCCTGCCACGTCAGCCAGCCCACGCTGAGCGGTCAAATCCGTAAGCTTGAGGATGAGCTGGGCGTGATGCTGTTGGAGCGCACCAGTCGTAAAGTGCTGTTCACCCAGGCCGGTTTGCTGCTGGTGGATCAGGCGCGCACCGTGCTGCGCGAGGTCAAAGTGCTCAAGGAAATGGCAAGCCAGCAGGGGGAAGCCATGTCCGGCCCGCTGCATATTGGCCTGATCCCAACCGTTGGCCCGTACCTGCTGCCGCAAATTATTCCGATGTTGCACCAGACCTTCCCGAAACTCGAAATGTATCTGCACGAAGCCCAGACCCATCAACTGCTGGCGCAGCTGGATAGCGGTAAGCTCGACTGTGCCATTCTGGCGCTGGTCAAAGAAAGCGAAGCCTTTATCGAAGTGCCGCTGTTTGATGAGCCGATGATGCTGGCGATCTATGAGGATCACCCGTGGGCGAATCGCGATCGTGTGCCGATGTCCGATCTGGCGGGCGAAAAGCTGTTGATGCTGGAAGACGGCCACTGCCTGCGCGATCAGGCGATGGGCTTCTGCTTTGAAGCGGGTGCGGATGAAGATACCCATTTCCGCGCAACCAGCCTGGAAACGCTGCGCAATATGGTCGCGGCGGGAAGTGGTATTACGCTGCTGCCTGCGCTGGCCGTACCGCGCGAGCGTAAACGTGATGGTGTGGTCTATCTGCCGTGCATCAAGCCTGAACCGCGTCGCACCATTGGTCTGGTTTATCGTCCAGGATCACCGCTGCGCAGCCGCTATGAGCAGCTGGCAGAGGCCATCCGTAGTTCGATGGATGGCCACTTTGATGGTGCGTTAAAACAAGCGGTTTAAGCCGTTCAGCGCCGCTACCCGATAGGCTTCAGCCATCGTCGGGTAGTTGAAGGTGGTGTTAACGAAGTACTCGATCGTGTTACCGCCACCTTTTTGCTCCATGATTGCCTGACCGATATGAATGATTTCCGCCGCGCGTTCACCGAAACAGTGAATACCGAGGATCTCTTTGGTCTCGCGATGGAACAAAATCTTCAGCGTTCCCACGCTCATTCCCACGATTTGCGCCCGCGCCAGATGCTTAAACTGCGCACGACCCACCTCGTAAGGCACCTTCATTGACGTCAACTGCTGTTCGGTTTTGCCTACCGAGCTGATCTCAGGAATGGTGTAAATCCCGGTCGGAATATCTTCGATCAGATGGGCGGTGGCTTCGCCTTTGACCAGTGCCTGAGCGGCAATGCGGCCCTGATCGTAAGCGGCAGATGCCAGGCTCGGATAACCAATCACGTCACCCACAGCATAGATATGCGGCAGGGCGGTCTGGTACATGCTGTTGACCTTCAACTGACCACGGCTGTCGGTCGCCAGACCGATATTTTCCAGCGCCAGCGAATCGGTGTTACCCGTACGGCCATTGGCATACAGCAGGCAGTCGGCTTTGAGTTTTTTGCCGGATTTCAGGTGCATGATCACGCCGTCATCGCAGCCTTCGATTTTCTCGTACTCTTCGTTGTGGCGAATGACCACGCCGCTGTTCCAGAAGTGGTAGGAGAGCGAGTCGGACATCTCCTGATCGAGAAACGCCAGCAGCCGGTCGCGGGTGTTAATCAGATCCACTTTCACGTCCATTCCACGGAAGATGGACGCATATTCGCAGCCAATCACCCCTGCGCCGTAGATCAGCACGTGGCGCGGTTCGTGGTGCAGGCTCAGGATCGAGTCGCTGTCGTACACGCGCGGATGGGAAAAATCGACGTCGGTCGGATGGTACGGACGTGAGCCACAGGCGATGACAAATTTCTCGGCGGTGATCGTTTCGACGGAACCGTCCTGGCATTTAAGCGCCAGCGTATGTTCGTCAACAAAGTGCGCGTCACCTTGCAATATTTCGCAGTGGTTGCGTTCGTAGAACCCCTGGCGCATCCGCGTTTGCTGATTAATGACGTTATCAGCATGGTTAAGGATGTCGGCAAAGGAAGAACGAAGAAGTCGGGAATGGTCGCTGTAAAGAGGGTTCTGGTTAAATTCAATAATGCGGCTAACGGCGTGGCGGAGGGCTTTGGACGGGATGGTACCCCAGTGGGTGCAACCGCCGCCAACATTATGGTAGCGCTCAATGACCGCTACTCTGGCTCCCTGTTTCACCAGCCCCATAGCAGCGCCTTCGCCGCCGGGGCCGGAACCAATAACTATTGCGTCGTAATCGTAGGTGTGTGACATGGCAAGGCTTACCTGTTCTTATACATAAAAGCAACAGAATAGTAACATCATTAGCGGGATAACCCAATTATCGTTGTGCTCTTTTCGGGCTGTGGAGCACAAACCTCGCGTAAACAATCATTCACAAAGCGATGCAAACAGATTAATTTTATTCTCTGGTATAGTGCCTGAAGGCCTTTGGAAGGATTCAACTATTGTGATGGGCGTAAGAGCACAACAAAAAGAGAAAACCCGGCGTTCGCTGGTGGAAGCGGCATTCAGTCAACTGAGTGCTGAGCGAAGTTTTGCCAGTTTGAGCCTGCGCGAAGTTGCGCGAGAGGCCGGGATTGCGCCAACGTCCTTCTATCGTCATTTTCGTGATGTGGATGAACTGGGTCTGACCATGGTGGATGAGAGCGGCCTGATGCTGCGCCAGCTCATGCGCCAGGCGCGTCAGCGTATCGCTAAAGGCGGTAGCGTGATCCGCACGTCCGTATCGACTTTTATGGAATTTATCGGCAACAACCCTAACGCCTTTCGCCTGTTACTGCGCGAACGGTCGGGGACATCGGCCGCGTTTCGTGCCGCCGTTGCGCGCGAAATTCAGCATTTTATTGCGGAACTTGCCGACTATCTCGAAATCGAAAACCATATGCCGCGAGCCTTCACGGAAGCGCAGGCCGAGGCGATGGTGACCATTGTTTTCAGTGCGGGTGCCGAAGCACTGGATGTAGGCGTTGAGCAACGCAAACAACTCGAAGAGCGACTGGTATTGCAGCTGCGGATGATTTCCAAAGGGGCGTATTACTGGTACCGCCGGGAACAAGAAAAGTCGGCGCATCACATCGACGAAGGTGAGTGAGTCATGAAACAGTCAGGGCAGGATAAGGGTACGTTGTTGCTGGCATTGATCGCTGGCTTGTCTATCAACGGAACGTTTGCAGCGGTGTTTAGCTCGATTGTGCCGTTTTCAATCTTTCCGATTATTGCGCTGGTGCTGACGGTTTACTGTCTGCATCAGCGCTATCAGAATCGCACTATGCCGGTTGGTTTACCGGGCCTGGCTGCCGCGTTCTTTATTCTGGGTGTTCTGCTGTATAGCACTGTGGTGCGTGCGGAATATCCGGATATCGGCTCTAACTTCCTGCCGGCGGTGCTGTCTGTGGCGCTGGTGTTCTGGATTGGCATCAAGATGCGTAACCGTAAGCATCAGATCCAGGAATAACGGGTTTTGTGGTTTTTTGGGTTTTGTAGGGCAGGTAAGCGTAGCGCCACCTGCCAAAAAATGCCGGATGGCGCTTCGCTTATCCGGCCTACGACCCTATGAAAGTTGGTTACTTCGCCGTTAACAGCACGCCGCACTCCATGTGGTGCGTGTACGGGAACTGATCGAACAGAGCCAGGCGTTCAACGTTGTGTGTCTGGCTTAATGTTTCCAGATTCTTGCACAAGGTTTCCGGATTGCAGGAGATGTACAGAATCCGCGGATACGCCTGCACCATCTTCTCGGTTTCGCTGTCCAGCCCGCTGCGCGGCGGATCGACGAAAATCGTCTCACACTGATAGCTCTTCAGATCGATTCCCTGCAACCGGTTGAATTCACGCACGCCGTTCATCGCCTGAGTAAACTCTTCTGCCGCCATACGGATAATCTGCACGTTATCGATGTGGTTTGCTGCAATGTTGTATTGCGCGGCAGCCACGGACGGTTTCGCGATTTCGGTAGCCAGAACGCGCTCAAAGTTGCGCGCCAGAGCCAGCGAGAAGTTACCGTTTCCGCAGTACAGTTCGAGCAAATCTCCCGTTGAACCTTCGGTGGCGCTCAGCGCCCACTCCAGCATCTGCACGTTCATCGCCGCGTTCGGCTGGGTGAAGCTGTTCTCGACCTGGCGATAAATCATCTCTTTACCGGCCACCGGCAGACGTTCATCAACATAGTCCTGATCGAGCATGATTTTGGTTTTGGTCGCCCGGCCAATCAGATGCACATTAATGTTCTGCGCCCGCAGCGCATCGCGTAGTGCCTCCGCTTCCTGGCGCCATTCGTCGTTCAGGGTTTTGTGATACAGCAGGGAGACGATCGCCTGGTTGCTTTGGGTGGTCAGGTAATCAATCTGGAACAGTTTGTGGCGCAAAATCGGGTTTTCACGCACGCCGTCGATCATCAGCGTCATCAATTGGTTAATTAATTCACTCGCCGCCGGGAAACTGTTTACGCGGATGCGCGACTTGGTCTGCTGATCGAAAATGATGTGGTACAGGTCGTCGCCATCGTGCCAGATGCGGAATTCGGCACGCATGCGATAGTGACTGACTGGCGAGCGGAACACCTCGGGAACGGGCGCCGCGAAAGGCGTCATCATACTTTGCAGGCGGACCACTTTCTCTGCCAGCTGCGCGTCGTACTGTTCTGTCGGGAGGTGTTCTGGGGTCATGATGCATCCTGAGTGGTAAACAATTTCGCGGGGATTGTAAGCACTGTACAGGGGATGTCCAGATTTAATCATGCATAGCTGTCTGGACATCCATACGTTTCTAATTGTAGCATTCTGTTTCCGGTCTCCTTTAAGTGAAAAGGGAATCCAGTGTAAATCTGGAGCTGACGCGCAGCGGTAAAGACTGGCGGGATGAATGTTGTAGACACTGCTTTCGAGTGGGAAGTCTTCATCCGCACACGCCACCAAGCCCGAAGACCTGCCGGTATTACGTCGCATTTGGTTTCATCATCGCGTGCTATAGATGACGCCTGCGGCATCCTTCTTATATTGTGGATGCTTTAACAATGATTAAAAAAGTATCGCTGATGACGGCGCTTTCCGTCACGGCATTTTCGGGCTGGGCGCAGGAAAGCGCTGACTCGTTGGTGGTGACAGCAAACCGTTTTGAGCAACCGGCAAATACCGTTCTGGCGCCAACGTCTGTTGTAACGCGTGAAGATATCGAGCGCTGGCAGGCAAAAAGCGTCGTTGAAGTTATGCAGCGTTTACCGGGTGTGGATATCGCCCAGAGCGGTGGCATGGGGGCTAACGCTTCTACTTTTATACGCGGAACGGAATCACGCCACGTTCTGGTGCTGATTGACGGTATCCCGCTGAACAACGCCGGGATCAGTAACGTTGCCGATCTCAGCCAAATCCCGACCTCTCTCATCCAGCGTATTGAATACATTCGTGGCCCTCGTTCGGCGCTGTATGGTTCCGATGCAATTGGCGGCGTGATCAACATTATTACCGGGCGAGATCAGCCTGGCGGTGAGATCACTGCGGGCGTAGGGTCGAAGGGCTACCAGTCCTACGACGGTTCATTCCAGCAGGTATTCGATAAAACCAAAGTCACTCTGGCGGGTAACTATACCTATACCCGTGGTTTTGATATCGATGCGCAAGACGCACCGCGTCAGCCGGATCGCGATGGTTTTATGAGTAAGTCTCTGTACGGCTCCGTGGAGCAGCAGATCACTGACAGCGTGAGCGGTTTCTTCCGTGGCTTTGGCTATGACAACCGTACCGCCTATGACGGCTATGATAGCTATGACGATAACTTCAACATGACCGGTACGCCGGACACCCGTCAGCTGTATAGCCAGAACTGGGACACCGGGCTGCGCTATAACCAGGGCATTTATCAGTCTCAGCTGGTGGCGGGTTATGGTCGCAGCAAAGATCTGAACTACGATCCGAGCAAAGGGCGCTATGCGGCATCCTCCAGCATGGATGATGTGAAACAGTACACCACGCAGTGGATGAATACCTTCACCGTTGGCCACGGCAATATCGGTGCAGGTCTGGACTGGCAGAAACAGAAAACTGAAGCGGGGACGGCTAGCCTGAAAAATGGCTTTGAACAGCGCAACACTGGCGTGTTCCTCTCCGCGATGCAGCAATTTGATAGCGTCACGCTTGAAGCGGCTGCGCGTAACGACGATAACTCTAACTTTGGCAATCACAGCACCTGGCAAACCAGCGCCGCGTGGGAATTTGTCGAAGGCTATCGCATTATCGGATCTTACGGCACTGCGTATAAAGCACCAACCATGAGCCAGATCCATAGTGAGAAGTATGGCAACCCAGACTTGAAGCCTGAAGAGAGCAAGCAATGGGAAGGCGGCTTTGAAGGTTTGACGGGGCCAGTGAGCTGGCGTGTGAGTGCGTATCGCAACGATGTCGACAATCTGGTGGGCTACGATCCAAACAACCGCCCTTATAACGTCAACAAGGCCCGAATTGAGGGTATTGAAGCGACGGCGCAGTTTGATACTGGTCCTGTCGGCCATCAAATCTCTTACGATTATGTTGATCCGCGCAATGCGAAAACCAACGAAGTGCTGAAGCGCCGCTCCAAACAGCAGGTGAAATACCAGCTGGATACGCAGGTGTGGGATTTCGACTGGAATCTTGCCTATCGTTATCTGGGGACGCGTTACGATGATGACTTCAGCTCTTTCCCGTCTCGTGAAGTGAAAATGGGCGGTGTAAGTTTGTGGGATGTCGCAGTTTCATATCCTGTCACCTCACACCTGACAGTTCGTGGTAAAATAGCCAACCTGTTCGATAAAGATTACGAGACAGTTTATGGCTACCAAACTGCAGGACGGGAATACACCTTGTCTGGCAGCTACACCTTCTGATCCACGTCCCACCGTGCTGGTGTTTGACTCCGGCGTCGGTGGGCTTTCGGTCTATGATGAGATTCGGCATCTTCTGCCGGATCTTCATTACATCTATGCCTTCGATAATGTGGCTTTTCCTTATGGGGAAAAGAGCGAAGACTTTATCGTTGAGCGCGTCGTGGAAATCGTCACCGCCGTACAACAGCGTTACCCTTTAGCGCTGGCCGTGATTGCTTGTAATACCGCAAGCACCGTTTCCCTTCCTGCATTACGCGAAAAATTCCCGTTCCCGGTTGTAGGCGTCGTTCCTGCGATTAAACCAGCGGCCCGTCTGACGGCCAATGGCGTTGTCGGCTTGTTGGCCACGCGCGGAACGGTAAAGCGTCCTTATACGCGTGAGCTAATCGACCGTTTCGCCAATGAATGCCAGATAGCCATGCTCGGCTCTGCTGAACTGGTGCAAATGGCGGAAGCGAAGCTGCACGGTAAGCCGGTGTCGCTGGAAGAGTTACGTCGCATTTTGCGACCGTGGCTGCGAATGGCTGAACCGCCGGATACGGTTGTACTGGGTTGCACGCATTTCCCTCTATTACAGGAAGAGCTGCTTGAGGTATTACCGGAGGGGACACGTCTGGTCGATTCTGGCGCCGCGATTGCCCGACGTACAGCCTGGTTACTTGAGCACGAAGCGCCGGATGCCAAATCCAGCGATGAGAATATTGCTTTTTGCATGGCGCTCACGCCTGAGACTGTGCAACTTTTGCCCGTTTTACGTCGGTATGGCTTTGAAACGCTCGAAAAACTAGCGCTGTAGCACGATTTTGAGCAAAAAAAAGGCGGTTGAAAGTTTTTTTTAAAAGAGGGGTTGTCAACGTCTGAGAACTCCCTATAATGCGCCTCCACTGACACGGAACAACGGCACGCAAGCCGCCGGGACAGAAGGGGTTCAGCGATGAACGCCGACAGAGAAAAGCGAAATTAAACGCTTGACTCTGAATGAGGAAAACGTATTATACGGGACCTCGCAACGGTGAGCGAAAGCCGCGTTGCACTGCTCTTTAACAATTTATCAGACAATCTGTGTGGGCACTCAAAGTGACATGGATTCTAAACGTCGCAAGACGCTAAATGAATACCAAAGTCTCTGAGTGAACATACGTAATTCATTACGAAGTTTAATTCACGAGCATCAAACTTAAATTGAAGAGTTTGATCATGGCTCAGATTGAACGCTGGCGGCAGGCCTAACACATGCAAGTCGAGCGGTAGCACAGAGAGCTTGCTCTCGGGTGACGAGCGGCGGACGGGTGAGTAATGTCTGGGAAACTGCCTGATGGAGGGGGATAACTACTGGAAACGGTAGCTAATACCGCATAACGTCGCAAGACCAAAGAGGGGGACCTTCGGGCCTCTTGCCATCAGATGTGCCCAGATGGGATTAGCTAGTAGGTGGGGTAATGGCTCACCTAGGCGACGATCCCTAGCTGGTCTGAGAGGATGACCAGCCACACTGGAACTGAGACACGGTCCAGACTCCTACGGGAGGCAGCAGTGGGGAATATTGCACAATGGGCGCAAGCCTGATGCAGCCATGCCGCGTGTATGAAGAAGGCCTTCGGGTTGTAAAGTACTTTCAGCGAGGAGGAAGGCATTGTGGTTAATAACCACAGTGATTGACGTTACTCGCAGAAGAAGCACCGGCTAACTCCGTGCCAGCAGCCGCGGTAATACGGAGGGTGCAAGCGTTAATCGGAATTACTGGGCGTAAAGCGCACGCAGGCGGTCTGTCAAGTCGGATGTGAAATCCCCGGGCTCAACCTGGGAACTGCATTCGAAACTGGCAGGCTAGAGTCTTGTAGAGGGGGGTAGAATTCCAGGTGTAGCGGTGAAATGCGTAGAGATCTGGAGGAATACCGGTGGCGAAGGCGGCCCCCTGGACAAAGACTGACGCTCAGGTGCGAAAGCGTGGGGAGCAAACAGGATTAGATACCCTGGTAGTCCACGCCGTAAACGATGTCGACTTGGAGGTTGTTCCCTTGAGGAGTGGCTTCCGGAGCTAACGCGTTAAGTCGACCGCCTGGGGAGTACGGCCGCAAGGTTAAAACTCAAATGAATTGACGGGGGCCCGCACAAGCGGTGGAGCATGTGGTTTAATTCGATGCAACGCGAAGAACCTTACCTACTCTTGACATCCACGGAATTTAGCAGAGATGCTTTAGTGCCTTCGGGAACCGTGAGACAGGTGCTGCATGGCTGTCGTCAGCTCGTGTTGTGAAATGTTGGGTTAAGTCCCGCAACGAGCGCAACCCTTATCCTTTGTTGCCAGCGGTTCGGCCGGGAACTCAAAGGAGACTGCCAGTGATAAACTGGAGGAAGGTGGGGATGACGTCAAGTCATCATGGCCCTTACGAGTAGGGCTACACACGTGCTACAATGGCGTATACAAAGAGAAGCGACCTCGCGAGAGCAAGCGGACCTCATAAAGTACGTCGTAGTCCGGATTGGAGTCTGCAACTCGACTCCATGAAGTCGGAATCGCTAGTAATCGTAGATCAGAATGCTACGGTGAATACGTTCCCGGGCCTTGTACACACCGCCCGTCACACCATGGGAGTGGGTTGCAAAAGAAGTAGGTAGCTTAACCTTCGGGAGGGCGCTTACCACTTTGTGATTCATGACTGGGGTGAAGTCGTAACAAGGTAACCGTAGGGGAACCTGCGGTTGGATCACCTCCTTACCTGAAGAACCTGCCTTTGTAGTGTCCACACAGATTGTCTGATGAAAAATAAGCAGTAAAAAATCTCTGCAGGCTTGTAGCTCAGGTGGTTAGAGCGCACCCCTGATAAGGGTGAGGTCGGTGGTTCAAGTCCACTCAGGCCTACCAAATTTATCCTGATACTGCGTTGTGAAACGACTCGCATACTTCAGTATGCTTCGCCCTTCCACGCCTTGTCTCAGTTTAAATTACCGGTAATGAGATTTAGCATTTGTGATGGGGTTATAGCTCAGCTGGGAGAGCGCCTGCCTTGCACGCAGGAGGTCTGCGGTTCGATCCCGCATAGCTCCACCATCCTTTTTACTGCGAAAATTAAGAAAACTTCAGAGTGTTCCTGAAAAGGTGCACTGCGAAGTTTTGCTCTTTAAAAATCTGGATCAAGCTGAAAATTGAAACGACACACTGCGTCTGTTCTCCGTAATAAGAACAGAGTGACGGTGTGTTCGAGTCTCTCAAATTTTCGCAACACGATGGTGTTTTACGAAACATCTTCGGGTTGTGAGGTTAAGCGACTAAGCGTACACGGTGGATGCCCTGGCAGTCAGAGGCGATGAAGGGCGTGCTAATCTGCGATAAGCGTCGGCGAGGTGATATGAACCTTTGACCCGGCGATACCCGAATGGGGAAACCCAGTGTGTTTCGACACACTATCATGTCATGAATACATAGTGGCATGAGGCGAACCGGGGGAACTGAAACATCTAAGTACCCCGAGGAAAAGAAATCAACCGAGATTCCCCCAGTAGCGGCGAGCGAACGGGGAGGAGCCCAGAGTCTGAATCAGCGCGTGTGTTAGTGGAACGGTCTGGAAAGTCCGACGGTACAGGGTGATAGTCCCGTACACAAAAATGCACACGTTGTGAACTCGAAGAGTAGGGCGGGACACGTGGTATCCTGTCTGAATATGGGGGGACCATCCTCCAAGGCTAAATACTCCTGACTGACCGATAGTGAACCAGTACCGTGAGGGAAAGGCGAAAAGAACCCCGGCGAGGGGAGTGAAAAAGAACCTGAAACCGTGTACGTACAAGCAGTGGGAGCCTACTTGTTAGGTGACTGCGTACCTTTTGTATAATGGGTCAGCGACTTATATTCTGTAGCAAGGTTAACCGTATAGGGGAGCCGAAGGGAAACCGAGTCTTAACTGGGCGTTAAGTTGCAGGGTATAGACCCGAAACCCGGTGATCTAGCCATGGGCAGGTTGAAGGTTGGGTAACACTAACTGGAGGACCGAACCGACTAATGTTGAAAAATTAGCGGATGACTTGTGGCTGGGGGTGAAAGGCCAATCAAACCGGGAGATAGCTGGTTCTCCCCGAAAGCTATTTAGGTAGCGCCTCGTGAATTCATCTTCGGGGGTAGAGCACTGTTTCGGCTAGGGGGCCATCCCGGCTTACCAACCCGATGCAAACTACGAATACCGAAGAATGTTATCACGGGAGACACACGGCGGGTGCTAACGTCCGTCGTGAAGAGGGAAACAACCCAGACCGCCAGCTAAGGTCCCAAAGTCATGGTTAAGTGGGAAACGATGTGGGAAGGCACAGACAGCCAGGATGTTGGCTTAGAAGCAGCCATCATTTAAAGAAAGCGTAATAGCTCACTGGTCGAGTCGGCCTGCGCGGAAGATGTAACGGGGCTAAACCATGCACCGAAGCTGCGGCAGCGACGCTTATGCGTTGTTGGGTAGGGGAGCGTTCTGTAAGCCGTTGAAGGTGTCCTGTGAGGGGTGCTGGAGGTATCAGAAGTGCGAATGCTGACATAAGTAACGATAAAGCGGGTGAAAAACCCGCTCGCCGGAAGACCAAGGGTTCCTGTCCAACGTTAATCGGGGCAGGGTGAGTCGACCCCTAAGGCGAGGCCGAAAGGCGTAGTCGATGGGAAACAGGTTAATATTCCTGTACTCGGTGTTACTGCGAAGGGGGGACGGAGAAGGCTATGTTAGCCGGGCGACGGTTGTCCCGGTTTAAGCATGTAGGCGGAGCGTTTAGGTAAATCCGGACGCTTATTAACGCTGAGGTGTGATGACGAGGCACTACGGTGCTGAAGTAACAAATGCCCTGCTTCCAGGAAAAGCCTCTAAGCATCAGGTAACATCAAATCGTACCCCAAACCGACACAGGTGGTCAGGTAGAGAATACCAAGGCGCTTGAGAGAACTCGGGTGAAGGAACTAGGCAAAATGGTGCCGTAACTTCGGGAGAAGGCACGCTGGTGTGTAGGTGAAGTCCCTGCGGACGGAGCTGAAACCAGTCGAAGATACCAGCTGGCTGCAACTGTTTATTAAAAACACAGCACTGTGCAAACACGAAAGTGGACGTATACGGTGTGACGCCTGCCCGGTGCCGGAAGGTTAATTGATGGGGTTAGCGGTAACGCGAAGCTCTTGATCGAAGCCCCGGTAAACGGCGGCCGTAACTATAACGGTCCTAAGGTAGCGAAATTCCTTGTCGGGTAAGTTCCGACCTGCACGAATGGCGTAATGATGGCCAGGCTGTCTCCACCCGAGACTCAGTGAAATTGAACTCGCTGTGAAGATGCAGTGTACCCGCGGCAAGACGGAAAGACCCCGTGAACCTTTACTATAGCTTGACACTGAACACTGGTCCTTGATGTGTAGGATAGGTGGGAGGCTTTGAAGCGTGGACGCCAGTCTGCGTGGAGCCAACCTTGAAATACCACCCTTTAATGGCTGGTGTTCTAACGTAGACCCGTAATCCGGGTTGCGGACAGTGTCTGGTGGGTAGTTTGACTGGGGCGGTCTCCTCCTAAAGAGTAACGGAGGAGCACGAAGGTTAGCTAATCCTGGTCGGACATCAGGAGGTTAGTGCAATGGCATAAGCTAGCTTGACTGCGAGAGTGACGGCTCGAGCAGGTGCGAAAGCAGGTCATAGTGATCCGGTGGTTCTGAATGGAAGGGCCATCGCTCAACGGATAAAAGGTACTCCGGGGATAACAGGCTGATACCGCCCAAGAGTTCATATCGACGGCGGTGTTTGGCACCTCGATGTCGGCTCATCACATCCTGGGGCTGAAGTAGGTCCCAAGGGTACGGCTGTTCGCCGTTTAAAGTGGTACGCGAGCTGGGTTTAGAACGTCGTGAGACAGTTCGGTCCCTATCTGCCGTGGGCGCTGGAGAATTGAGGGGGGCTGCTCCTAGTACGAGAGGACCGGAGTGGACGCATCACTGGTGTTCGGGTTGTCATGCCAATGGCATTGCCCGGTAGCTAAATGCGGAAAAGATAAGTGCTGAAAGCATCTAAGCACGAAACTTGCCCCGAGATGAGTTCTCCCTGACCCTTTAAGGGTCCTGAAGGAACGTTGAAGACTACGACGTTGATAGGCTGGGTGTGTAAGTGCAGCGATGCATTGAGCTAACCAGTACTAATGAACCGTGAGGCTTAACCTTACAACGCCGAAGATGTTTTGGCGGAAAGACAGACATCAGTTTCAGCTTGATAACAGATTAATTGACCTGCAGCGATGCGGGTTGATAACAGAATTTGCCTGGCGGCTTTAGCGCGGTGGTCCCACCTGACCCCATGCCGAACTCAGAAGTGAAACGCCGTAGCGCCGATGGTAGTGTGGGGTCTCCCCATGTGAGAGTAGGGAACTGCCAGGCATCAAATTAAGTAGTAAACCGGTGCATCAATCCGGTGGTTACAGAAGTCTTCGGTGGAGCGGTAGTTCAGTCGGTTAGAATACCTGCCTGTCACGCAGGGGGTCGCGGGTTCGAGTCCCGTCCGTTCCGCCACTTATTAAGATATTAAGCCTGCTTACGTAGCAGGCTTAATAGCAAGAAGATTTAGGGGCGTAGCTCAGTTGGTAGAGCACCGGTCTCCAAAACCGGGTGTCGCGAGTTCGAGTCTCTCCGCCCCTGCCATATAGAATCCTTTGCTTCGGCAAAGGATTTTTTTTGCTTTGAATAATCTAAAAAATCCCTTCTCTTGCGTCCCTGCAAGATGTCAGAACTAATCCATCACATTGATTTTCAATAGATCTTTAATTTGAGCATGTTTGTCGCTGTTTTGAAGCCAGATCGCATATAGCGGCCTGATAAGCGTGGTTGAATCAGCGACAGTATGCAGCCCAGGCTTCTCATCCGCCCAGCGCGTGGGTAACCAGGTGCAACCTTTAAGAAGGGATAATTGCTGGCAGGCAATTTCTGCTGAGCTGGTTGTCAGGGAAGGAACATCATCGGACGCAATCAAACCGGCTTCATGCTGCTGGAAATCAGGCCCCCATTCCAGTCGTAAGTAGCTGAGATCTGTCTTCATCATTGAGGGTTCAGAGGCATAGAGCGAAAGACTAAACTGCCCCAGGATCTGGCTGCTAAATTCATCCATTTTGGGGGCTTCTGTGGTGATCAAGAGATCTAACTGACGCTCATGAAGCTGTTTCACCAATGACTGCCGCTGAGCAATTCTGGCCTCAAACTGCAAATTGTCGTGAGATTTGTAGAGCCGTGTGAGCCATTGGCTCAGCATACACTCCCACAACGACGCACTCGCCCCGATCGAAAACTCATTGTACCTCGAGGTATGGGCCACCTCCTTTCGCGCAGCCTGCCAGGTATTCATCAGCGTTTCAGCGTAGGGCAGGAGCTTCTCTCCGGCCGCCGTCAGGCGGATATTATTTCGGTGGCGAGTAAATAGATTCACGCCGAGTTGATTTTCCAGCTGACGAATACGAAAACTCACCGCTGACTGAGTCAGGTAGAGTGCTTCCGCTGCTCGCCCAAAGTGGCGTGTTCTGCTCACTTCGAGGAAAGTTTTTAGCAATTCCGTATCCACATCTTTCTCCGCAATATTATTTGTCGTTATGATTTAAATGTTTTGTTTGACGCTCTGTCAAGCGTAACTAATACTCCGCGCCATAAATAGCTCGGCCAAAGAATTAGGAGCGTGTAGGATGGCGGAAAGCTTTACGACAACTAATCGTTTTTTCGACAATAAAAATTATCCGCGCGGGTTCTCTCGTCATGGCGATTTCACCATCAAAGAGGCGCAACTGCTTGAGCGCCATGGTTACGCCTTTAACGAGCTGGATCTGGGGAAACGTGAGCCTGCAACTGAAGATGAAAAACTGTTTGTTGCCGTTTGCCGTGGTGAGCGTGAACCTGAATCTGAGGTAGAACGCGTATGGATCAAATACATGGCTCGCATTAAGCGACCAAAACGTTTCCATACCCTCTCCGGTGGTAAGCCGCAGATGGAAGGTGCAGAAGACTACACCGAATCTGACGATTGATATATGAGAAAAGGGGCTACGGCCCCTTTTTTACGCCAGCATCTTTTGCAGATGCAGCAGCAGCCGATCTATTGCCCTGTAACTCAACGCTTCCTGCAAATGTCGTCGCTCTATATCTGCACTCTCCTCCAGGTCTGCGATGGTTCTCGCCACCTTTAATAAGCGTTGCCACGCACGCACCGACAGCCCGAACCGTATCAATGTCTCTTCCAGCCAGCATGAGTCAGCAGTGGACAGGCGGCAAAACTGGCGAATTTCCGCGTTATCCAGACGCGCATTGAGTTTGTTTTGACGTTTGTATTGCAACGCCTGCGTAGTTATTACTCTTTTCCGCACCGTACTGCTGCTTTCCCCCGTCAGATTTGTCTGGCTGAGGACACCCGGAGGCGGCAATGGAACTTCGAGCGAGAGATCAAAGCGATCAAGAAATGGACCTGACAGTCTTCCCAGATAACGCAGAGTCTGCTCCGGTTTACTCCGATTATGGTTTCCCTGGTAATGGCCTGATGGGCTAGGGTTCATGGCGGCAATAAGCTGGAATTGCGCGGGATAGGTTATTTTGGCCCGCGTACGGGAGATGTGGATTTGCCCGGACTCAATGGGTTCACGCAAGGCATCCAGAACGCGCCTTTCAAATTCGGGTAATTCATCTAGAAATAAAATGCCGTGGTGCGCCAGGGATATCTCACCGGGTACAGGAATCGAACCGCCACCGACCATCGCATTGAGAGAGGCGCTGTGGTGTGGTGAACGAAATGGCCTTCTACGCCAGTGCTTCTGAAGAGACGTAGAATTCGTCAGACTAATAATTGCCGCACTCTCCAGCGCCTCATGATTGCTTAAAGGCGGAAGCAAGCCGTTGAGTCGACTGGCCAGCATCGTTTTCCCTGTCCCTGGCGGTCCAATGAGGAGTAGGTTATGGCCACCTGCCGCAGTGATTTCCAGCGCCCGCTTTCCTTGTTCCTGCCCAATGATATCGCTTAGATCTTCAGTGTGTTCCGGCGCAATGAGTGGATTCTCCTCCGGTTCAGCCAGCTCATGACGCCCCTCCAGAAAAGCGCACACTTCCTGTAGATGCCCGGCAATCAGGCAACCCTTCTCCTCAATAAGACTGACCTCTGATGAATTTTCAGCAGCCACAATAATTTGCCTTCCTGCTCGTAAGGCAGCTAATGCGCCAGAGATCGCACCGGGAACGCCTCTTAGCGCTCCTGTAAGCGCCAGTTCGCCTACAAACTCATACGTACTCAAATGGGGGGCGTTAAGCTGCTCAGAGGCGGCGAGAAGCGCTATGGCGATAGGTAAATCATATCGTCCCACTTCTTTCGGTAGGTCAGCGGGAGCCAGGTTGATGGTTATCTTCTTTGCGGGGAAGGCATAACCACTATTGATGATTGCACTACGAACACGATCCCTGGCCTCTTTTACCGTGGTCTCTGGAAGCCCAACGAGCGTTAAGCCAGGCAGCCCATTACTGAGATGAACTTCAACAGAGATGAGCGGCGCCTGTACCCCTAAAGCGGCACGCGTATAAACAACTGACAGTGACATATATGTCTCCTTTAGAAGTCACTATGCCTGTACGTTTCATTGCTTTTTAGCTGAAAATCACAACATTACGATGCAGCTTCCTGCTTTTTGGTGAAGTGATGTAACTGTTGCTATTCAGCTGAACCGGACTCGCACAGATGAGAAAACCTGTGTTTTTGGAGTCATTGGCACACGACAAAAAATGAAAAATATTCATTTTCTGTTTTCCTCATATAAAACAAACATATTCTGCAAAAAGCTTCGTTAGCTAAGAATTGGCGTCATAAATTTTTCTTGTGTTTGATTCAATGTCTGTGTTACCTCTTTAGGTATTCCTTCGAACAAGATGCTAAAAGAACTCAAAATGACAGCCCTTCTACTAGTGATTAGCCTGGTCGTGATTAGCGTGGTGGTGATTATTATCCCACCGTGCGGGGCTGCACTTGGACGAGGAAAGGCTTAGAAAACAAGCCTTAACGAACTAAGACCCCCGCACCGAAAGGTTCGGGGGTTTTTTTATGACCTAAAAACTTAAACGAGGAGCAGAACATGACAACTAGCACAAAATTCTGTTTCTCAAGATTTATGACGGGGAACTCACTATGAACGGGGCACAATGGGTAGTACATGCATTGCGAGCACAAGGAGTCGAGACCGTGTTCGGCTATCCGGGTGGCGCAATCATGCCGATCTACGATGCACTGTATGACGGCGGCGTGGAGCACTTGTTGTGCCGGCACGAGCAGGGAGCTGCAATGGCAGCAATTGGCTTTGCGCGCGCCACCGGTAAAACCGGCGTCTGTATGGCGACATCCGGGCCGGGTGCAACCAACCTGATCACCGGCCTTGCCGATGCGCTGCTGGACTCCGTTCCTGTGGTCGCCATCACAGGTCAGGTCGCCTCGCCGTTCATCGGAACTGATGCGTTTCAGGAAGTGGACGTTCTTGGTTTGTCGCTTGCCTGCACCAAACACAGTTTCCTGGTGCAATCGCTGGAAGAGCTGCCGCGCGTCATGGCAGAAGCCTTCCAGGTGGCAAACTCAGGCCGTCCTGGCCCGGTTCTGGTTGATATCCCGAAAGATATTCAGGTAGCAGTGGGCGATTTAGAACCGCATTTCTCCACTGTTGAAAGTGATGACTTTTTCCCGCACGAAGCCGTTGAAGAAGCCCGTCAGATGCTGGCTCATGCGCAACAGCCGATGCTGTATGTCGGCGGCGGAGTCGGTATGGCGCAGGCAGTTCCAGCCCTGCGCGAATTTATCGCGGCTACGCGGATGCCTTCAACCTGTACGCTGAAGGGGCTGGGTGCGGTTGATGCCAATGACCCTCACTATCTGGGCATGCTGGGGATGCACGGCACCAAAGCCGCCAATCTGGCGGTACAGGAGTGCGACCTGCTGATCGCCGTTGGTGCGCGTTTTGACGATCGCGTGACCGGTAAACTGAATACCTTCGCGCCGCATGCCAAAGTGATCCATATGGATATCGACCCGGCTGAACTGAACAAGTTGCGTCAGGCACACGTGGCGTTGCAGGGCGATCTGAATGCGCTGTTACCCGCCTTGCAGCGGCCATTGTCCATCGACGCATGGCGCCAGCATACCGTGCAGTTGCGCGTGGAAAATGCCTGGCGCTACGACCATCCGGGCGAGGCAATTTATGCGCCGCTGCTGTTAAAGCAGCTGTCAGATCGCAAACCGGCAGACTCTGTCGTCACCACCGATGTCGGTCAGCACCAGATGTGGTCGGCCCAGCATATGACCTATACCCGTCCGGAAAACTTCATCACCTCCAGTGGATTAGGCACTATGGGCTTTGGCCTGCCAGCAGCGGTAGGCGCTCAGGTGGCGCGTCCGAATGACACGGTAATCTGCGTCTCTGGCGATGGTTCGTTCATGATGAATGTGCAGGAGCTGGGCACGGTCAAACGCAAACAGCTGCCTTTGAAAATCGTATTGCTGGATAACCAGCGTTTAGGGATGGTTCGCCAGTGGCAGCAGCTGTTTTTCCAGGAGCGCTACAGCGAAACCACCCTTACTGATAATCCTGATTTCCTCGTTCTGGCCAGCGCCTTCGGCATCCCTGGCCAGCACATCACCCGTAAAGACCAGGTTGAAGCGGCACTCGACACCATGCTGTCAAGCGAAGGGCCATACCTGCTTCATGTCTCAATCGACGAGCTTGAGAATGTCTGGCCACTGGTGCCACCCGGCGCTAGCAACGCACAAATGATGGAGAAATTATCATGATGCAACACCAGGTCGCCGTTCAGGCCCGCTTCAATCCCGAAACATTAGAACGCGTCTTACGCGTGGTCCGTCACCGTGGTTTTCAGATCTGCGCCATGAATATGGAAACTGCCACCGATGCCCAGAACATAAATATCGAATTGACCGTTGCCAGTCCACGGTCGGTCGACTTACTGTTTAGCCAGTTAAGTAAACTGGTTGATGTTGCCCACGTGGCCATCTGCCAGAGCACAACCACATCACAACAAATCCGCGCTTAAGCGTGACAGGAAGAAAACATGACGACGAAGAAAGCTGATTACATTTGGTTCAACGGTGAGATGGTTCGTTGGGAAGATGCCACGGTACACGTGATGTCCCACGCTCTGCACTACGGTACTTCGGTGTTTGAAGGCGTCCGTTGCTACGACTCTCACAAAGGACCAGTGGTGTTCCGTCATCGCGAACATATGCAGCGTCTGCATGACTCAGCCAAAATCTATCGTTTCCCGGTTTCTCAAAGCGTTGATGAGCTGATGGAAGCGTGCCGCGCGGTGCTGCGCAAAAACAATCTGACCAGCGCCTACATTCGTCCGCTGGTCTTTGTGGGTGATGTCGGGATGGGCGTAAACCCGCCAGCCGGTTACAACACAGACGTCATCATTGCCGCGTTCCCGTGGGGGGCATACCTCGGCGCAGAAGCGCTGGAGCAGGGGATCGACGCAATGGTTTCTTCCTGGAATCGCGTTGCGCCAAACACCATCCCAACCGCGGCGAAAGCGGGCGGTAACTACCTTTCCTCCCTGCTGGTCGGTAGCGAAGCGCGCCGCCACGGTTATCAGGAAGGTATCGCTCTCGACGTGAACGGCTATATCTCTGAAGGTGCGGGTGAAAACCTGTTTGAAGTGAAAGATGGCATTCTGTTTACCCCGCCGTTCACCTCTTCTGCGCTGCCGGGTATCACCCGTGATGCGATCATTAAGCTGGCGAAAGATTTAGGTATCGAAGTGCGCGAGCAGGTGCTCTCCCGTGAATCTCTGTATCTGGCGGATGAAGTCTTCATGTCCGGTACAGCAGCAGAAATCACGCCGGTTCGCAGTGTTGACGGTATCCAGGTTGGCGAAGGCCGTCGCGGTCCGGTCACCAAACGTATTCAGGACGCATTCTTTGGCCTCTTCACCGGTGAAACGGAAGATAAATGGGGCTGGCTGGATCAAGTAAACTCATAAGTATCATTTTGGGACGGCACGCACCGTCCCACTGATTAGATAGACGGGAGTCAATAAAGCATGCCTAAGTATCGTTCTGCCACCACCACCCACGGCCGCAATATGGCCGGTGCCCGCGCGCTGTGGCGCGCAACCGGGATGACCGACGCTGACTTCGGTAAGCCGATTATCGCCGTGGTTAACTCCTTCACCCAGTTTGTGCCGGGCCACGTGCATCTGCGCGATCTCGGTAAACTGGTCGCCGAGCAAATCGAAGCCGCAGGCGGCGTGGCGAAAGAGTTCAATACCATCGCAGTGGATGACGGTATCGCGATGGGCCACGGGGGCATGCTTTATTCACTGCCGTCGCGCGAGCTGATCGCCGATTCGGTCGAGTACATGGTGAACGCCCACTGCGCCGATGCGATGGTCTGCATCTCGAACTGCGACAAAATCACCCCGGGGATGCTGATGGCCTCCCTGCGCCTGAACATTCCGGTGATCTTCGTCTCCGGTGGCCCGATGGAAGCCGGTAAAACCAAGCTCTCCGACAAAATCATCAAACTCGACCTGGTCGATGCGATGATTCAGGGCGCGGACCCGAAAGTCTCCGATGAGCAGAGCGATCAGGTCGAGCGTTCTGCCTGTCCGACCTGCGGCTCCTGTTCCGGGATGTTCACCGCCAACTCCATGAACTGTCTGACCGAAGCGCTGGGCCTTTCACAGCCGGGTAACGGTTCACTGCTGGCGACCCACGCTGACCGTAAGCAGTTGTTCCTCAATGCCGGTACGCGCATCGTTGAACTGACCAAACGCTATTACGAACAAGACGACGCCAGCGCGCTGCCGCGTAACATCGCGAACAAAGCGGCGTTCGAAAATGCCATGACCCTGGACATCGCCATGGGCGGTTCCACCAACACCGTTCTGCACCTGCTCGCTGCCGCGCAGGAAGCTGAAATTGATTTCACCATGAGTGATATCGACAAGCTTTCGCGCAAAGTTCCGCAGCTGTGTAAAGTCGCGCCAAGTACCCAGAAGTACCACATGGAAGACGTACACCGTGCCGGTGGCGTGCTGGGAATTCTGGGCGAGCTGGACCGCGCCAATCTGCTGAACCGGGAAGTGAAAAACATTCTTGGCCTGACGCTGCCACAAACGCTGGAACAGTACGATGTCGTGCTGACCAAAGACGAGGCGGTCAAAAAGATGTTCCGCGCTGGTCCGGCCGGTATTCGCACCACCCAGGCGTTCTCGCAGGATTGCCGCTGGGATACGCTGGATGACGATCGCGCTGAAGGCTGCATCCGTTCTCTTGAACACGCCTACAGCCAGGACGGTGGTCTTGCCGTACTGTACGGTAACTTTGCCGAAAATGGCTGCATCGTTAAAACGGCAGGCGTGGATGACAGCATCCTGAAGTTCACCGGTCCGGCGAAAGTGTACGAAAGCCAGGACGATGCGGTTGAAGCGATTCTGGGCGGTAAAGTGGTCGCGGGCGACGTCGTGGTTATCCGCTACGAAGGGCCAAAAGGCGGGCCGGGTATGCAGGAAATGCTCTACCCAACCACCTTCCTGAAATCTATGGGTCTTGGCAAAGCCTGTGCGTTAATCACCGACGGTCGTTTCTCCGGCGGCACTTCTGGCCTGTCCATCGGCCACGTTTCCCCGGAAGCGGCGAGCGGCGGCAACATCGCCATCATCGAAGACGGCGACATGATTGCGATCGACATTCCAAATCGCGGTATTCAGCTTCAGCTGAGCGAGCAGGAAATTGCAGCGCGTCGTGAAGCTCAGGAAGCGCGCGGCGATAAAGCCTGGACGCCAAAAAACCGTCAGCGTGAAGTCTCCTTCGCCCTGCGTGCTTACGCCACCCTTGCCACCAGTGCGGACAAAGGCGCGGTGCGCGATAAATCCAAACTTGGGGGCTAATGATGGCCGAATCACAACCCTTATCCGCCGCCCCTGAGGGGGCGGAATATCTCAGAGCGGTGCTACGCGCGCCGGTCTACGAGGCTGTGCAGGTCACGCCGCTGCAAAAAATGGACAAGCTGTCGTCACGTCTCGATAACGTGATTCTGGTGAAGCGCGAAGACCGCCAGCCGGTGCACAGCTTTAAACTGCGCGGTGCCTACGCGATGATGGCCGGGTTAACGGAAGAGCAAAAAGCGCGCGGTGTAATCACCGCATCGGCGGGGAATCACGCCCAGGGCGTGGCGTTTTCTGCCGCACGTTTAGGGCTGAAAGCGCTGATCGTGATGCCGGTCGCCACCGCTGACATCAAAGTCGATGCGGTACGCGGTTTTGGCGGCGAAGTCCTGCTTCACGGGGCGAATTTTGATGAAGCCAAAGCGCGCGCCATTGACCTGGCGCAACAGCAGGGCTTTACCTGGGTGCCACCGTTCGATCATCCGATGGTGATCGCCGGGCAAGGTACGCTGGCTCTGGAGCTGCTGCAGCAGGATGCGCACCTCGATCGGGTGTTTGTCCCGGTGGGTGGCGGTGGTCTGGCGGCGGGCGTCGCGGTGCTTATCAAACAGCTGATGCCGCAGATCAAAGTGATTGCGGTCGAAGCGGAAGATTCCGCCTGCCTGAAAGCGGCGCTGGACGCCGGTCATCCGGTCGATCTGCCGCGCGTGGGTTTGTTTGCGGAAGGCGTGGCGGTGAAACGCATCGGCGACGAAACTTTCCGCGTTTGCCAGGAATATCTGGATGACATCATCACCGTCGACAGCGATGCGATTTGCGCGGCGATGAAAGACTTGTTCGAGGACGTTCGCGCAGTAGCGGAACCGTCTGGCGCGCTGGCGCTGGCGGGGATGAAAAAATACATCGCCCAACATAACATTCGCGGAGAACGCCTGGCGCATGTGCTGTCTGGTGCGAACGTGAACTTCCACGGCCTGCGCTACGTGTCTGAACGCTGCGAGCTAGGCGAGCAACGCGAAGCGCTGCTGGCGGTGACGATTCCTGAAGAGAAGGGCAGCTTCCTGAAGTTTTGCCAGCTGCTTGGCGGGCGTTCAGTCACCGAGTTTAACTATCGATTTGCCGATGCTAAAGACGCCTGCATTTTTGTCGGCGTGCGTCTAAGCCGTGGGCTGGAAGAGCGTAAAGAGATCCTTCACCTGCTCAATGAAGGTGGCTACAGCGTAGTGGATCTGTCCGATGACGAGATGGCGAAACTGCACGTGCGCTATATGGTCGGTGGCCGTCCGTCGAAGCCGTTACAGGAACGTTTGTTCAGCTTTGAGTTTCCTGAATCTCCGGGCGCACTGCTCAAGTTCCTGCACACGCTCGGCACCCACTGGAACATTTCGCTGTTCCACTATCGCAGCCACGGCACCGATTACGGGCGCGTATTGGCGGCGTTTGAACTGGGCGAGCACGAACCGGATTTCGAAACCCGGCTGAACGAGCTGGGCTACGATTGTCACGACGAAACTCATAACCCGGCGTTCAGGTTCTTCCTGGCGGGTTAATACCAGTAGCTTTTGTAGGCCGGATAAGGCGCTTGCGCCGCCATCCGGCAAAACCCCGCCCGATGGCGCTGCGCTTATCGTGCCTACACTGGCTCCGGCAAGGGTTTAATGGTTCGGCAAAATCTGCCAAAACGCATCAATCAGCGGCTCATGCAGCCGCTTTTTTTGTGCGCAAACGCCAAGCTCAAACGGCGTTTTCTCGTCGCTGCGCTCCAAAATCATCACGCGATTGCGCACCGGCTCCGGGCTGTTTTCCAGCACCACTTCCGGCAGCAGCGCCACACCACAGCCGAGGGCGACCATCGACACCATCGCTTCATGCCCGCCTACCGTTGCGTAGATAGATGGATTACTGATTTTCTGCCGACGGAACCACAGCTCGATGCGACGACGCACTGGTCCCTGATCGGCCATAATAAACGGCACCGTTGACCAGTCGGGACTATCGACCGACACCTGGTTACGCACCGGGCACGGCAGCGCCGGGGCGATTAACACCACCGCCAGATTTTCCAGCATCGAAAAAGCCACCGCGCCGGGCAGCGTTTCGGGTTTGCCTGCAATCGCCAGATCGGCTTCGCCCGTCACCACCTTCTCCATTGCATCAGCGGCATCACCGGTGGTGAGCTTGATTTCTACCGACGGGTGCTCGGCGCGAAAACGGTCGAGAATCGGTGGCAAGTGACTGTAGGCCGCTGTAACGGAGCAGAAAATATGCAGCTCACCAGAAAGGGATGGCCCCTGCTGATCGATAGTGTGCCGCAGCCGCTGATACTGGAGCAGCGTCTGCTGGGCGAAAGATCGCAGCTCTTCACCCGCTTCGGTGAGCGTCACGGTACGGTTATCACGCACAAACAGCGCCTGGCCGAGATCTTCTTCCAGGCGCTGGATCTGCCGGGAAAGTGTGGAAGGGCTAACATGCATGGCTCGCGCGCTGCGGCCAAAATGGCGACTTTCCGCCAGATGCAGGAAGGTTTTGAGATCGCGTAAATCCACAGACCACACTCCACGATTTTACGTTGCAGAAATTGCAACGTGACGTTGTGAATATATCAATTTCCGCAATAAATTTCCTGTCATATAGTAAGTTCATTCTCGCATAAGCGACCCGAACAATAAGCAACACAACATCACGGAGTTCACCATGGCTAACTACTTCAACACACTGAATCTGCGCCAGCAGCTGGCACAGTTGGGCAAATGTCGCTTTATGGCGCGCGATGAGTTCGCCGATGGCGCGAGCTACCTTCAGGGGAAAAAAGTGGTCATCGTCGGCTGTGGCGCACAGGGTCTGAACCAGGGCCTGAACATGCGTGACTCCGGTCTGGATATCTCCTACGCCCTGCGCAAAGAAGCGATTGCTGAGAAGCGTGCTTCCTGGCGTAAAGCGACCGAAAACGGCTTCAAAGTCGGTACCTACGAAGAGCTGATCCCGCAGGCGGATCTGGTGGTTAACCTGACGCCAGACAAACAGCACTCCGACGTTGTGCGTTCCGTTCAGCCGCTGATGAAAGACGGCGCGGCGCTGGGCTACTCTCACGGTTTCAACATCGTTGAAGTGGGCGAGCAGATTCGTAAAGACATCACCGTGGTGATGGTTGCGCCGAAGTGCCCTGGCACCGAAGTGCGTGAAGAGTACAAGCGTGGTTTCGGCGTGCCGACGCTGATCGCCGTTCACCCGGAAAACGATCCGAAAGGCGAAGGCATGGCGATTGCTAAAGCCTGGGCTGCGGCAACCGGTGGTCACCGTGCGGGCGTGCTGGAATCTTCCTTCGTGGCAGAAGTGAAATCTGACCTGATGGGCGAGCAAACTATTCTGTGCGGTATGTTGCAGGCCGGTTCTCTGCTGTGCTTCGACAAGCTGGTGGAAGAGGGTACCGACCCGTCTTACGCAGAAAAACTGATTCAGTTCGGCTGGGAAACCATCACCGAAGCGCTGAAACAGGGCGGTATCACGCTGATGATGGACCGTCTGTCCAACCCGGCAAAACTGCGTGCTTATGCGCTGTCTGAACAGCTGAAAGAGATCATGGCGCCGCTGTTCCAGAAACACATGGATGACATCATCTCCGGTGAATTCTCTTCCGGCATGATGGCTGACTGGGCCAACGACGACAAAAATCTGCTGACCTGGCGCGAAGAGACCGGTAAAACCGCCTTCGAAACCGCCGCTCAGTTTGACGGTAAAATCAGCGAGCAGGAGTACTTCGATAAAGGCGTGCTGATGATCGCGATGGTGAAAGCGGGCGTTGAGCTGGCATTCGAAACTATGGTCGATTCCGGCATCATCGAAGAGTCTGCTTACTACGAATCACTGCACGAGCTGCCGTTGATCGCCAACACCATTGCCCGTAAGCGCCTGTATGAAATGAACGTGGTTATCTCTGATACCGCTGAATACGGTAACTACCTGTTCTCTTACGCTTGTGTACCGCTGCTGAAAGAGTTCATGACCACCTTGCAGACTGGCGATTTGGGCAAAGCGATCACCGAAGGTGCGGTAGATAACGCCCAGCTGCGCGACGTGAACGAAGCGATTCGCAGCCATGCGATTGAGAGCGTGGGCCATACGCTGCGTGGATACATGAAGGATATGAAGCGTATTGCTGTAGCGGGCTGATTCCTCGTCGCCTTTCGACTTGCAGATGCGTTGGCTGCATTCGCACAGCCCAGTCACATAGTTATCTATGCTCCTGGACTGTGCTCATTTACCGCCTTCCTGCAATTCGGAATGCTTAGAGGAACTCAACGAATGTAGGCCCGGTAAGGCGAAGCCGCCACCGGGCTTTTTGCTTTGCGAGGATAGTGCGGCCTGGTGCCCTCACCTCAGCCCTCTCCCACGGGAGAGGGTGCAAAAACAAAAAGCCTTCTCGATGAGAAGGCTTTGCTGTTAATTTCGGTAAAGCACTTTAATGATGTGATAACCGAACTGAGTGTGCAGTGGGCCGGTTGGCTCCAGCACCGGGCAGGAGAACACCACTTTATCAAATGCCGGAACCATCTGGCCCTGACGGAATTCACCTAAGTGACCGCCTTTTTTGCCTGACGGGCAGGTAGAGTGTTTCTTCGCCAGTTTCTCGAAGTCTGCGCCGTTTTTGATCTGCTCCAGAAGATCCAGTGCCAGTTTCTCTTCTTTAACAAGAATATGCAGTGCTGCTGCTGTTTTTGCCATTATCGTGCCTTGAGTGGTATGGATTAGGCTCGCTATACTACCACACGCGTTTTTCCTTTTTATCTCCTCCCGACCTTCATTGAGTGAACTTCTTATGCGTTTAAACCCCGGACAACAACAAGCCGTCGAATTCGTCACCGGACCTTGCCTGGTGCTGGCGGGTGCGGGCTCCGGAAAGACGCGCGTCATCACCAATAAAATTGCCCATCTGATTCGAGGCTGCGGTTATCAGGCCCGCCATATCGCGGCGGTGACCTTTACCAATAAAGCGGCGCGCGAAATGAAGGAGCGTGTCGGGCAAACGCTCGGGCGCAAAGAGGCGCGCGGCCTGATGATCTCTACGTTCCACACGCTGGGGCTGGATATCATCAAACGCGAATACGCCGCGCTGGGGATGAAATCGAATTTCTCACTTTTTGACGATACCGATCAGGTCGCACTGCTCAAAGAGCTGACCGAAGGCCGGATCGAAGACGACAAACTGATTCTCCAGCAGCTGATCTCGACGATCTCCAACTGGAAAAACGATCTGATGACGCCCGCACAGGCGGCGGCGAGCGCTAAAGGCGAGCGCGATCGGATCTTCGCCCATTGCTACAGCCTGTATGACGACCATCTGAAAGCCTGTAACGTCCTCGATTTTGACGACCTGATCCTGCTGCCAACGCTGCTTCTCCAGCGCAATGAAGAGGTGCGCGAGCGCTGGCAGAATAAAATCCGCTACCTGCTGGTGGATGAATATCAGGACACCAACACCAGCCAGTATGAGCTGGTAAAACTGCTGGTGGGGCAGCGCGCGCGCTTTACCGTGGTGGGCGACGACGACCAGTCGATCTACTCCTGGCGCGGTGCGCGTCCGCAAAACCTGGTGCTGCTGAGCAAAGATTTTCCCGCGCTTCAGGTTATCAAGCTGGAACAGAACTACCGTTCGTCCGGGCGAATTCTGAAAGCGGCGAACATTCTGATCGCCAACAACCCGCACGTCTTTGAAAAACGTCTGTTCTCCGAGCTGGGTTATGGCACCGAGCTTAAAGTCCTCAGCGCTAACAATGAAGAACATGAAGCCGAGCGTGTGGCGGGCGAGCTGATCGCCCATCACTTCGTCAATAAAACACAATACAAAGACTACGCCATCCTGTATCGCGGAAATCACCAGTCGCGCGTCTTTGAAAAGATGCTGATGCAAAACCGCATCCCTTACAAAATTTCCGGCGGGACTTCGTTCTTCTCACGCCCTGAAATCAAAGATTTACTGGCCTACTTACGCGTCCTGACTAACCCGGACGATGACAGCGCATTTTTACGTATCGTGAATACGCCCAAGCGTGAAATTGGCCCGGCGACGCTGCAAAAGCTGGGCGAATGGGCGATGACCCGCAATAAAAGTATGTTCACTGCCAGCTTCGATATGGGCCTGAGCCAGACGCTCACCGGGCGCGGCTACGAGTCGCTCACACGTTTTACCCAGTGGCTGGGTGAAATACAGCGTCAGGTTGAGCGCGAGCCCATTGTTGCCGTGCGTGATTTGATTCGCGGAATTGATTACGAATCCTGGCTGTATGAAACCTCCGCCAGCCCGAAAGCAGCTGAAATGCGTATGAAAAACGTCAATCAGCTGTTTACGTGGATGACCGAAATGCTGGAAGGCTCCGAGATTGACGAGCCAATGACCCTGACGCAGGTGGTCACTCGTTTTACTCTGCGCGATATGATGGAGCGCGGCGAGAGCGAAGAAGAGGCGGATCAGGTTCAGCTCATGACGCTACATGCGTCCAAAGGTCTTGAATTCCCCTACGTTTATCTGGTGGGAATGGAAGAGGGATTATTGCCGCATCAAAGCAGTATTGATGAGGACAACGTCGATGAAGAACGGCGTCTGGCCTATGTGGGCATTACCCGCGCGCAGAAAGAGCTGATCTTTACGCTGTGTAAGGAGCGTCGTCAGTATGGTGAACTGGTGCGCCCGGAACCGAGCCGTTTCCTGCTTGAACTCCCGCAAGACGATCTTGTCTGGGAGCAAGAGCGCAAAGTGATTACTGCGGAAGAAAGGATGCACAAAGGACAGGCCAACGTGGCCAATATCCGTGCGATGCTGGCGAAAGCCAAAGAGAAGTAGCGGCGACGCTATTTGACTTCAAGAGCCCAGTGGACGTAACTCTGCCACTGGCATTCCTGTTCGATCATTTCAGCGCCAAGTGGATGATTATCCAACCAGTTATCCGGCAGAGTAAGCGTCAGATTTTCACCTTCCGCAGCCAGTGCGATGGCGGGCAGCAGGTCAGCGCGACGGCGGCTGGCAAACAGAATCGCCAGTCGTAGCAGTCGACAGAGATGCTCCGCAACCCGAGGCGGGACCGCATTTTGCTGATGCAAAGACGAGAGATCGACCGTGTTGGTCTGGTTGAGCAGTAATGTGGCCAGCAGCTTTTTCTGCGCAGGGGTAAAACCGGGCAGATCCAGATTGCGTACCAGATACGCGGCATGGAGCGGCGCCTGCTTAAAATCGATACTTAAGCCAATTTCATGCAGCGAACAGGCACTGAGTAATAAATCACGGCTCAACGGCTCAAGCGCCCACGTTGTCGCCACCTGGTCTGCAAAACTTGAGGCCAGTTGGGCCACGCGTTGCGCCTGCTCTGTATCGACGATAAAACGACGCTGAACGTTGCGTAGCGTTCGGCTACGAATATCCTGCTCCACGGCAAGATGCAACATGCCGTAGACCAATCCTTCGCGCAGCGCACCGCCTGCCAGCGTCATACAATGAATGTTTAATTCGGTGAAAATCGCGATTAGGATCGCCAGACCACTTGGGAATACCAGTGCACGTTCCAGCGTCAGCCCTTCGATTTCCAGCTCTTCCAGGCGACCACATTGAATGGCGCGCTGTTTAAGCTGCTGAAGTTTGGCGAGCGTGATCCGCTCATCCATGCCCTGCGCCATCATAATTTCTTGCAGAGCCTGAACCGTTCCCGACGCACCAACACACACTTTCCAGCCGTGATAGCGCAGCTCGTCCATGACGGGACGTAAAACTTCTCGCGCGGCTTTTTCGGCCTCGTCGAAGTTTTCCTGTGCAAGATTGCGATCGGTAAAATAGCGCTCAAGCCAGGTGACACAGCCCATCGACAGACTGAATAAAGAGGTCGCCTGCGAACCGGTTCCGGTCACCAGTTCGGTGCTGGCACCGCCAATATCGACCACCAGACGACGATCGTCGCCGCCCGTGGTGTGGGCAACGCCCTGGTAAATCAAACGTGCTTCTTCTTCACCGCTGATCACCTGCACCGGACAGCCGAGGATTTCTTGCGCTTTCGCGATAAAATCGACGGAGTTCACTGCCAGTCGCAGCGTGGCGGTGGCAACAACACGAATTTGATTGTGCGGGATATCCTGAAGGCGTTCTGCGAAGAGACGCAGGCATTGCCAACCGCGTTCCATCGCTTCAGGAGAGAGATAATTATCGCTGCTCAGGCCCGCCGCGAGACGGACCTTGCGCTTGATGCGCGTCAGGGTCTGAATGCTCCCCGCCACCTCGCGTACAACCAGCATATGAAAACTATTCGAACCTAAATCAATAGCTGCATAAAGCGAGGTGGAACTGAGCATAGTAATTAACCTGAACGACGGCGGTTACGTGGTGCTCCGCCGGTGCGACGTGGGCCATTGCCGGAGCGGGCGCGAGTCAGGCGCTTCGCCGGTGGCAGATCACTCATCAGTGCTTCCGGATTGTATTTACTCTGCGGAATAGAGTGGCCGATGTAAGTCTCAATGGCAGGCAGATTCAGGGCATACTCTTCACAGGCAAGGCTGATAGAGTGGCCGCTGGCCCCCGCGCGACCGGTACGACCGATACGGTGAACGTAATCTTCACAATCGTCAGGAAGATCGTAGTTAAAGACGTGAGTCACGGCTGGAATGTGCAGGCCACGAGCAGCAACGTCGGTTGCAACCAGGATATCCAGATCGCCACGGGTAAATTCTTCAAGGATGCGCAGACGTTTTTTCTGTGCCACATCACCCGTCAGCAGGCCGACGCGATGTCCGTCTGCGGCAAGATGGCCCCAGATGTCTTCGCAGCGATGCTTAGTGTTCGCAAAGATAATGGCGCGATCTGGCCACTCTTCTTCGATCAGCGTTTGCAGCAGGCGCATTTTCTCTTCGTTGGAAGGATAGAAAAGCTCTTCTTTAATACGATGACCTGTTTTTTGCTCCGGCTCGACTTCCACATATTCGGCGTTGTTCATTTGCTCGAACGCCAGCTCACGAACGCGGTAAGAGAGAGTCGCGGAGAACAGCATATTCAGGCGCTGCGGAGTAGGTGGCATGCGACGGAACAACCAGCGGATGTCTTTGATGAAGCCCAAATCGTACATGCGATCTGCTTCATCGAGTACCACAACCTGGATAGCACCGAGGTTAATATGGTTTTGTTTAGCGTAATCAATCAGGCGGCCCGTGGTGCCGATAAGAATATCAACGCCGCTTTCCAGCACTTTCAGCTGTTTATCATAGCCGTCACCGCCATAAGCCAGACCCAGCTTCAAGCCAGTGGTCTGAGCCAGAGGTTCTGCGTCAGCGTGGATCTGCACCGCAAGTTCTCGCGTTGGAGCCATGATCAGCGCACGCGGTTGGTTAACTTTTCGGTCAGCAATTGCTGGATGAGAAAGTAAATAATGGAACGTTGACGTTAAAAACGCCATCGTTTTGCCAGTACCGGTTTGCGCCTGCCCTGCAACATCGCGACCTGCCAGCGTGAGCGGCAGAGCGAGGGCTTGAATGGGCGTGCAGTTATGAAAGCCTTTATTTTCAAGGGCTTCGATAACTTTTGCGTGCAGGGCGAAGTCGGAAAACTTCTGTTCTGTTAAATGTGTTTTGCTCATAGTGTGGTAGAATATCAGCTTACTATTGCTTTACGAAAGCGTATCCGGTGAAATAAAGTCAACCTTTAGTTGGTTAATGCTACATCAACACGTCGTTGATTAATCCTACACCAACACACCAGGCTTATTCCTGTGGAGTTATATATGAGCGATAAAATTATTCACCTGACTGACGACAGTTTTGACACGGACGTACTTAAAGCTGACGGGCTGACCCTCGTCGATTTCTGGGCTGAATGGTGTGGTCCTTGCAAAATGATCGCTCCGATTCTGGATGAAATCGCTGACGAATATCAGGGCAAACTGACAATTGCCAAGCTGAACATCGACCAGAACCCCGGCACCGCGCCGAAATACGGCATCCGTGGTATCCCTACGCTGCTGCTGTTCAAAAATGGCGAAGTGGCTGCAACCAAAGTGGGCGCACTGTCCAAAGGTCAGCTGAAAGAGTTCCTGGACGCTAATCTGGCGTAAGGTTTCTCGGCCGGCGTCTGGATTCCGAAATTCTGTGGATCTCTGGACGCCCGGCTTTAGTCGTGCTAAGTTACCTATGACTTCGATTTAAACATACCTTGTCGTTCTAGATTTACCCGATGCTTCCCATTGATACATGAAAGATGCGAGAAGCTGATAGATTCCGGGCTTGTCACTCAATCCGTCTTGTCGTTTCAGTTCTGTGCTTTCTCTTTGACCAGACAGCGAACAGACATGAGTTGATGGCCGCTAACAGGCATGGATGACCCTGCCATACCATTCACAACATTAAGTTCGAGTTTCACCCCGAGTTTAAGAACCCACACCATTATGAATCTTACCGAATTAAAGAATACGCCGGTTTCTGAGCTGATTACTCTCGGCGAAAATATGGGGCTGGAAAACCAGGCTCGTATGCGCAAGCAGGACATCATTTTTGCCATCCTGAAGCAGCACGCAAAGAGTGGCGAAGATATCTTTGGCGACGGTGTACTGGAGATATTGCAAGACGGATTTGGTTTCCTCCGCTCTGCAGACAGCTCCTACCTCGCCGGTCCTGATGACATCTACGTTTCCCCTAGCCAAATCCGCCGTTTCAACCTCCGTACAGGTGATACCATTTCAGGTAAGATTCGTCCTCCGAAAGAGGGTGAACGCTACTTCGCGCTGTTGAAAGTTAACGAAGTTAACTACGACAAACCTGAAAATGCGCGCAACAAGATCCTGTTCGAAAACTTAACGCCGCTGCACGCTAACTCGCGTCTGCGCATGGAGCGTGGTAACGGTTCTACCGAAGACCTCACCGCTCGCGTTCTGGATCTGGCTTCTCCAATTGGTCGTGGCCAGCGTGGTCTGATCGTGGCACCGCCGAAAGCGGGTAAAACAATGCTGCTGCAGAACATCGCACAGAGCATTGCTTACAACCACCCAGACTGCGTACTGATGGTTCTGCTGATCGATGAGCGTCCAGAAGAAGTGACCGAGATGCAGCGTCTGGTTAAAGGTGAAGTGGTTGCTTCTACCTTTGATGAACCCGCATCACGCCACGTTCAGGTTGCTGAAATGGTTATCGAGAAAGCGAAGCGTCTGGTTGAACACAAGAAAGACGTTATCATCCTGCTCGACTCCATCACTCGTCTGGCGCGTGCGTACAACACCGTTGTCCCGGCTTCCGGTAAAGTACTGACCGGTGGTGTGGATGCCAACGCCCTGCATCGTCCGAAGCGTTTCTTCGGTGCTGCGCGTAACGTGGAAGAGGGCGGAAGCCTGACCATCATCGCGACAGCGCTGATTGATACCGGCTCCAAAATGGATGAAGTTATTTACGAAGAGTTTAAAGGTACAGGCAACATGGAACTGCACCTCTCTCGTAAAATCGCAGAGAAGCGTGTCTTCCCGGCGATTGACTACAACCGTTCTGGTACGCGTAAAGAAGAGCTGCTCACCACTCAGGAAGAGCTGCAGAAAATGTGGATTCTGCGCAAGATCATTCACCCAATGGGCGAAATCGACGCAATGGAATTCCTCATCAATAAGCTGGCAATGACTAAGACAAACGACGATTTCTTCGACATGATGAAACGCTCGTAATATAAATAAACCCAGCCGACGCCACGTTTTTACGTGGCGTTTTCTTTTTTTGGGCTATAGGCTATAACCGCAGACTCCCATTTTTGACCGACCAGTGCGACAATTAGATTGTTTCTAACGTCAAAAATTAATTGATTGAAAAACATACAAAGGGAGTTGTGAGAGGCCAGCTTTATTCCTTCGGGAGCCAGGGCTTCGTAGTTATACTTCCAGGACTAACTTTTGTTGAGAGCATGCATTGTGAATCTACTCACTGCGGTTACTGAGCTAATCAGTATTTTTTTATTCACAACCTGTTTTTTGTTCATTGCGCGCAAAGTGGCAAAAAGAATCGGGTTAGTGGATAAACCCAATTATCGTAAACGACATCAAGGCTTGATCCCGTTGGTCGGGGGGATCTCTGTTTACGCGGGTATTTGCTTCACCTTTGGCATTGCAGATTATTATATCCCGCACGCTGCGCTTTACCTGGCCTGTGCTGGGGTATTGGTGCTGGTGGGCGCTCTCGATGACCGATTTGATATCAGTGTAAAATTCCGCGCTTCGGTTCAGGCCGCGATTGGCATCATTATGATGGTGGTCGGTAAGCTGTATCTGAGCAGCCTGGGCTATATTTTTGGCACCTGGGAGATGGTTCTCGGTCCATTCGGATTCTTCCTGACGCTGTTTGCCGTTTGGGCCGCAATTAATGCTTTCAATATGGTTGATGGTATTGATGGCCTGCTGGGCGGCCTCTCGTCGGTATCATTTGCCGCAATCGGTATCATTTTGTGGTTCGACGGGCAGTACAGCCTGTCCATGTGGTGTTTCGCGATGATTGCCGCGATCCTGCCTTATATTCTCCTGAACCTCGGGGTGCTGGGACGCCGCTATAAAGTCTTCATGGGCGATGCGGGCAGTACGCTGATTGGTTTCACGGTTATCTGGGTGCTGCTGGAAACGACTCAGGGTAAAACACATCCTATTAGCCCCGTGACCGCGCTGTGGATTATTGCCATTCCGCTGATGGATATGGTGGCGATCATGTACCGTCGTCTGCGCAAAGGCATGAGTCCTTTCTCTCCTGACCGTCAGCACATTCATCATCTGATCATGCGCGCTGGCTTTACGTCACGTCAGGCATTCGTACTGATTACCCTCGCCGCTGCGCTGTTGGCGGGTATTGGTGTAGCAGCGGAATATGCACATTTCATTCCTGAATGGGTCATGTTGGTATTATTCTTGCTAGCATTCTTCATGTACGGCTATTGCATTAAACGCGCATGGAAAGTCGCGCGCTTCATCAAACGTATTAAACGCCGGATGCGTAGAAGCAGTGGTAAAAATCCAACATTAACTAAGTAAAACCGGGATTGTGATGACTCAACCGTTGGCGGGAGCGAAATCAGTGGTAACTGAGAATGAACTGGATATTCGTGGTTTGTTTCGTGTTTTATGGGCGGGCAAGCTTTGGATTGCAGGCGTCGCACTGGGGTTCGCGCTGTTAGCGCTGGCGTATACCTTTTTTGCGAAACAAGAGTGGAGTGCGACAGCGATTACCGATCGACCAACGGTGAATATGCTGGGTGGTTTTTATTCACAGCAGCAATTCCTGCGCAATCTCGATATTAAGGCCAACCTGGCTTCTTCGGATCAACCTTCGGTGATGGATGAGTCTTACAAAGAGTTCATCATGCAGCTGGCTTCCTGGGATACGCGCCGTGACTTTTGGTCTCAGACGGATTACTACAAGCAGCGTATGGTTGGAAATAGCAAGGTCGACGCCGCTCTGCTCGACGATCTGATCAACAATATCCAGTTCACACCCGGCGATGTGCTGCGCAATCTTAATGATAACGTCAAGCTGATTGCTGAAACTGCACCGGACGCCAACAATCTGCTTCGCCAGTATGTTGCTTTCGCCAGCCAGCGCGCCGCGAGCCATCTGAATGATGAGCTGAAAGGTGCATGGGCAGCGCGTACTATTCAAATGAAGGCGCAGGTCAAACGTCAGGAAGAGGTGGCCAAAGCGATTTTCTCCCGCCGCGTCCACAACATTGAACAAGCCCTGAAAATCGCCGAGCAGCGCAATATTTCACGCAGTGAAACGGACGTACCGGCCGATGAGCTGCCGGACTCAGAAATGTTCCTGCTGGGCCGTCCGATGCTGCAGGCGCGTCTCGAAAACCTGCAGGCAGTGGGCCCTGATTTTGATCTCGACTATGACCAAAACCGCGCCATGCTTAATACCCTGAATGTTGGTCCAACACTGGACCCGCGTTTTCAGACCTATCGTTATTTGCGAACGCCTGAAGAACCTGTAAAACGCGATAGTCCGCGTCGTGCATTCCTGATGATTATGTGGGGGATTGTGGGCGCACTAATTGGCGCAGGCGTGGCGTTAACGCGTCGTCGCACAAATTAAGAACGCCTTCTAAGATGAAGGCTCCGGCCTTCATCACTTAATCGAAGAGAATCGATGTGAAAGTACTTACCGTATTTGGCACAAGGCCGGAGGCCATTAAGATGGCGCCGCTGGTCCATGCGCTGGCAAATGACCCCTGGTTTGAGGCGAAAGTTTGCGTGACCGCGCAGCATCGGGAGATGCTTGATCAGGTTTTAAATCTCTTTTCCATTGTTCCGGATTACGATCTTAATATTATGAAACCGGGACAGGGATTGACCGAAATTACCTGCCGCATTCTGGAAGGGCTAAAACCTATTCTGGAATCTTTTAAACCAGACGTCGTTCTGGTTCACGGCGATACCACGACCACCATTGCCACCAGTCTGGCCGCATTCTACCAACGTATTCCGGTTGGGCACGTCGAAGCGGGTTTGCGTACTGGCGATCTTTATTCTCCCTGGCCTGAAGAAGCCAACCGGACACTCACCGGGCATCTGGCGATGTACCATTTTGCGCCAACCGAAAACTCCCGCCAGAACCTGTTGCGCGAAAACATTCGCGACGACAAAATTTTCGTCACCGGCAATACGGTGATTGACGCGCTGATATGGGTGCGCGATCGCGTGATGGCCAGCGACACGCTGCGCGAAGAGCTGGCGGAACGTTACCCCTTCCTCAGCACGGGCAAAAAGATGATTCTGGTGACGGGCCACCGCCGCGAGAGCTTTGGCCGTGGTTTTGAGCAAATCTGCCATGCGCTGGCGGAAATTGCCGCGCAAAATCCTGATGTACAGATTGTTTATCCGGTCCACCTTAATCCGAATGTCAGCGAGCCGGTCAATCGCATACTGGGCCACATTGAAAACGTGATCCTGATTGAACCGCAGGATTACCTGCCGTTCGTCTGGCTGATGAACCACGCCTGGCTGATCCTGACGGATTCTGGCGGTATTCAGGAAGAGGCCCCCTCACTGGGTAAACCCGTGCTGGTGATGCGTGAAACGACGGAACGCCCTGAGGCGATTAAGGCCGGAACGGTGCGTCTGGTCGGAACCGAAACCAAACGTCTCGTGGCAGAAGTCACACGCCTGCTGCACGATGAAAAAGAGTATCTGGCCATGAGTCACGCCCATAATCCTTATGGTGACGGGCAGGCCTGTAGCCGAATTTTGCATGCACTTAAACATAATCGGGTAACGCTATGAGTTTTTCTACCATCTCTGTCATTGGTCTTGGCTACATTGGACTGCCGACTGCGGCCGCCTTTGCTTCACGTCAAAAGCAGGTTATCGGGGTGGATATCAACCAGCACGCGGTTGAGACCATTAACCGGGGTGAAATTCATATCGTGGAGCCAGATCTCGATAAAGTGGTCAAAACCGCCGTCGAAGGCGGTTTTCTGAAGGCCAGCACCACGCCCGTCGAAGCCGATGCGTATCTGATTGCCGTGCCGACGCCATTTAAAGGCGAGCACGAGCCTGACATGGTGTATGTCGAAGCCGCCGCCAAATCCATTGCTCCGGTGCTGAAGAAAGGCGCTCTGGTGATTCTGGAATCCACCTCTCCGGTTGGTGCGACCGAGCAGATGGCGCAGTGGCTGGCTGAAGCCCGTCCAGATTTAACCTTCCCGCAGCAGGCCGGCGAACAGGCAGATATCAATATCGCCTACTGTCCAGAACGCGTGCTGCCGGGTCAGGTGATGGTAGAGCTGATTAAAAACGACCGTGTGATTGGCGGGATGACCCCCGTCTGTTCTGCACGCGCCAGCGAACTCTACAACATCTTCCTTGAAGGCGAGTGTGTGGTCACTAACTCGCGCACGGCGGAGATGTGTAAACTGACCGAAAACAGTTTCCGCGATGTGAACATCGCTTTTGCTAACGAACTGTCACTGATTTGCGCCGACCAGGGGATTAACGTCTGGGAACTGATTCGCCTGGCGAACCGCCATCCGCGCGTCAATATTCTCCAGCCTGGCCCAGGCGTTGGCGGCCACTGCATCGCCGTAGACCCGTGGTTTATCGTAGCGCAAAACCCCGATCAGGCGCGCCTGATCCGCACGGCCCGCGAAGTAAACGACGGCAAGCCGCATTGGGTCATGAATCAGGTGAAAGCGACCGTGGCAGATTGCCTGACCGAGAGCGGCAAGCGCGCCAGCGAAGTCAAAATTGCCTGCTTTGGTCTGGCGTTTAAACCGAACATCGACGATCTGCGCGAAAGCCCAGCAATGGGTATCGCCGAGATGATCGCCACCTGGCACACCGGCGAAACCCTTGTCGTTGAACCAAATATTCATACCCTGCCGAAGAAACTGGCTGGGCATTGTCAGCTCGCTTCTTTGGATGACGCCCTGAAATCCGCCGACGTGCTGGTGCTGCTGGTGGACCACAAAGAGTTCAAAGACATCAGCGGTGACGCGGTGCAGCAGAAGTATGTTGTTGATACCAAAGGGGTGTGGCGTTGACTGAGCTGCGAGGCGTACTGGAACCGCTTACCTGGGAGAGCCAATTTTTTGCCCTCCCTTCGGCGGTGGTGCGCTTTCGCGACGATGCTCCGGCACTGACGACGGCGGATTTCACGCCGTGGCAGCGCGTGCAGGCTAAAATCCCCTCGGGACGTGCTGACTGGCTGGATGCCCTGCAAAAACTGGGTTTTCAGCTGGTTGAAGGCGAAGTCGATCTTACCCTCGCCGTTGCGCACCACCTCCGGACAGACGCTGAGCGGGCAACGGAACACGACATCCCCGCGCTGCGCCAGATGGCTGCGCTGGCTTTTGCGCAGAGCCGCTTTCGTGCACCCTGGTATGCGCCCGATGATAGCGGTCGGTTTTACGCCCAGTGGATTGAAAATGCTGTCAAAGGCACCTTCGATCATGAGTGCCTGGTTTTTCGCGCCAACAGCGGCGAGATTGAGGCATTTGTCTCTCTGCGCCAGCTGAGTGAGGACGAAGCGCGTATCGGCCTGCTCGCCGGACGCGGAATGGGCGACAAACTGATGCAGGCGGCGCTTCATTGGGCCGAGCAGCGTCAGCTATCAACTTTGCGGGTGGCGACCCAACTGGGTAACACCGCCGCGCTTAAACGTTACATTGCTAGCGGTGGCACCATTGATGCGACTGCTTACTGGCTATACAGGTGACAAAATGATTCCATTTAACGCGCCTCCCGTTGTGGGCACCGAACTTGATTACATGCAATCTGCCATGAGCAGCGGCAAGCTTTGCGGTGATGGTGGTTTTACCCGTCGCTGTCAGCAGTGGATGGAGCAGCGTTTTCACAGCGCCAAAGTGTTGCTTACGCCGTCCTGCACCGCCTCGCTGGAGATGGCCGCGCTGCTGCTGGACATCAAGCCGGGTGATGAAGTGATCATGCCGAGCTACACCTTCGTCTCAACGGCGAATGCCTTCGTTCTGCGTGGCGCGAAAATTATCTTTGTTGATGTTCGCCCGGATACGATGAACATCGACGAAACCCTGATTGAAGCAGCGATCACCGACAACACGCGAGCGATTGTGCCGGTTCACTACGCGGGTGTGGCGTGTGAGATGGACACCATCATGGCCATCGCCAAAAAGCATAACCTGTTCGTGGTGGAAGATGCCGCGCAGGGCGTGATGTCCACCTACAAAGGCCGCGCGCTAGGCACGATCGGCCACATCGGCTGCTTTAGCTTCCACGAAACCAAAAACTACACCGCGGGCGGGGAAGGTGGCGCGACGCTGATCAACGACCGTGCGCTGGTGGAACGTGCCGAAGTGATCCGCGAGAAAGGCACCAACCGCAGCCAGTTCTTCCGCGGGCAGGTCGATAAATACACCTGGCGCGATATCGGGTCCAGCTATCTGATGGCTGATTTGCAGGCCGCCTATCTCTGGGCGCAGCTTGAAGCCGCCGAGCGCATCAATCAGCAGCGTCTGTCCCTGTGGCAAACCTATTACGATGCCCTCGCGCCGCTGGCGCAGAAAGGGCGCATCGAGCTGCCGACCATCCCGGCGGACTGCGTTCACAACGCGCACATGTTTTACATCAAACTGCGCGACAACGATGACCGCAGCAACCTGATCGCCTACCTGAAAGAGGCGGAGATCATGGCGGTGTTCCATTACATCCCGCTGCACTCCAGCCCGGCGGGTGAAGCCTTCGGTCAGTTCGTCGGTGAAGATCGCTACACCACCAAAGAAAGTGAGCGTTTGCTTCGTCTGCCGCTGTTCTATAACCTCGCGCCGGTCAATCAGCGCACGGTGATTAATACCCTTCTGAGCTACTTCCGCTGATATGTCTCTGGCGAAAGCATCGGTGTGGACCGCCGCGTCCACACTCGTCAAGATTGGCGCAGGGCTGCTGGTGGTTAAACTGCTGGCGGTCTCCTTTGGCCCGTCCGGGGTCGGGCAGGCAGGTAACTTCCGCCAGCTTGTGACCGTGCTCGGCGTCCTTGCCGGGGCCGGGATCTTCAACGGTGTCACCAAATACGTGGCGCAGCATCACGACGATGCGGCGGCGCTGCGCAGAGTGGTCGGCACCTCTTCTGCGATGGTGCTCGGATTTTCAACGCTACTGGCATTCGTCTTTTTGCTGGCTGCGGCACCTATCAGTCAGGGGCTTTTCGGCAATACCCATTATCAGGGGTTGGTGCGACTCGTCGCGCTGGTGCAGATGGGGATCGCCTGGGCTAACCTGCTGTTAGCGCTGATGAAAGGCTTCCGCGACGCCGCCGGGAATGCGCTGGCGCTGATTCTGGGAAGCCTAATCGGCGTCATTGCCTATTACGTCTGCTATCGTCTCGGCGGCTACGAAGGTGCGCTGCTTGGCCTGGCGATGGTTCCGGCGCTGGTGGTCATTCCTGCCGCCTTCATGCTGATGCGCAGGCGCACCATTCCGCTGAGCTACCTCAAGCCGCAGTGGGACAAAATGCTGGCCGGGCAGTTGGGGAAATTCACCCTGATGGCGCTGATTACCTCCGTCACGCTTCCCGTGGCCTATGTAATGATGCGAAACCTGCTGGCGGCGCATTACAGCTGGGACGAAGTGGGAATATGGCAGGGAGTGAGCAGTATTTCTGACGCTTATCTCCAGTTCATCACCGCCTCGTTTAGCGTCTACCTGCTGCCGACGCTGTCGCGCCTGACCTCTCGTCAAGACATCACCCGCGAAATTGGCCGCTCCCTGCGCTTCGTGCTGCCCGCCGTGGCCGCCGCGAGTTTAACCGTCTGGCTGCTGCGTGACGTCGCTATCTGGCTGCTGTTCTCTGCGAAATTTACCGCAATGCGCGATTTGTTCGCCTGGCAGCTGGTGGGTGATGTACTGAAAGTGGGTGCTTACGTTTTCGGCTATCTGGTGATTGCCAAAGCCTCCCTGCGACTCTATATCCTGGCGGAGATCAGCCAGTTCACACTGCTTACGGGCTTCTCTCACTGGCTGATCCCGACGCACGGCGCGCTGGGCGCGGCTCAGGCCTATATGGCCACCTATATTGTCTATTTTGCTGCCTGTTGCGGCGTATTTTTACTTTGGCGTAGACGCGCATGACTGCACTGATTCACGTGTTGGGTTCGGATATCCCGCATCACAACCGCACGGTATTACAGTTTTTTAATGACTCGCTGGCGGCCGGCAGCGCCGACGCGCGCGAGTTTATGGTCGCGGGCCAGGATAATGGGCTGAGTGCCGCCTGTCCTGCACTGTCAATTAGCTTTTGGCCGGATAAATCTGCGCTGGCAAACGCGGTGATCGCGAAGGCCAAAGCCAACCGCGAGCAGCGTTTCTTCTTCCACGGCCAGTTTAATACCGGGCTGTGGCTGGCGCTGCTGAAGGGCGGCATCAAGCCTTCGCAGTTTAACTGGCATATCTGGGGCGCGGATCTGTATGAAGTGTCGCGCGGCTGGAAATTCCGCCTGTTCTATCCTCTGCGCCGGATGGCTCAGGGACGCGTCGGCTGCGTATTTGCGACCCGTGGCGATCTGAATTATTTTGCGAAGCAACATCCAGACGTGCGCGGTGAGTTACTCTATTTCCCAACCCGCATGGACCCGTCGCTGAACAATATGGCGAACGATGCCCAGCGCGAAGGCAAGCTGACCATTCTGGTGGGTAACTCAGGCGATCGCAGTAACGAACACATCGCGGCGCTGAAAGCCGTCCATCAGCAGTTTGGTGATACGGTGAACGTGATCGTGCCGATGGGCTATCCTGCAAATAATGACGCGTACATTTCAGAGGTGCGACAGAGCGGTCTGGCGCTGTTTCGCCCGGACAATCTGCAAATTCTTAGCGACAAGCTGGAGTTTGATGATTATCTGGCGCTGCTGCGAAAATGCGATCTTGGATACTTCATTTTTGCGCGTCAGCAGGGGATTGGCACATTGTGTCTGTTGATTCAGGCCGGGGTGCCGTGTGTGCTGAACCGCGAAAATCCGTTCTGGCAGGATATGGCGGAGCAGCATATTCCGGTGTTGTTCACCACGGATGATTTGAATGAAAACGTGGTACGTGAAGCACAGCGTCAGCTGGCGTTGGTGGATAAGAATGCCATCGACTTTTTCAGCCCAAACTTCCTCACGCCGTGGCATCAGGCGCTGCGGATTGCTGCAGGAGACAAAACATGAGCCAGTTGCAATTTAGCGGCTTGTTAGTGATTTGGCTTTTGGCATCGCTGTTTATCGCCACGCTCACCTGGTTTGAGTTCCGTCGCGTGCGCTTTAACTTCAACGTCTTCTTTTCGCTGCTGTTCCTGCTGACCTTCTTCTTCGGCTTCCCGTTGACCAGCATTCTGGTGTTCCGCTTTGACGTCAGCGTCGCACCGCCGGAAATACTGATGCAGGCGCTGCTGTCTGCTACCTGTTTTTACGCGGTTTACTATGTGACCTATAAAACCCGTTTACGTCCGGTGAATCACACGCCGCGTCGCCCGCTGTTCACCATGAACAGGGTGGAAACGCACCTGACCTGGGTGATGCTGATGATTATCGCCCTGGTCAGCGTCGGTATTTTCTTCATGCATAACGGCTTTTTGCTGTTCAAGCTGCATTCGTACAGCCAGATATTTTCTGCCGAAGTGTCGGGCGTGGCACTTAAGCGTTTCTTCTATTTCTTCATCCCGGCGATGCTGGTGGTCTATTTCCTGCGCCAGGACAGCAAGGCGTGGTTGTTCTTCCTGGTGAGCACGGTGGCGTTCGGTCTGCTGACCTACATGATTGTCGGCGGGACACGTGCGAATATCATCATTGCCTTCGCGATCTTCCTGTTTATCGGCATTATCCGCGGCTGGATTTCGCTGTGGATGCTGGTGGCAGCGGGGGTGTTTGGCATCGTCGGCATGTTCTGGCTGGCGCTCAAGCGCTACGGCATGGACGTGAGTGGTGACGAGGCGTTTTATACCTTCCTGTACCTCACTCGCGACACCTTCTCGCCGTGGGAAAACCTGGCGCTGCTGCTGCAAAACTACGACAAAATCGACTTCCAGGGTCTGGCCCCTATCGTTCGAGATTTCTACGTCTTTATTCCGACCTGGCTGTGGCCAGACCGGCCAGGCGTGGTGTTGAACACGGCGAACTACTTCACCTGGGAAGTGCTGAATAACCACTCCGGGCTGGCAATCTCCCCGACGCTGATTGGCTCGCTGGTGGTGATGGGCGGCGTATGGTTTATCCTGCCTGGCGCCGTGGCTGTAGGGCTTATCATCAAATGGTTCGATTGGCTGTATGTGCGCGGAAACGAAGAGACCAACCGCTATAAAGCCGCGATTTTGCACAGTTTCTGTTTTGGTGCCATTTTCAATATGATCGTGCTGGCGCGTGAAGGGCTGGACTCGTTTGTCTCGCGCGTGGTGTTTTTCATGGTGATATTTGGCATCTGCCTGTTGCTGGCGAAACTGTTGTATTGGCTGTTTGACAGCGCGGGCCTGGTTCACCGCCGACTGGCGCGGACTACCCGTACGCTTTCCCAAGTCTGAGTAAGGATAATCATGACTGATAATACCTCTGCGCCAGTGTACTCCCTGCGCGGACTGAAACTCATTGGCTGGCGTGATATGCAGCACGCGCTGGATTATCTCTGCGCTGACGGGCAGATCAAATCCGGTACGCTGGTGGCGATTAACGCCGAAAAAATGCTGGCCGTTGAAGATAACGCCGAAGTGAAAAGCCTGATTGAAGCCGCCGAGTTTAAATACGCCGACGGTATCAGCGTGGTCCGTTCGATCCGCAAGAAGTTCCCGCAGGCGCAGGTTTCGCGCGTCGCGGGGGCTGATCTGTGGGAAGAGCTGATGGCGCGGGCGGGGCAGGACGGCACGCCGGTGTTCCTGATTGGCGGCAAACCCGATGTGCTGGCGCAGACGGAGCAGAAGCTGCGTGCGCAGTGGAATGTTAACATCGTGGGCAGCCAGGACGGGTATTTCAAACCCGAAGAACGTCAGGCTCTGTTTGAACGCATTCGCGACAGTGGGGCGAAAATCGTGACCGTGGCGATGGGCTCACCGCGCCAGGAAATCCTGATGCGCGATTGCCGTCTGGTTTGCCCGAATGCGCTATTTATGGGCGTTGGCGGTACATATGATGTCTTTACCGGCCATGTGAAACGTGCGCCAAAGGTATGGCAGAACTTGGGGCTGGAGTGGTTGTATCGCCTCCTTTCTCAGCCAAGCCGCATCAAACGACAGATCAAACTGCTGCGCTATCTGGCCTGGCATTACACCGGCAAAATGTAATCAAAATGTAGCGCGATATGCTATTCGCGCTGCAACTCGCCTGCAAAACTGCTGCATTTCTGTGCAATACGTTCATTTTTTTAATGCTTCGTTTGCCATTTGGCAGGATTTAAGAAACCATTCCTCCCCGTATTTCAGTACCCCAAAAATAATAACCGGCAAAAGCCGGGCAACAGCAAATACAACCGAGGATTTATGGCAGAGAAAAAACCTGAGCTTCAGCGTGGGCTGGAAGCTCGTCACATTGAATTGATAGCGCTAGGCGGCACTATCGGCGTTGGCCTGTTTATGGGCTCCGCAAGCACGCTTAAATGGGCAGGTCCGTCCGTACTGCTGGCGTATATCGTCGCCGGATTGTTCGTCTTCTTCATCATGCGCTCGATGGGCGAAATGCTGTTCCTTGAGCCGGTCGCCGGTTCATTCGCCGTTTACGCGCACAAATACATGAGCCCGTTCTTTGGCTATCTCACGGCCTGGTCTTACTGGTTTATGTGGATGGCGGTGGGGATATCGGAGATCACCGCGATAGGAGTCTACGTCCAGTTTTGGTTCCCGGACATGGTGCAATGGATACCCGCACTGATCGCCGTGGGGCTGGTGGCGCTCGCAAACCTGGCCGCCGTGCGTTTGTACGGTGAAATTGAGTTCTGGTTCGCGATGATCAAAGTCACCACCATTATCGTGATGATTGTGGTCGGTCTGGGCGTGATCTTCTTTGGCTTCGGCAACGGTGGACAGTCGATTGGCTTTGGCAACCTGACCGAGCACGGCGGCTTCTTTGCCGGCGGCTGGAAGGGCTTCCTGACGGCGCTCTGTATCGTGGTGGCGTCCTATCAGGGCGTGGAGCTTATCGGTATCACTGCCGGTGAAGCGAAAAACCCACAGGTCACGCTGCGTAGTGCGGTGGGTAAAGTCCTGTGGCGTATTCTGATTTTCTACGTGGGTGCGATTTTCGTTATCGTCACTATCTTCCCGTGGAACCAAATTGGCACCACTGGCAGCCCGTTCGTGCTGACCTTCGCCAAGATTGGGATCACCGCAGCAGCAGGGATTATCAACTTCGTCGTCCTGACCGCAGCGCTGTCGGGCTGTAACAGCGGCATGTATAGCTGTGGCCGTATGCTTTACGCGCTGGCGAAAAACCGTCAGCTTCCGGCGGCGATGGGCAAAGTCTCCCGCGCTGGTGTACCTGTGGCGGGCGTGACGGTCTCCATTGCCATTCTGCTGATTGGCTCGTGCCTGAACTACATTATCCCGAATCCGCAGCGTGTATTCGTCTACGTCTACAGTGCCAGCGTCCTGCCGGGCATGGTGCCGTGGTTTGTGATTTTGATAAGCCAGCTGCGCTTCCGTCAGGCGCACAAACAGGCGATTGCCAGCCACCCGTTCCGCTCCATTTTGTTCCCGTGGGCGAACTACGCGACGATGGGGTTCCTGATTTGCGTATTAATTGGCATGTACTTCAATGAAGATACCCGCATGTCGCTGTTTGTCGGGATTATCTTTATGGCCGCCGTCTCGATTGGCTACAAGCTTTTTGGCCTCAGCCGCCACGCTGAAACCCAGAAAGTGGAGTAATAAGCGACAAAGTGCGCAAAGCGTAATCAAACGCGCATTTATTTTAAAAAAGCACTAGACAGCAGACCGAGACCTCCGTAATATCCAGCCCCGCAACGGCGCTAAGCGCCCGTAGCTCAGCTGGATAGAGCGCTGCCCTCCGGAGGCAGAGGTCTCAGGTTCGAATCCTGTCGGGCGCGCCAATTAAGTAGTCTGGCGTTCGAGCTGCGGTGGTAGTAGTACATACCGCGTGAAAGAATAAGTAGTGGTGGCTATAGCTCAGTTGGTAGAGCCCTGGATTGTGATTCCAGTTGTCGTGGGTTCGAATCCCATTAGCCACCCCATTATTTGATAAGTTGTGACATTGCGACGGTGGCGGAATTGGTAGACGCGCTAGCTTCAGGTGTTAGTGTCTTAACGGACGTGGGGGTTCAAGTCCCCCCCCTCGCACCACGACTTACAGAATTGAACTAAAAATTCAAAAAAGCAGTACATCGGCGAGTAGCGCAGCTTGGTAGCGCAACTGGTTTGGGACCAGTGGGTCGGAGGTTCGAATCCTCTCTCGCCGACCAATTTTGAACCCCGCTTCGGCGGGGTTTTTTGTTTTCTGTCGTTTCTGCCTCTGTTGTCATTTCCCGACAACGCTATCCACCTTTGTCGCGATTAAGAGACAGCTAATCATCTGTTTTATAACACTATTTCACTTTTCTGATATTTGTGTCGCTCTCAGGAGACACTTGCGCCAGTTTTGACGCTTTTTCTGCGGCCCCGCAGACCCCATCAAAAGAAAAATTCCTTTTTTCTTATCATGTTGCGAAATGTAAAACTTCTTTCTGTAACCCTGGCACGTAACGTGCAATAATATCCGTGTAGATGCTCATTCCACCTCTTATGTTCGCCTTAGGGCCTCATAAACTCAGGAATGACGCAGAGCCATTTAAGGTGCTTATCGTCCACCGACAGATGTCGCTTCGGCCTCATCAGACACCATGGACATAACGTTGAGTGAAGCACCAATATGTTGTCAAACAGACCTGTTTAACGCCTGCTTTTATAGCAGGCGTTTTTTTTGGGTGATTCTCAGGATAGCGGCCATAAAAAAGGAGGCCCGTGGGCCTCCTGATGCGCGATGCTTGAACTTACTGACCGTTATTCTGCAGGGTTAACAGCAGGCCGTCACGGCGCATGGCGGCGGCCTCTTCCGGCTTGTGCTGCTTATCGAGCGTGTCAGCCAGCCAGGCGTAGTCAAATGCGTCCGGGCGCTGTTTCAACGCTGCACGGAAGGCGAGGCTCGCCTCCTGCCATTCGCCGTGCTTCATCAGAGACTGACCCAGCGTGCTCCACAGCAGCGGGCGATCGCCCACGGTTTTGATCTGCTGGCGCAGCATCTTTTCCATCTGCTCAGGATTGTTGGTCCTAAGGCGCGGGATCACCATCACCAGACGGTCGTCATACTGACGTTTCAGGCCATCGAGAATAATCTCCTGCGCCGTGTCATGATCGTCACATTCGATGAGATGCTCGGCCATCGCCACCTGCAAAGGAACCTGCTGACGCGTTTTGCGACTCTGGTTTTTCCACCAAGTTTTCAGGCCATCGCTGCCCAGATCGGCACGCGCCTGATCCATCAGACCAATCCACGCCTGACGCTGCAGCGCATCGCGATGTTCGTCATCGCCAACGTCCGCTTTCGCCATCGAAGGAATGATGTCCAGTAACGAACCCCAGGCGCCGGTACGGATATAAGCCTGCTCGGCAAGACGCAGCACTTCCGGATGGCGAGGGGTGACTTCCAGCAGACGGTCAACGCCATGACGCGCGGCGTGATTTTCGTTACGCGCCAGTTGAATACGCACGCGGGTGATTTCAACCGGGATCTGATCGTTGGTCGCCAGTTCCGACGCGCGCTCAAGATGCTGGTTTGCACGCGCTTCGTCCCCGCGCTGTTGCGCAGCTTCGGCGGCCAACAGATAGTTCACCACTGGCTGTTCGGCGTGATCGGCGTTTTTTGACATCAGCTTTTCAACCTGCTGATAGTCGCCTTCGGCCAGTTTGAGCAGTGCCTGTTCGGTTTGTTTACGTGCGCGGCGGCGTTTGCGCCCGACGAACCAGCCGCGAGTATGAGCGCCGGTTCTGAAAATACGACGCAGGATCCATTCGATCGCAAACAGCACCACCACGGTCAGGATCAAGATGATCACCAGACCCGTAACGCTGGTTTCGATGTTGTAGTTATCGGTCTGGATCAGGACATATCCCTGATGACCCGCAATCAGCGGCCCAAGAACGATCCCGGCGATCAGCAATAAGAAGAGTAATAAGACTTTTAACATGATTACTCTCCTTGAGCTGCGCTTTCAGGGGCAGGCGCAGGGGCTGGCGCGTCCGGCTGTGCGGCAACGCCTGGCTGTGCCAGCAGGTTGCGCACGCGCGTTTGCATCAGTTTTTCCAGAATCGGCTGGCTTTCCAGTTTGTCCGGGACATTCATGGTGATGTTCTGCTGACTGAGTTTGTCGATGTCGTCCAGGAACGCGGTGGTAGTGGCATCGCTGGTGTCGTAGTAAGCACGAACCCACGTCGAAACATTATCCAGCGCCTGTTTGTAGGTCTCTTCCTGATGACGCGGAACGGCCTGCGCTGCGACCAGCAGACGGGAGCGGATGTTCTCGCGCAGATAGACGTCCTGATTTGGCGCTAACAGCGGTACGGCAGTTTCATCGCGGCGGCGCACGGTGATAAAGCTGTCCATAAAGTTCTGCCAGCTTTTTTGCAGGTTGATACGCCATTCGCTCAGGGAACTTGAAAGTTCCGTGCCGTCGGAATCCATCGGGGAGTCGTCGTCGTTGTTATCTGCCAGACGCAGGTTATCAATCGAGTTAGACAGCTGATTAACCTTGAGGATAATGCCATCGTAATCAACTTGTGACACCGCGCCGAGGCTGGCGATATCTTCAGTAATGGCGCGACGGGCGACGATCAGGCTTGGGTCGTTCATGTCTGCCAGGCTGGCGTCGGCGCTTTTCAGCAGCGCGGCAGCGGTGGTGACATCCTGATCGCTCCACAGCTTACGCCCGGCCAGTTTGACCAGAAAATCGGCCTGAGACAGCAGCCAGGTTTTGGCATCGGTACCGGAAATGGTCGCCACTTTTTGCTGCACTTCGGCGAGCTGTTTGGTCAGCTCTTCCTGACGGGAATTGGCCTCGGCCAGCTGCGTCGACTGCTGCTTGATGACGCCTTCCAGCTCGGTTTTCTGCGTCTCCTGCGCTTTTTGCAGGGCCGTAATCTGATTCACCAGCGCATCGCTGGTCATCGTCTGGTTGGTGGCCTGTTTTTTCACCAGACCGTACAAGCCGACACCGGCCGCCAGCGCAATGGCGATAGCGATCGCGCTCAGCGCGAGGCTGGTTTTATTGCTGCCGTTTTTTTTCTCAACAATCTGTTCAGTCTTCTCTGGCTGCGGCGGGGTGGCCACAGTCTCCTTGGTCTCTTCAACCACGGCGGAGGATTTTTCTTGTTCCGTCATTATGGCTTCCCATTATGAGAGTTATTGTAATGCGCGCAGCAGCGCATCGTTGTCGGCGTTATCAGCGATCCGAATATCTTGCCAGCCCAGTTCCAGGGCGAGGTTCGCCAGACGCTCGCTGACGACCAGCAGTCGACAGCGGAGTAACCAGTTTTCACGATACCATTGTGGGATCAGCGACCAGAGCTGCTGGAGCATTTCGCCGCTAGTGACAACCAGCGTATCCACGCCGCGCGTATGCCAGCGCATCGCTTCCTGCGCACCGTCATAAAATTTTGCACAGCGCTGGTAGCACTCGCAAAACGTCACGTCAGCCCCGCGCTCACTGAGCGTCTCGCCCAGTAATTCGCGACCCCCGTTCCCGCGAAGGATGAGGGCGCGTTTTCCCGCAACAGTTTGTAATTCAGGTAATTGTAGCAAGATTTCGCTGATTTCCCGATCTAACGGATAGCGAACATCAATTCCGCTGACCGCGTGCAGGGCCAGCGCAGTGGTGCGCCCAATCGCGAAATAACGTGGCGAAGTCGGCCAGCTTTGCTTCTCTTGTCGTAATTGAGCGTGCGCAAATTCCACGGCATGTTGCGATAAGGCGAAAACTAAATCGCCCGCATCCAGAGCATGAAGATGGTCGGCGAGCGCAGAGAGCTGCCGACCGGGGGAGAATTCAATCAGCGGAAAACTCCATGCCACCTGCCCCAGTGCGCGCAGACGGCTCACAAGTTGCTCCCCTGCGGGAGAAGGGCGGGTGACGAGAATACTCATGCTGGTGCTTCTCCGTTATAAACGTCTGCCAGAATTTCGCGGGCACCGTTATCAAGTAGCTCTTCGGCCAGAGAAATGCCGAGCGCTTCGGCGTCTGTTGCCTGGCCGCGACGTTCACCGCGTACCATCTGCGAACCGTCCGGCGCGCCAACCAACGCACGCAGCCACAGTTCGCCGTCAGTTAATTCAGCATAGCTGCCAATCGGCACCTGACAGCCGCCTTCCAGGCGGGTATTCATCGCGCGCTCTGCCTGAACACGAATCGCGGTCTCGTCGTGGTTGAGCGGTGCGAGCAGGCTGCGGGTGCGGTCATCATCAAGACGACACTCGATACCCACCGCGCCCTGACCTACGGCCGGAAGTGAAAGCTCTGGCGGAAGGGCGACACGCACGCGAGATTCCAGCCCCAGACGCTTCAGGCCTGCAACGGCCAGAATGATGGCATCGTAATCGCCGTTATCCAGTTTGCCGAGACGTGTACCGACGTTGCCACGCAAGGAGCGAATCACCAGATCCGGGCGGCGTTCAGCCAACTGACACTGGCGGCGTAAACTTGACGTGCCAACCACGCTCCCGAGAGGTAAATCATCAAGGGAGGCGTAGTGGTTTGAGACGAACGCGTCGCGCGGATCTTCGCGCTCGCAAATCGTCACCAGGCCCAACCCTTCAGGGAATTCGACCGGAACATCTTTCATGGAATGGACGGCGATATCGGCGCGGTTCTCAAGCAGTGCAACTTCCAGCTCTTTGACAAACAGGCCTTTTCCGCCCACTTTTGCCAGCGGTGTATCAAGGATCACATCGCCGCGCGTCACCATAGGAACCAGTTCGACACGCAAACCCGAATGGCAGGCTTCGAGGCGCTGCTTAACATATTGTGCCTGCCATAGCGCAAGGGGGCTTTGGCGTGTGGCAATTCTCAAAACATTGTCTAACATGCTTGTTACCGTCATTATCGTCCGTTGACCATCCTAACATTGTTGACTCTGGGATGTCAGTTTTACGGTCGATGAAGGGGTGAGGGACAAGGCGGTGCGCAGTTCACCCGCAGCCGTATTAAGGAATTTACACGTACAGAACGGTGCTACACTTGTATGTAGCGCATCTTTCTTTACGGTCAATCGGCAAGGTGTTAAATTGATCACGTTTTAGACCATTTTTTCGTCGCTACTACTAAAAAGATAACGATGAAAAAGGGTAACGGTTCTTTTTTGAAATACTGCGGGCTCGTAATCTTTCGCTGTTCAGAATGATTGCTACGTCCGGCAACATCAGGCGATATGTCTTGTACCTCTATATTGAGACTCTGAAACAGAGACTGGATGCCATAAATCAATTGCGCGTGGATCGTGCGCTTGCTGCCATGGGACCTGCTTTTCAACAGGTTTACAGTCTGCTGCCAACATTACTGCATTATCACCATCCGTTGATGCCGGGTTACCTCGAAGGTAACGTTCCGCAGGGCATTTGCATTTTCACGCCCGATGAAACCCAACAGCACTATCTGAGCGAGTTGGAACTCTACCGTGGTATGCCGCCACAGGTCTCTCCGAAAGGTGAACTGCCGATTACCGGCGTTTACACCATGGGAAGTACCTCCTCAGTAGGGCAAAGCTGTTCCTCTGATCTGGATATCTGGGTCTGCCATCAATCCTGGCTCGATAATGACGAGCGTCAGCTGTTGCAGCGTAAATGCAGCCTGCTGGAAAGCTGGGCGGCGTCGCTCGGCGTGGAAGTGAGCTTCTTCCTGATTGATGAAAACCGTTTCCGTCATAACGAAAGCGGTAGCCTGGGCGGTGAAGACTGCGGTTCCACGCAGCACATTTTGCTGCTCGATGAATTTTACCGTAGCGCCGTGCGTCTCGCCGGGAAGCGTATTCTGTGGAATATGGTGCCGTGCGAAGAAGAAGAGCATTACGACGATTACGTCATGTCGCTCTATTCTCAGGGCGTGCTGACGCCAAACGAATGGCTGGATTTGGGCGGTTTAAGCTCCCTGTCCGCCGAAGAATATTTTGGCGCGAGCCTGTGGCAGCTCTACAAAAGTATTGATTCCCCGTATAAAGCAGTGCTGAAAACCCTGCTGCTCGAAGCCTATTCCTGGGAATACCCCACGCCACGCCTGCTGGCAAAAGATATCAAACAGCGTCTGCACGATGGGGAGATCGTCTCCTTCGGCCTTGATGCCTATTGCATGATGCTCGAACGCGTCACCGAATATCTGAAAGCCATTGATGACACCACGCGTCTCGACCTGGTGCGTCGATGTTTCTATCTCAAAGTGTGTGAAAAACTCAGCCGCGAACGCGCATGCGTTGGCTGGCGTCGTGAAGTGGTCAGTCAGTTAGTCAAAGAGTGGGGATGGGACGAAGAACGTTTGTCCATGCTCGACAACCGCGCCAACTGGAAAATCGACCAGGTGCGTGAAGCGCACAACGAACTGCTTGATGCGATGATGCAGAGCTATCGTAACCTGATTCGCTTTGCCCGCCGCAACAACCTCAGCGTTTCCGCCAGCCCGCAGGATATCGGTGTCTTGACCCGTAAGCTGTACGCCGCGTTCGAAGCGCTGCCAGGCAAAGTCACGCTGGTAAACCCGCAGATTTCGCCGGACCTGTCAGAACCGAACCTGACCTTTATCTATGTCCCGCCAGGCCGCGCGAACCGCACCGGCTGGTATCTCTACAACCGTGCACCAAGCATGGATTCAATCATCAGCCATCAGCCGCTGGAATATAACCGCTATCTGAATAAGCTGGTGGCCTGGGCCTGGTTCAACGGCCTGCTGACGTCGCGTACCCGCTTGTTTATCAAAGGTAACGACGTCGTCGATCTCGCCAAACTGCAGGAAATGGTCGCCGATGTTTCGCACCACTTCCCGCTGCGTCTGCCCGCGCCGACGCCAAAAGCGCTCTACAGCCCGTGTGAAATTCGCCATCTGGCGATTATCGTCAACCTCGAATATGACCCGACGGCGGCCTTCCGCAATCAGGTGGTCCATTTTGATTTCCGCAAGCTGGATGTCTTTAGCTTTGGCGAGCAGCAAAACTGCCTGGTAGGCAGCGTTGACCTGCTGTATCGCAACTCGTGGAACGAAGTGCGTACCCTGCATTTCAACGGCGAGCAGGCGATGATCGAAGCGCTGAAAACCATTCTTGGCAAAATGCACCAGGACGCCGCGCCGCCGGATAGCGTGGAAGTGTTCTGCTACAGCCAACATCTGCGCGGTCTGATTCGCACTCGCGTGCAGCAGCTGGTGTCCGAATGCATCGAACTGCGCCTTTCCAGTACACGTCAGGAAACCGGGCGCTTCAAAGCGCTCCGTGTCTCCGGTCAGACCTGGGGCCTGTTCTTTGAACGTCTGAACGTTTCGGTGCAGAAGCTGGAAAATGCGATCGAGTTCTACGGTGCGATTTCCCACAACAAGCTGCATGGCCTGTCCGTACAGGTGGAAACCAATCACGTCAAATTGCCGCAGGTAGTGGATGGGTTTGCCAGCGAAGGGATTATTCAGTTCTTCTTCGAAGAAGCGGGGGATGAATCCGGATTTAATATTTATATTCTGGATGAGACCAACCGCGCCGAGGTATATCACCACTGCGAAGGCAGTAAAGAAGAGCTGGTGCGCGACGTCAGCCGCTTCTATTCGTCTTCACACGATCGCTTTACCTACGGCTCAAGCTTCATCAACTTCAACTTGCCGCAGTTCTATCAGATTGTGAAAGTTGATGGCCGTGCGCAGGTGATTCCGTTCCGCACCCAGACGATTGCTCCGGTGCCGATGAATCAGGATGCCAATCAGCCGCTGTTACAGCAGTATTTCTCCTGAACCGCTGAACCGCTGAACCGCTGAACCGCTGAACCGCTGAACCGCTGAGCCGCTGAGCCGGATGCGCTTCGCTTATCCGGCCTACGTTTCTGGCCGCTTTGCTTAATTGACCTACGGTTCTGGGTGCGGTCTGATGCCCTCACCCCAACCCTCTCCCACGGGAGAGGGAGCAAACACTAAAAACCTTCTCAAAAGAGAAGGTTTTGTAGTTAACCTCGGAAGCTGACTGCCTCGCCCGCCTGCTGCGTCGCCGCCTGTTCCAGTAAATCCCAGAATGCTTCGCCGCTACGGTCGCAAATCCACTCGTCGCCTTTCAGGCTGAAATGGTAGCCGCCCTGTTTTGTCGCCAGCCACACTTGGTGCAGCGGCTCCTGGCGGTTAATAATAATCTTACTGCCGTTTTCAAAGCTGAGCGTCAGTACGCCGCCGTTGATCTCGCAATCGATATCGCTGTCGCCATCCCAGTCGTCCAGACGCTCTTCAATGGTCTGCCACAGGGTATCGGCCAGGCGATGGAATTCACTGTCATTCATGGTTTTGTTCCTGTTTTTCGTGATGGCGGCAGTATAACGCTAAATAATTCCCGTTGCAGGAAAGCGGCAAACTCTTGCTTTTGTGTCTTCTCCTGCGATGATAGAAACAGAAAGTATGAACTTACGGGCAACCTATAATGAAAAACGTTTTTCGAACGCTTGCCGTTCTTATCACTCTGTTTAGTCTGACTGGCTGTGGTCTGAAAGGGCCGCTGTACTTCCCGCCAGCAGATAAAACCGCTCCGCCGCCAACCAAACCTGTGCAAAGTCAGATTGAATCATCGACGCCGGTGAGCAACGATCGCGGCGATAACGGTGGCCCAAGCCAGGTCAACTTCTGACAATCAGTTGTGTAACCGCGCAATGGAGTAAATGATGCAGTTCTCTAAAATGCATGGCCTTGGCAACGATTTTATGGTCGTCGACGCGGTAACGCAGAATGTCTTTTTTTCCCCTGAGCTGATTCGTCGCCTGGCGGACAGGCATTTGGGAGTGGGGTTTGATCAGCTGCTGGTGGTCGAACCGCCGTACGATCCGGATCTCGATTTTCATTACCGCATCTTTAACGCCGACGGTAGTGAAGTGTCCCAGTGCGGCAACGGCGCGCGCTGCTTTGCGCGTTTTGTGCGCTTGAAAGGGCTAACCAACAAGCGCGATATCCGCGTCAGCACCGCTAATGGGCGTATGGTATTAAGCGTCACCGACGACGAGCTGGTGCGCGTGAATATGGGCGAGCCTAACTTCGAGCCTTCTGCGGTCCCGTTTCGGGCGATCAAAGCGGAAAAGACCTATATTATGCGGGCGGCCGAGCAGACAGTATTGTGCGGCGTCGTCTCAATGGGTAATCCCCATTGCGTGATTCAGGTTGATGATGTTGATATCGCCGCAGTCGAAACCCTCGGCCCGATTATGGAAAGCCACGAACGCTTCCCGGAACGCGCTAATATCGGTTTTATGCAGGTAGTAAAACGCGAACACATCCGTCTGCGCGTGTATGAGCGCGGCGCGGGCGAAACACGAGCCTGTGGCAGCGGCGCATGCGCGGCTGTGGCTGTCGGTATCTCGCAAGGGTTACTGGCGGAAGAGGTTCGCGTGGAATTACCGGGCGGTCGTCTCGATATCGCCTGGAAAGGTCCGGGTCATCCACTGTATATGACTGGCCCGGCGGCACATGTCTACGACGGGTTTATCCATCTATGAAACAACCAGGGGAAGAACTGCAGGAAACAATAATGGAACTGGACGACCGGGCTGTTGTTGATTATCTGCTGCGCAATCCTGAGTTTTTTATCCGCAATGCACGCGTCGTCGAACAGATGCGCGTGCCGCATCCAGTGCGCGACACCGTCTCGCTGGTCGAATGGCATATGGCGCGCTCGCGCAAGCACATCGATCAGCTGGAAGAGAACATGACCCTGCTGATGGAACAGGCCAGTAACAACGAAAGCCTGTTTTATCGTCTGCTGAATTTGCAGGCGCGGCTGGCGTCGGCGCACAGTCTGGATGAGTTTCTCAGCCGCTTTCATCGCTGGGCGCGCGAGCTCGGTCTGGCAGGCGCAACCCTTCGCCTGTTTCCCGATCGCTGGCGTATCGGCGCACCTTCCGGCTTCACTCATTTAGCGTTGAACCGCCAGGCGTTCGAACCGCTGCGCATTCAGCGTCTTGGGCATGAACTTCACTATCTCGGGCCGCTAAACGGACCTGAGCTGCTGGTGGTGCTGCCGGAGGCCAAAGCCATCGGTTCGGTCGCCATGTCCCTGATGGGGCGCGACGGCGATCTGGGTGTGATGCTCTTCACCAGCCGCGACGCACACCACTACGAGCAAGGACAAGGCACGCATCTGCTTCAGGAAATCGCCCTGATGCTCCCTGAGCTGCTGGAGCGCTGGATTGAACGCGTATGACGGATTCCCTACTTGCTCCTCTGGTAGCGCGTTTCCTGCGCTATCTGGGCGTAGAACGACAGCTTAGCCCGATAACGCTGCTTAACTATCAGCGTCAGCTTGATGCCATCATGCAAATCGCCGACGAGATCGGCCTGAAGAACTGGCAACAGTGTGACGCTGCCACTGTGCGCGGGTTTGTGGTGCGAAGTCGGCGTAAAGGCCTGGGCCCGGCGAGCCTCGCGCTACGCCTCTCCGCGCTACGCAGTTTCTTCGACTGGCTGGTGAGCCAGGGCGATCTCAAAGCCAATCCGGCGAAAGGTATCGCCACACCGAAAGCTCCGCGTCATCTGCCGAAAAATATCGACGTCGATGATGTGAATCGTTTGCTGGATATCGATCTTAACGATCCGCTGGCGGTGCGCGATCGCGCGATGCTGGAGGTGATGTACGGCGCGGGATTACGTCTTTCAGAACTGGTGGGTTTGGATCTGAAACATCTTGATTTAGACACCGGTGAAGTGTGGGTGATGGGGAAGGGCAGCAAAGAGCGCCGTTTACCGATTGGTCGCAACGCCGTAGCGTGGATTGAGCACTGGCTGGATTTACGCGGGCTGTTTGGCGCAGAAGAGAACGCGCTGTTTCTTTCTAAACTCGGAAAACGCATCTCCGCGCGAAATGTGCAGAAGCGTTTTGCTGAATGGGGCATCAAGCAGGGGCTAAACAGCCACGTTCACCCGCATAAATTACGCCACTCTTTTGCGACCCATATGCTCGAATCCAGCGGCGATCTGCGCGGCGTGCAGGAGTTGTTAGGCCACGCCAATTTATCGACCACTCAAATCTATACCCATCTTGATTTTCAACACCTTGCTTCGGTGTATGACTCGGCGCATCCACGCGCAAAACGGGGGAAATAATGCGTTTTTACCGCCCACTGGGTCAGATCTCTGCCCTGACGTTTGACCTTGATGACACCCTTTATGATAACCGCGAGGTGATCCTGCGTACCGAGCAGGAAGCGCTGGCGTTTGTGCAAAACTACCATCCCTCTTTGAAAACGCTGCAAAACAAAGACTTCCAGCGCCTGCGCCAGGCGCTGCGCGAAACCGAGCCGGACATTTACCACGATGTGACAGAATGGCGTCGTCGTGCCGTTGAACAGGCGATGCTGAATGCCGGGCTGAACGCACGAGAGGCCGCGCTGGGCGCGGAAGCCTCGATGGCGAATTTTGCCAAATGGCGTAGCCGTATCGACGTGCCGCAGGAAACACACGACACGTTGACGGCGCTGGCCGAAAAATGGCCGCTGGTGGCGATCACCAACGGCAATGCGCAGCCAGAGCTGTTTGGCCTCGGTAACTATTTCGAGTTCGTCCTGCGCGCAGGCCCGCACGGGCGCGCAAAGCCGTTTAACGATATGTATCATCTGGCGTCGGAAAAACTCAGCCTGCCGCTGGGCGAGATTTTGCACGTGGGCGATGATCTGACCACCGACGTGGCGGGCGCGATCCGCTGCGGCATGCAGGCCTGCTGGATCAAACCAGAAAACGCTGACCTGATGCAGACCGCCGACAGCCGCCTGTTGCCGCACGTCGAAATTTCGCGGTTGGCATCCCTCACCACGCTGATATAATCACCAGCAGTATTGTATAAATAACCAGGTTTTGGTGCCAATGGACGTTTCTTACCTTCTCGACAGCCTTAATGACAAACAGCGTGACGCGGTTGCCGCGACGCGGACCAATATGCTGGTGCTGGCAGGGGCGGGCAGTGGTAAGACGCGTGTTCTGGTGCATCGTATTGCGTGGCTACAGTGCGTCGAAAACTGCTCGCCGTATTCCATCATGGCGGTGACCTTCACCAACAAAGCGGCGGCGGAAATGCGCCACCGTATCGCGCAGCTGATGGGCTCCAGTCAGGGCGGCATGTGGGTGGGCACTTTCCACGGGCTGGCGCACCGCCTGCTGCGTGCGCACCACATGGACGCGAATCTGCCGCAGGATTTCCAGATCCTCGACAGCGAAGACCAGCTGCGTCTGCTCAAGCGCCTGATCAAGGCGATGAATCTCGACGAGAAGCAGTGGCCGCCGCGTCAGGCGATGTGGTACATCAACGGCCAGAAAGACGAAGGGCTGCGCCCGCACCACATTCAGAGCTTCGGTAATCCGGTCGAGCAAACCTGGCAGAAAGTGTATCAGGCCTATCAGGAAGCCTGCGATCGCGCCGGGCTGGTGGATTTTGCCGAACTGCTGCTGCGTGCCCACGAGCTGTGGCTCAATAAACCGCACATTCTTCAGCACTACCGTGAACGCTTCACCAATATCCTGGTGGACGAATTCCAGGATACCAACAACATTCAGTATGCGTGGATCCGTATGCTCGCGGGCGACACCGGCAAGGTGATGATCGTCGGCGATGACGACCAGTCGATTTACGGCTGGCGCGGTGCGCAGGTGGAAAACATTCAGCGTTTCCTGAAGGATTTCCCCGGCGCAGAAACCATCCGTCTGGAGCAGAACTACCGTTCAACCAGCAACATCCTGAGTGCCGCCAACGCCCTGATTGAAAACAACAACGGGCGTCTGGGCAAAAAACTGTGGACCGACGGCGTCGACGGCGAACCGATTTCGATTTACTGCGCGTTCAACGAACTGGACGAAGCGCGTTTTGTCGTCAACCGAATTAAAACCTGGCAGGAGAACGGCGGAGCGCTGGAACAGTGCGCCATTCTCTATCGCAGCAACGCCCAGTCGCGCGTGCTGGAAGAAGCACTTTTGCAGGTCGGTATGCCGTATCGTATTTACGGTGGGATGCGCTTCTTCGAACGCCAGGAAATTAAAGATGCGCTCTCGTACCTGCGTCTGATTGCCAACCGCAACGATGATGCGGCTTTTGAGCGCGTAGTGAATACCCCGACGCGCGGCATCGGCGACCGTACTCTGGACGTGGTGCGTCAGACTTCCCGCGACCGTCAGCTCACCCTGTGGCAGGCGTGCCGTGAGCTGTTGCAGGAAAAAGCGCTGGCAGGACGCGCCGCAAGTGCGTTACAGCGCTTTATGGAACTGATCGACGCCCTGGCACAAGAAACTGCCGACATGCCGCTGCACGTGCAAACTGACCGGGTCGTGAAAGATTCCGGCCTGCGCATGATGTACGAGCAGGAAAAAGGCGAGAAAGGACAGACGCGAATTGAGAACTTAGAGGAACTGGTGACGGCCACGCGCCAGTTCAGCTACAACGAAGAAGACGAAGATTTGATGCCATTGCAGGCATTCCTCTCCCACGCGGCGCTGGAAGCGGGCGAAGGGCAGGCGGATACCTGGCAAGATGCGGTTCAACTGATGACGCTGCACTCGGCAAAAGGGCTTGAGTTCCCGCAGGTGTTTATCGTCGGGATGGAAGAGGGGATGTTCCCAAGCCAGATGTCGCTGGATGAAGGCGGGCGTCTTGAAGAAGAACGTCGTCTGGCCTACGTGGGTGTCACCCGTGCGATGCAAAAACTGACGCTGACCTACGCGGAAACCCGCCGTTTGTACGGCAAAGAGGTCTATCATCGTCCGTCGCGCTTTATCGGCGAACTGCCGGAAGAGTGCGTGGAAGAGGTGCGCTTGCGCGCCAGTATCAGTCGCCCGGTAAACCATCAGCGGATGGGCACGCCGATCTCGGAAAACGATACCGGCTACAAGCTGGGCCAACGCGTACGCCATTCCAAATTTGGTGAAGGTACCATCGTGAATCTGGAAGGCAGCGGCGAGCACAGTCGCTTGCAGGTTGCGTTCCAGGGGCAAGGGATCAAATGGCTGGTGGCGGCCTACGCCAAGCTGGAAACAGTGTAACATTCAGAAAAATATCATTATTTTGTAATAATCTGCTAGCCTTATAAGCGTAAGGCTATTTATTGCCCTTCAGCGTCCCGTTGCGTGTTGACGCCACAGTAAATGCTGGCGTAACATGCGCGCACGATTACGCTAAGAGGACATTCGCCTTGGACACACCCAGTAAATACTGGCTCAATTCCCTGTCATCCAGGAACAACTCCTAAGGCTATCTCCTCTTTGCTGATGGCCTTAGTGGTTGTCAGCGACCCGCTTAATTCCCGTCGCGCTGAGTCAGGCTTTTAATGGTCTGAAACCCATATTGTTTCTGTGTGCCCACCGAACTGTCCGATATTTTTTGCATTGGGAGTCCCGGTCATGTTGAGCGCATTTCAACTGGAAAAAAACCGACTGATTCGGCTTGAAGCTGAAGAGTCACAGCCCCTCATTGATGCCGTATGGGTGGATCTGGTCGAGCCGGACGACGATGAACGCCTTCGCGTACAGTCAGAGCTCGGGCAAAGCCTGGCGACCCGCCCGGAACTGGAAGACATCGAGGCCTCCGCGCGTTTCTTTGAAGACGAAGACGGCTTGCATATCCACTCCTTCTTCTTCTATGAAGATGCGGAAGACCACGCCGGTAACTCCACCGTTGCATTTACCATTCGCGATGGTCGTTTGTTCACCCTGCGTGAACGTGAACTGCCTGCGTTTCGTCTCTACCGTATGCGCGCCCGCAGCCAGGCAATGGTTGACGGCAACGCTTACGAACTGCTGCTCGACCTGTTCGAAACCAAAATTGAACAGCTGGCGGACGAAATCGAAAACATCTACAGCGATCTGGAAAAGCTGAGCCGCGTGATCATGGAAGGCCATCAGGGCGATGAGTACGACGAAGCGCTGTCGACGTTGGCGGAGCAGGAAGATATCGGCTGGAAAGTGCGTTTGTGTCTGATGGATACCCAGCGCGCGTTGAACTTCCTGGTGCGTAAAGCGCGTTTGCCGGGTGGTCAGCTGGAGCAGGCGCGTGAGATCCTGCGCGATATCGAATCCCTTCTGCCGCACAACGAATCCCTGTTCCAGAAGGTGAACTTCCTGATGCAGGCGGCGATGGGCTTTATCAATATCGAGCAGAACCGCATCATCAAGATCTTCTCGGTCGTTTCGGTGGTGTTCCTGCCGCCGACGCTGGTGGCGTCGAGCTACGGGATGAACTTCGAGTTTATGCCGGAACTGCGCTGGAGCTTCGGCTACCCAGGCGCGATTATCTTTATGATCCTCGCCGGGCTGGCGCCGTATCTGTACTTTAAGCGTCGTAACTGGCTTTGAGCTTTATGCCGGATGGCGGCTGCGCCTTATCCGGCCTACGTAATCTGTAGGCCTGATAAGCGAAGCGCCATCAGGCAAAAAAATCACAACCCTTTCCGCACTCTAGGCTGGGTATAAATCGCATCAGCAACGAATACCGCCAGCGCGACCCAAATGAACGCGAAGGTCACCATTTTGTCCGCTCCCGGCACTTCGCCGTAGAACATTACCGCCAGCAGGAACATCAGCGTTGGGCCGATGTACTGGAAGAAACCCAGCGTCGACAGACGCAAACGCGTAGCCGCACCGGTAAAGCACAGCAGCGGAATGGTGGTGACTACGCCTGCCGCGATCAGCATCAGGTTCAGCGACCACGGGTTGTTGGCCATATGGCTGGTGCTACTGTCGGCGATGCCGAACAAATAAATTGCGGCCAGTGGCAACAGCCACAGGGTTTCGAACAGCATCCCGGTTTGCGCTTCCACGGCGATTTTCTTACGTACCAGGCCATAAAACGCAAAGCTAAACGCCAGCCCCAGCGCGATGATCGGCAGCGAGCCGAAGGTCCACAGCTGGACCAGCACGCCGCAGAGCGCCAGGAAAACCGCCAGCCATTGCATCCGGCGGAAGCGTTCGCCGAGGAACAGCATCCCCAGCACGATATTCACCAGCGGGTTAATGAAGTAGCCGAGGCTCGCCTCCAGCATGTGGTGGTTATTCACCGCCCAGATAAACAGCAGCCAGTTACCGCCAATCAGCACCGCCGACAGCGCCAGCAGGAAAATCTTCTTCGGGGTTTGCAGCAGCGTTTTCACGCCTGACCACTGGCGGCTCACGCTCATCAGCGCCACCATAAAGAAAAAGGACCAGATCACGCGGTGGGTGAGGATTTCGTCGGCCGGGACAAAGTAGATCAGCTTGAAGTACGCAGGCGCGATACCCCAAATAAAATAAGCGGCAAGGGCGAGTAAAACGCCCTGCCGCGTCTGTTTAGCATCCATCGGGATAATCCGTTACAAGAAAGTGAACTCATTTTACCCGATTAAACCGTCTCAACCCACCATATAAGTGGCGGTTGCGCTGGCGATGTAAACCTGCTCTTCGTTATGCAATTCGACGCGGGCGACGGCAACCTTATTGCCCGCTCGCAGCAGACTGCTGGTGGCGGTAAAACGATTTCCGCGACCAGGACGTAAATAGTCCACACGCAAATCAATGGTCCCCATTCTTGATAAGCGCTGGCGCAGTTCGTCTTCGTTGATAGTGTCATGTCGCGCCAGCGTGCTGCCCACGCAGACCAGCCCGGCGGCAACATCCAGCGCGGAGGCAATCACCCCGCCGTGCAAAATACTTTGCGCCCAGTTTCCGACCATCATCGGCTGATTGTTAAAACTCAACTGAGCGAACCCTTTCTCGTAACGCTCCAGCTCCAGCCCCAGTGCGCGGTTAAAGGGCATGTGGTAGACAAAAATCTCCCCCACCAGTTTCAAAGCTTCTTCAGCGGTAAGCGTGGCTGACATGAACAGTCGCATCCTTCGTTGTTAATAAAATGTTGATTTTATGCTTCAAGGATAAGGATTTCCACTTTCAGAAACGAGGAGGGGAAGTTAATTGAGAAATAGGTAGAATGTTCCGCACATAACTATTCACATCATTTCTATTTTGCAGGAGAACACCACCGATGCGGACGTATCTGGGTTGGTTACTGGCGGCGGTTGCGCTGCCCCTCACAGCATTTGCGCAGGAAGCGACGCTCAAAGAGGTGCACGATAAGCCCGCCGTTCGCGGCAGCATTATCGCCAACATGCTTCAGGAGCACGATAACCCGTTCACGCTCTACCCGTACGACACCAACTATGTGATTTACACCCAGACCAGCGACCTCAACAAAGAAGCGATCAGCTCCTACAACTGGTCCGATAATGCGCGCAAAGACGAAGTGAAATTCCAGCTCAGCCTGGCGTTCCCGTTCTGGCGCGGCATTCTGGGGCCGAACTCCGTTTTAGGCGGTTCTTACACGCAGAAATCCTGGTGGCAGCTTTCAAATAGCGGTGAATCCTCCCCGTTCCGTGAAACCAACTATGAGCCGCAGTTGTTCCTGGGCTTTGCCACCGACGACGAGTTCGCCGGCTGGACGCTGCGTGACGTGGAGTTTGGCTACAACCATGACTCCAACGGTCGCTCAGACCCGACATCGCGCAGCTGGAACCGCCTTTACACCCGTCTGATGGCGCAAAACGGCAACTGGATGGTGGAAGTGAAACCGTGGTACGTGATTGGCGATACGGATGACAACCCGGATATCACCAAATACATGGGCTACTATCAGCTGAAAATTGGTTATCAGCTTGGCGACGCAGTGCTGAGCGCCAAAGGTCAATACAACTGGAACACTGGCTACGGCGGTGCAGAACTGGGCTTAAGCTACCCGATGACCAAACATGTGCGCATCTATACGCAGGTGTACAGCGGTTACGGCGAGTCGCTGATCGACTACAACTTCAATCAAACACGCGTTGGCGTGGGCGTGATGCTGAACGATCTTTTCTAGTCCAAAAATATGGGCGCTGAAACCTATGATTCAGCGCCTGTTTTACCGTTTGATTATTGAGGTCCTGGATTGTCCTTTGCGTAGGCTTTCGCATTTTTTATCGCAATATCATCAAAGATATACTGCTCGACATTATCCGTGACATTCCTTACCCGATAGATTTTCCACTTATTGTCCTCGCGCTTCAGATAAACCATCAGTTGCAAATACTTATCGCCAACAATGCCGATGCTCACAGGGACTTTAGCGCCGCCAAACTGCATTGATGCTTTACCCACGAGCAACGCTTTCACCCATTCAGGGGCGTAATCCTGACAGTAGGTAAAGTAGTCAGCCCCCACAATTTCCTGTTCATAGATACCATCAATTTCCGCGAGGCGTGATGCGGTGTCAGAGGCCACATAGCGTTTAATTAGAGGCGAATTATTTGCCAGTGGCGATTGCTCAGCATTGGCAGGATCGAAATCCGCAAATGCCTGTAAGTATTGTTGATAAAACGCCAGCGTCGTTTTTTCCGCCGTGTCATCCGAGTGTGTCGCACAACTCGTGAGCATCACGGATAGCAAGGCAACGAAAAGTCCTTTTAACATTAATTTCTCCTGTAAATTTTTTGGGGAGGTTTTGAGGCTCGATAGCCTGGCCCAGCCCAGATATCCCGCTGTCTGAAATCGGAGTACCAATTGTTACCGTCATAAATAGCGATATGTCCGGAGCTGTTTCCGCCAGGGTAAGGCTGGATAACGATGACATCGCCAGCCTTAAGCGTTTGTCCGGAACCCAGCACAATAAATCCGTTTCTCTCAAGCGCAGGGCCATAATCCTTTGCGTCTTGAATGCCGCTTATGTCGACGCCGCCCGCATGGAGGGCGTGGCGAACGTAGGTTGCACAAAGGCTGTGTGATGATGACATGGCATTTTGCCGGGCGTAGTTTGATGCAGCGTTGGGATTCCAACTCATATAAATCCATTTAATAAATGTGGATAAAGAGTCGGCAATGAAAAACCTCCTGGCAACTATTTGCTATGCAATTAGTGCGGATGAAATGATAACGAAATTAATCAAGAACTGAGTCGAAATTATCCCGCCTGGCGTTTATCATGCTCTACCTTCGGGCTGAGTTTTTGTTCGTTCAATGTTTTATATCTGGCAAATGGGGTTAACGTGGCGCAGGCGGAAGTAATGAATCAGGAATCGCTGGCTAAACAGGTTTTGCAGGAAACCTTTGGCTATCAGCAGTTCCGCCCTGGCCAGGAAACCATCATTGAAACTGTGCTGGAAGGCCGTGATTGTCTGGTGGTCATGCCGACAGGCGGCGGAAAATCCCTGTGCTATCAGGTTCCCGCGCTGGTTCTGAACGGTCTGACGGTGGTGGTTTCACCACTTATTTCCCTGATGAAAGACCAGGTGGATCAACTGCTGGCAAACGGCGTTGCCGCCGCCTGTATCAATTCCACGCAAACCCGCGAACAGCAGCAGGAAGTGATGGCCGGTTGTCGTACCGGGCAGATTCGCCTGCTGTACATCGCCCCTGAACGCCTGATGCTGGATAACTTCCTCGAACATTTGGCGCACTGGAATCCGGTGCTGCTGGCGGTTGATGAAGCGCACTGCATCTCTCAGTGGGGGCACGATTTCCGCCCGGAATATGCCGCGCTCGGCCAGTTGCGTCAGCGTTTTCCGGCGCTGCCGTTTATGGCGCTCACCGCCACGGCGGATGACACCACCCGTCTGGACATTGTTCGCCTGCTTGGGCTGAACGATCCGTTCATTCAGGTTAGCAGCTTCGATCGCCCGAACATCCGCTACATGCTGATGGAAAAATTCAAGCCGACGGACCAGCTTCTGCGCTACGTGCAGGAGCAGCGCGGCAAATCCGGCATTATTTACTGTAACAGCCGTGCAAAAGTGGAAGACACCGCCGCGCGACTGCAAAACCGTGGCTTTAGCGCCGCGGCCTATCACGCCGGTCTTGAAAACCACATCCGCGCGGATGTGCAGGAGAAATTCCAGCGCGACGATCTGCAAATCGTGGTCGCCACCGTCGCCTTCGGGATGGGGATTAACAAGCCGAACGTGCGCTTTGTGGTGCATTTCGACATCCCGCGCAATATCGAATCTTACTATCAGGAGACGGGCCGCGCCGGGCGCGACGGTCTGCCTGCTGAAGCGATGCTGTTTTACGATCCGGCGGATATGGCGTGGCTGCGCCGCTGTCTGGAAGAAAAACCGCAGGGGCAGCTGCTGGACATCGAACGCCACAAGCTCAATGCGATGGGGGCGTTTGCCGAGGCGCAAACCTGCCGTCGTCTGGTGCTGCTCAACTACTTTGGTGAGGGGCGTCAGGAGCCGTGCGGAAACTGCGATGTCTGTCTCGACCCGCCGAAGCAATATGATGGGCTGATGGACGCGCGTAAGGCGCTCTCAACTATATACCGCGTAAATCAGCGCTTCGGTATGGGCTATGTCGTGGAAGTGCTGCGCGGCGCAAATAACCAGCGTATCCGCGAGATGGGCCACGATAAGCTGCCGGTTTACGGCATTGGTCGCGAACAGAGCCACGAACACTGGGTCAGCATTATCCGCCAGCTAATTCACCTCGGCTTTGCCACGCAAAATATCGCCCAGCACTCTGCGCTACAGCTCACGGAAGCGGCGCGTCCAGTGCTGCGCGGCGAGTCAGAACTCCAGCTTGCCGTTCCGCGCGTGATTGCCCTGAAACCGCGCGTGGCGCAGAAATCCTACGGCGGCAACTACGACCGCAAGCTGTTTGCCAAACTGCGTAAGCTGCGTAAGGCGATTGCCGACGAAGAGAACATCCCGCCGTATGTGGTGTTTAACGATGCGACGCTGATTGAAATGGCCGAGCAGATGCCGCTCAGCGCCGGTGAAATGCTCAGCGTCAACGGTGTTGGCACGCGCAAACTCGAACGCTTCGGCAAAGAGTTTATGGCGCTGATTCGCTCGCACGCTGATGGTGACGATGAGGAGTAGTCAGCCCGGCTAAAAAGTGCCAGGATGGTGACTCACTGAACTATTCTTCCGCGAGTTAATTATGTTGATGCTATTCCTCACTGTGGCGTTGGTGCACATCGTTGCGCTGATGAGCCCTGGCCCTGACTTTTTCTTCGTTTCGCAGACTGCCGTCAGCCGCTCCCGCAAAGAGGCGATGATGGGCGTGCTCGGGATCACTATGGGCGTGATGGTCTGGGCCGCCGTAGCGCTGCTCGGCCTGAACCTGATCCTCGCGAAAATGGCCTGGCTGCATAACATCATTATGGTCGGCGGTGGCCTGTATCTGTGCTGGATGGGCTACCAGATGCTGCGCGGTGCACTGAAGAAAGAAGAGGGCGTTGCTGCGCCTGAACCGAAAGTGGAGCTGGCAACCGGTGGACGCAGCTTTGTGCGCGGCTTACTGACCAACCTCGCGAACCCGAAAGCGATTATTTACTTCGGCTCTGTGTTTTCCCTGTTCGTTGGCGATGATGTTGGCGCGGGTGCGCGCTGGGGGATTTTCCTGCTGATCGTCGTCGAAACCTTCGCCTGGTTCACTGTTGTGGCAAGCCTGTTCGCCTTACCGTCCATGCGCCGCGGCTATCAGCGTCTGGCGAAATGGATCGACGGCTTTGCTGGCGCGCTGTTCGCAGGCTTCGGTATTCATCTGATTATTTCGCGTTAAGTCGCTGTAGGCCGGATAAGGTGCGTGCACCTTATCCGGCTTTTCTCACCTATGCATGTCTCGCCGAAGCCAGCAACGCCCCCACCAGCATAAACAACGACCCAAACACTTTATTCAGCGCCTTCATCTGCTTAGGCCCTTTAATCCACGCCGCAATCCGCTGCGCTAGCGTCGCGTAACCAATCATCACAATAATATCGACAATAATGGTCGTCGCGCCCAGCACCACGTACTGCATCACCTGTGGCTGATGCGGAACGATAAATTGCGGGAAGAGTGCGGCGAGAAACACGATACTTTTCGGGTTGGTCAGATTTACAAACACCGCGCGTTTAAACAGGTGGCCACGCGTTTGGGTGTGGGCAAGGGTGTTCAGGTCAATCGAGCCTGCCGCGCGCCATTGCTGAATGCCCAGCCAAATCAGATACGCCGCACCCGCCCATTTCAGCACTTCAAAGGCTAGCACCGAACGCGAGAACAATGTGCCGAGGCCAATCCCGACCAGCACGATATGAATCCCCAGTCCGGTCTGCAATCCGGCAATGGACGCCACTGCGCCGCGATAGCCGTGGTTAATGGACGTGGTCATGGTATTGATCGCGCCAGAGCCAGGGGAAAGGCTCAGGATGATGGATGTCAGCAGGTAAGCGAACCACCACTCGAAGGTCATTTGAAACTCCCGAATCGTCTATTTTTATGCCACAATACGCTATTGTCGCGTCGTTGTGCGATGCGTCCTGAAAAAACGATATTCCTTGGCTTACAGGGGTGGAAACCCGATGTTTCAGCAGAAAAAGGACTGGGAAACACGCGAGAACGCATTTGCTGCTTTCTCCATGGGGCCGCTGACCGATTTCTGGCGTCAGCGCGAAGAAGCCGAAATTACCGGCGTGGATAATGTTCCGGTGCGCTTTGTGCGTTTTCGGGATGTCAAAAACGACCGCGTGATCGTGGTTTGTCCCGGTCGTATCGAAAGTTACGTCAAATACGCTGAACTGGCCTACGACCTTTTCCATCTTGGTTTTGATGTTTTGATTATCGACCATCGTGGACAAGGGCGATCCGGGCGGTTGTTATCGGACACGCACCGTGGACATGTGGTGAATTTCAGCGATTATGTCGACGATCTCGCCGCGTTCTGGGAGCAGGAAGTGCAGCCGGGTCCGTGGCGTAAGCGCTATATCCTGGCGCATTCGATGGGCGGGGCGATTGCGACGCTGTTTTTACAACGTCATCCGCATCAGTGCGATGCTATTGCGCTCACCGCGCCGATGTTTGGCATCGTGATGCGCTTCCCGGACTGGATGGTGCGCCATATTCTCGACTGGGCTGAGGGCCATCAGCGCATTCGTGAAGGCTACGCGATAGGCACCGGTCGCTGGCGCGCGCTGCCGTTTGCCATGAACGTGCTGACGCACAGCCGACAGCGGTATCGCCGCAACCTGCGCTTTTACGCCGATGAACCGCGCCTGCGCGTCGGTGGGCCGACGTACCACTGGGTACGCGAGGGCATCCGCGCAGGTGAGTCTGCGCTGGCCGGTGTCAATAAAGACGCCACCCCGACGTTACTGATTCAGGCCGAAGAAGAGCGTGTGGTGGATAACCGCATGCACGACCGTTTTTGTGAATTGCGCGCCGCCGCCGGGCATCCCTGTGAAGGGGAAAAACCGCTGGTTATAAAGGGCGCGTACCATGAGATCCTTTTTGAAAAGGACACCATGCGCTCAGTCGCGCTCAACGCCATCGTCGAGTTTTTCGACAGGCATAACTGATTTCCTATTGAGGTTAAATTTTCCTATGTACCAGGTTGTCGCATCTGATTTAGATGGCACGCTGCTTTCCCCCGATCACACCCTGTCGCCTTACGCGAAAGAAACCTTAAAACTCCTGACTGCTCGTGGCGTGAACTTCGTTTTCGCGACGGGCCGCCACCACGTGGATGTGGGGCAGATCCGCGATAATCTGGACATCAAAGCGTACATGATCACCTCCAACGGTGCGCGCGTACACGACACCGACGGTAACCTGATCTTCACCCATAACCTCGACCGCGATATCGCCGCCGATCTGTTTGGCGTGGTGCACAGCAACCCGAATATCGTCACCAACGTCTACCGCAACGACGACTGGTTTATGAACCGTCATCGCCCGGATGAGATGCGCTTCTTCAAGGAAGCGGTGTTCAACTACACCCTGTATGAGCCAGGTTTGCTTGAGCCTGAAGGGATCAGCAAAGTGTTCTTCACCTGCGAAAGCCACGAAGAGCTGCTCCCGCTGGAGCAGGCCATTAACGCGCGCTGGGGCGATCGCGTGAACGTCAGCTTCTCCACTCTGACCTGTCTGGAAGTGATGGCGGGCGGCGTGTCGAAAGGCCACGCGCTGGAAGCGGTTGCCAAACGCATGGGCTACGAGCTGAAAGATTGCATCGCCTTTGGCGACGGCATGAACGACGCGGAAATGCTGTCGATGGCCGGAAAAGGCTGCATCATGGAAAATGCGCACCAGCGTCTGAAAGACATGCACCCGGAGCTGGAAGTGATCGGCACCAACGGCGACAACGCTGTGCCAAACTATCTGCGCAAGCTGTTCCTTGAATAATCTTCATTTGATTATTTATTGCTCAGTTGTCAACTGAAGAGTTCGCTACAATGCCAGTCCTTCTTTCTGAGAGACATGCATTGTGGCGCTACTCATTATCACCACTATCCTGTGGGCCTTCTCGTTCAGCCTGATCGGTGAATACCTTGCCGGACACGTCGACAGTTACTTCTCCGTGCTGATGCGCGTTGGGCTGGCTGCACTGGTGTTCCTGCCGTTCCTGCGCTTGCGCGGGCAAACCCTCAAAACCATTCTGCTGTACATGCTGGTGGGCGCGATGCAGCTCGGCATCATGTATCTGTTTAGCTTCCGCGCGTATGTCTATCTGTCGGTCTCGGAATTCCTGCTGTTTACGGTGCTGACGCCGCTCTATATCACCCTGATTTATGACCTGCTGAGCAAACGCCGCCTGCGCTGGGGCTATGTGCTGAGTGCGCTGCTGGCGGTGGCGGGTGCGGCGATTATTCGCTACGACAAAGTGAGCGATCACTTCTGGACCGGGCTGATGTTTGTCCAGCTGGCGAATATCAGCTTTGCGATTGGGATGGTAGGCTACAAGCGCCTGATGGAGATCCACCCGATGCCGCAGCATAACGCCTTTGCCTGGTTCTACATGGGCGCGTTCATCGTCGCGGTGGTGGCGTGGTTTATGCTCGGCAATCCGCAAAAACTGCCGACCACCACGCTGCAATGGAGCGTGCTTATCTGGCTGGGCGTGGTCGCGTCAGGTTTAGGTTATTTCATGTGGAACTACGGTGCCACGCAGGTGGACGCCGGGACGCTGGGCATCATGAACAACGTTCACGTGCCCGCCGGGCTGCTGGTAAACCTGGCTATCTGGCAGGAACAACCGCACTGGCCAAGCTTTATTATTGGGGGAACGGTGATCCTGGCTTCGCTATGGGTGCATCGCCATTGGGTCGCTCCGCGCTCCGAACAAACGGCAAATGGTCGCAAGCGTGATTCCGCGCTGAGCGAATAAACGCTTCCGTCACCGGCTGACGCTGCTCGCCATCGCGCACGGCGGCGTACAGTCGGCTCCACAATCCCTCGCCCAGGGTTTTGGTCACTACCAGACCCTGGCGTTCAAAACTCTCCACCACCCAGTGCGGCAGCGCCGCGATCCCCATTTTCGCCGCCACCATCTGAATCAATAGCAGGGTGTTATCGACGCTCTTCAGGTTTGGACTGATGCCCGCTGGTTGCAGGAAATGACGCCAGATATCCAGACGACTGCGCTGCACCGGATAAATCAGTAGCGTTTCGGTCGCCAGATCTTCCGGCGTCACGCGAGCTTTCAGCGCCAGCGGATGATCCGGGGCCAGCACCAGGCGCACTTCATAATCAAACATCGGCGAATAGTGCAGGCCGCTGCGCGGCAGAATATCGGAAGTCAGCACCAGATCCAGCTCGCCCTGTTGCAGAGAAGGCTGCGGGTCAAAGGTGACGCCCGATTTAAAGTCCATCTCGACCTGCGGATAGTTCTGGCGGAAATTCTCCAGCGCGGGCGTCAGCCACTGAATACAGCTGTGGCACTCAATGGCGATGCGAAGGCGCGTCTGCTGCGGTTCATTGCAGGATTGCAGCGCACTGGCGATCTGCGGCAGCACCTGATTAGCCAGCTGCAATAAAATCTCGCCCTGCGGCGTAAAGCGCAGCGGCTGACTCTTACGCACGAACAGGCGAAAACCAAGGCGCTGTTCCAGATCGCTGAACTGGTGTGACAGGGCGGATTGAGTTTGATGCAGCGTGGCCGCAGCCGCTGCGAGCGAACCGCAGTTCCGCAACGCTTGTAGCGTTTTCAGGTGTTTTATCTCGATCATGAAAGTCCTTCACTTCGCCATGAACATTTTGCGCTTGTGGATCATACAGTACCTTTACATTATGGATGTGTAAACATCTGGATGGCTAAATAACAAATTCCATAAGAGGCAGCGACATGACAATTATTAACCACACCCTCGGTTTCCCTCGCGTTGGCCTGCGTCGCGAGCTGAAAAAAGCACAAGAAAGCTACTGGGCGGGCAACTCCACCCGTGAAGAACTGCTGGCGGTGGGGCGTGAACTGCGCGCTCGCCACTGGGATCAACAAAAACAGGCGGGCGTGGATCTGCTGCCGGTGGGCGATTTCGCCTGGTACGACCATGTTCTGACCACCAGCCTGCTGCTCGGCAACGTGCCGGCTCGTCATCAGAACAACGATGGATCGGTAGATATCGACACCCTGTTCCGCCTGGGCCGTGGCCGCGCACCGACCGGTGAGCCCGCTGCAGCAGCGGAAATGACCAAATGGTTCAACACTAACTATCACTACATGGTGCCGGAGTTCGTGAAAGGCCAGCAGTTCAAACTGACCTGGACCCAGCTTCTGGATGAAGTGGACGAAGCGCTGGCGCTGGGCCACAAAATCAAACCTGTGCTGCTCGGCCCGGTCACCTACCTGTGGCTGGGTAAAGTCAAAGGCGAACAGTTTGACCGCCTGAGCCTGCTGAATGACATCCTGCCGGTGTACCAGCAGGTGCTGGCGGAACTGGCAAAACGCGGCGTCGAGTGGGTACAAATCGACGAACCGGCGCTGGTGCTGGAGCTGCCGCAAGAGTGGCTGGACGCGTTCAAACCGGCTTACGATGCGCTGGCTGGCCGGGTCAAACTGCTGCTGACCACCTATTTTGAAGGCGTCACGCCGAACCTCGACACCATCACTGCGCTGCCGGTGCAGGGTCTGCATGTGGACCTTGTTCACGGCAAAGACGACGTGGCGGAAATTCACAAACGTCTGCCATCTGACTGGCTGCTTTCTGCCGGCCTGGTGAATGGTCGTAACGTCTGGCGCGCCGATCTCACCGAGAAATACGCGCAGATCAAAGACATCGTCGGCAAACGTGATCTGTGGGTAGCTTCTTCATGCTCCCTGCTGCACAGCCCGATCGACCTGAGCGTCGAAACGCGCCTCGATGCGGAAGTGAAAAGCTGGTTTGCCTTCGCCCTGCAAAAATGTGAAGAACTGGCCCTGCTGCGCGATGCGTTAAACAGCGGCGACACGGCGGCGATTACCGAATGGAGCGCCCCAATTCAGGCGCGTCGCCACTCGACTCGCGTTCACAATGCGGCGGTGGAAAAACGTCTGGCGGCGATCACCGCCAAAGACAGCCAGCGTGAAAATGCCTACGAAGTGCGTGCTGAAGCCCAGCGTGCGCGCTTTAATCTGCCGGCCTGGCCGACCACCACCATCGGCTCATTCCCGCAGACCACTGAAATCCGCGGCCTGCGCCTGGACTTCAAAAAAGGTAATCTCGACGCCAACAACTACCGCACCGGCATCGCGGAACATATCAAACAGGCGATTGTTGAGCAGGAACGTCTGGGTCTGGACGTGCTGGTCCACGGCGAAGCCGAGCGTAATGACATGGTCGAGTATTTCGGCGAGCACCTGGACGGATTCGTCTTCACCCAGAACGGCTGGGTGCAGAGCTACGGCTCCCGCTGCGTGAAACCACCGGTTGTCATTGGCGACGTCAGCCGTCCGGAAGCGATCACCGTCGAGTGGGCGAAGTATGCCCAGTCCCTGACCGACAAGCCGGTGAAAGGCATGCTGACCGGTCCGGTGACCATTCTGTGCTGGTCCTTCCCGCGCGAAGACGTGACCCGCGAAACCATCGCCAAACAGATTGCCCTGGCGCTGCGTGATGAAGTGGCGGATCTGGAAGCAGCCGGCATCGGCATCATCCAGATTGACGAACCGGCCCTGCGCGAAGGTTTACCGCTGCGTCGCAGCGACTGGGCGGCGTACCTGGAGTGGGGCGTGGAAGCGTTCCGCATCAACGCCGCCGTGGCAAAGAACGACACGCAGATCCACACCCACATGTGTTACTGCGAATTTAACGACATCATGGACTCTATTGCCGCGCTGGATGCTGACGTGATCACCATCGAAACCTCACGTTCAGATATGGAGCTGCTGGAGTCGTTCGAAGAGTTCGACTACCCGAACGAAATCGGGCCGGGTGTGTACGACATTCACTCCCCGAACGTGCCAAGCGTGGAGTGGATCGAAGCTCTGCTGCAAAAAGCCGCCCAGCGTATTCCGGCGGAGCGTCTGTGGGTTAACCCGGACTGCGGCCTGAAAACCCGCGGCTGGCCAGAAACCCGCGCTGCGCTGGCGAACATGGTGAAAGCTGCGCAGAATCTGCGTCAGGCGTAATGTGAAATGGCCGGGCAACCGCCCGGCCTAAGCATGGCCTTCCATGAGGCGGCTGATGTGAATGCTCAACCACGTCAGCTCGTCTTTTGGCAGCGTAAGCTGATATTTATCCTGCACGTAATCGCGAATCACCCAGGCGACGGTCATTGCGTCCGGGCGGTGGCGCATCAATTCCTGATAAAAATCCTCGGTCTCGCTGACCACAATTTTTCCGGTTAATACTCGCTCGGCAAAATAGCGCAAATGCGTGATAAAACGCCGGTAGTTAACCGACTCCGTATCAATCGTTTTGCTCAGTTTGTAGCGCACGATTTCAGCGATGCGGTTGACCAGTTCGACCTGCTGATGCGCGGAATTATCATCATCCTGACTGCTGGCATTAATCAGATGAAACGCGATGTTAACCGCTTCATCCTCCGGCAGCTCAACGTCAAAGCGCTCATTCACTTTTGCCCGCGCCTGCATCCCGACGCTGTGTTCCTGCGGGTAGTAGCGTTTCACTTCCCAGCTCAGTTTATTCAGAATCAGCTGTCCGTTGCGGCAGCGTTCCACGGCAAAATGCAGATGCTCGGCGAGAGTAAACAGCAAGACGGAATTCAGTTTTTCACCGCACTGGCTACGAGCGAGGGTCAGAATCTCATGGCTAATTTCAAAGAGTGCCGCAGGAATGGTATCCGTCAGTGATAAAAAATGGCGTGATTTCAGGTCACTGAGTGGCAGAAAAACTTTCTCTACCTGCGCCAGATCGATGTGCGTGCCAGGTTTGGCTCCGAAACCAATCCCCTTGCCAAACAGGATCATTTCCCGCTGGTCGTTATCAACCAGCAGCATACTGTTATTGAGCGATTTCTTTATCGTAATCACGGTTATTCCTGCGGCCTGGCCGTTTAGCTCATGTCAGCGCCATTGCTGGCAATCACTCTCTGGTACCACCAGAAGGAGTCTTTTTTCAGGCGCTTTAAGGTACCGTTGCCTTCATCATCCTGGTCGACATAAATAAAGCCGTAGCGCTTGGACATCTGCGAGGTACCCGCGCTGATAATGTCGATACAACCCCAGGTGGTGAATCCCATCACATCTACCCCTTCGTTAATAGCTGCCAAAGTTTGCTCGAAGTGGGCGCGGAAATAGTCGATGCGATAGCTGTCGTGGATTTTCCCTTCTTCAACAATATCTTTTGCGCCCAGTCCATTCTCGACAATAAACAGCGGCTTCTGGTAGCGATCGTAAAGTTCGAGCAGGGAAATTTTGAGCCCAATGGGGTCAATCTGCCATCCCCATTCGGATGCCGGCAAATACGGGTTTTTCACACCCAGAATAGTGTTGCCTGCGGTGCGCTCGACGTCCGCCTGCGTTGATTCAGTGAGCGACATGTAATAGCTAAAGGAGACGAAATCGACGGTATTTTCTTTGAGGATGCGTTGATCGTCTGCCTGCATCTCAATCTGAATATCGCGGCTGGCGAGATCGCGCAGGATCAGCGGTGGATATTCGCCAAACACCTGCACATCGGCATAGAAATAGTTTTCGAGATTTTTTTTCAGCGTGGCCTCTACGTCTTGCGGGCGACAGCTGTGCGGATAGGTGGTGAGTTTGGTGAGCATACACCCAACCTGGCTGCCTGGAATTTTGGCGTGGCAGTCGCGAGTCACCAGCGCAGACGCCACGAACTGGTGGTGCAGCCCCTGATAAATATCCTGCTTAGCTTTCCCTGGTGCACTTTTCTCTTCACGAATCCCGGCGGTAGTAAACGGGTGGCGATGAATACTGTCGATCTCGTTAAACGTGAGCCAGTAGCGCACCAAATCTTTATAGCGATCGAAGCAGACATTGCTGAAGCGCACGAAAGCGTCAACTACGTTGCGATTCACCCAGCCGTTATACTTTTCGCTTAGCGCCAGCGGCATTTCGTAATGTGAAAGCGTCACGAGCGGCTCAATATTGTGGCGGCGCAGTTCGCGGAACATCTCTTCGTAAAACTGCAGGCCAGCTTCATTTGGCGCGGCGTCTTCACCGGTCGGGAAAATACGCGACCAGGCGATAGATACGCGTAAAACCTTAAAGCCCATCTCGGCAAACAGGGCGATATCGTCTTTGTAGTGGTGGTAAAAATCTATGCCACGCCGCTTCGGGTACAACGCATCGTTACGGCCTTCAAACGCATCGCGAATGTTGTCATCCGTTAGCGCCATGTGGGCGTCATAGTCTTTCAGCGATAGAGTGGGCTTCCAGGTGATGGCGTCAGCGACTGACGGTCCTTTGCCGTCAACGTTCCATGCCCCTTCAGCCTGATTAGCGGCAATCGCGCCGCCCCATAAAAAACCTTGCGGAAATGGGAGGGATTTATCCATTACACGGACTCCTTAAGCGTCATGATGATATGAGGGTGAGTGTCTTTATTGTCGTTACTGCCTGGTGTCAGCGAGAATCTTTCGCCATTTGTCACCACCATCACCACCACCGGGTCCAGCCCGGCGGCGGTGATGGTGTCGAGAGAAAATTCAATCAGTACGTCGCCTTCTTTCACCTGCTGACCTTCTTTCACCCGCGGGTGGAATCCTTCGCCCTGTAGCCTGATGGTGTCGATGCCGATGTGAAAAATCAGTTCAACGCCCGCATCGGTCAACAGACTCAATGCGTGACCACTTTCAAACACGTTCACCACTGTGCCGTGGGCGGGGGCGCGCAGAACGCCCTGAGAAGGGATGATAGCGATGCCATCTCCCATGATCTTGCGTGAGAAAACGTCGTCATTGACGTTCTCAAGAGGGATGATTTTACCTTCTACGGGGCGGATAAAGGTCAGTGCGCTGGACTGCTCCGCGACGTTATCGCGCCATAAGAGCAGTGCGCTGAGGAAGGCGATGACAAAAGACAAGCCTGCACCGGCGAAGGCCCAGACGATGTTCATGGGATTATCAGGTGAAACAAACATGGAAATACTGGCAAGCCCTGGGCCGACCAGTGCAAAGGCTTCTATGGCCATCCAGCCAATAAACGCGCCGCCAACCAGGCTGCCCGCAATCACGCTGTAGAGTGCTTTTTTGTTCAGGAGCGTGACGCCATACAAGGCGGGTTCGGTGATACCAAATAGCGCTGAAATACCTGCTGAGAACGCGGTGGATTTCAGGACTTTATCTTTGCTCTTTAACGCGATCGCCAGACATGCCCCAGATTCGGCGATGTTATGCGCCAGCGAGGCGGGTAAATAGAGCATTTCGCGACCAAACTGACTCATTGATGCCACTGCATAAGGCAGCATGGGTTTATGCATCCCGGCGGCGACCATAAAGGGCAGCGCGGCTGCGAGCAAACCCGTCGCCACAAATCCCAGCTTGCTATACAGCCATAAGATCACGGTGGCCAGCCCGGCACCAAGTTCATATCCTAACGGCCCGAGAATCAACAAAGTGACCGGTACGGTGACCAGAAGCGAGAGCATCGGCGAGAGGAAAATACGCAGTGCGCCTGGAGAATAGCGGTTAAACAATTTCTCGGTCTGAGCGTAAAACAGCACGCAAAGAATGGCCGGGAAGACCTGAGAGGCATACGCCACATTGCGCAGATCGAACGACATAAACTCAGCGCCATCAGCGAGTTGCTTCGTCATCGCCGGTAACACCATCACTGCAACGGCCGAGACTGCAACCAGTACGTTCACTTTTAGCTTCGTCGCGGTGGTAATTGCGACCAGAATCGGGAGGAAATAGAGCGGGGCAGAGCCGATGTTATCCAGCACTTTGTAGGTGGAACTGTCGCGACTAAGCCAGCCGAGTACGTCGAGCAGTAACAGGAGCGATTTGAGTACCCCACCGCCCGCGATGGCGGGTACCAGTGGCTGAAACACGCTAATGACAAAGTCGACAATCTGCGCACCACGGTTAGGTTTTGCGGTCTGAGTTGGTGCATTTTCCTGTGGCGAACCGACAAGTGAGCGCGCCGCTTCATAAACCTGAACCACCTCATGGCCGATGATCACCTGGCACTGCACGTTAACACGCACGCCCAGCACGCCGTCAATTTTCGCCAGTTCTGTCTCGTTCACTTTGCTGTTGTCGTACAGACTTAACCGTAAACGGGTGGAGCAATGTTCAAGGTGTTCGATGTTTTCAGCGCCACCCACCTGGGCGATGATATCCAGTGCTGTCTGCAAGTGATTCATGTCTGGCCCCTGTCTCCAGAGCAAAAAAAAAGACCTGAAGCCCATTCCTCCTGAGAAGGAGAGATGGGCTTCAGGTCTTGCCTACGGATCGTAGTTACACGCCTGTGCTTTTATATCGACCAAAATCTGTTGAAAAGTCAAACAACCGCTGCGGGTGTTGCGTCAATGTGTGAGCGACTTAACTCTTTTTCGCGCCATACTGCCTGAACCACGCCAGCATTCTCTGCCAGCCATCTTTGGCGGACTCTTGGTGATAGCTCGGGCGATAATCAGCATTAAAGGCGTGGCCCGCGTCGGGATAAACGACGATCTCGGCTTTGGCATTGGCGGCACGCAGCGCCTGACGCATGGTCTCTACGCTCTCAAGCGTGATCCCGGTATCCTGTCCGCCGTAAAGGCCCAGGACTGGCGCGTTAAGATCGGTGGCGATATCCACCGGATGTTTCGGCGAATTCAGCGTTTTCTCACCGACCAGTTTGCCATACCACGCCACAGCAGCCTTAAGCTGCGGATTGTGCGCGGCATACAGCCAACTGATACGCCCGCCCCAGCAAAAACCGGTCACCAACAGACGATGCGAATCGCCGCCGTTACGCGCCGCCCAGCTCGCCACGTGGTCCAGATCGGCCAGGACCTGTGCATCCGGCACTTTGCTGACCAGATTGCTGAAAAGGGTCGGAATATCGCTGTAGTCGTTCGGGTCACCTTGACGGAAATAGAGCTCCGGTGCGACGGCCAGATAACCTTCCAGCGCCAGTCGGCGACAGATATCGCGAATATGTTCATGAACGCCAAAAATTTCCTGAACCACAATCACGATCGGCAATGGACCGTCTGCCTGTTTCGGGCGCGCGTGGTAGGCGGGCATGTTCTCACCCTGCGACGGGATCGAGGTTTCGCCAGCCGTTATGGCTTCTTCTGACGTCGAGACAATAGTGGAGGCGAGAGGGGCTGCAGCAGGTGCAAAATGGGTCTTTTGTGTCATGGTATTCTCCGTACCCGTAAGCGCAAAAGTAAATATAGACCTCAAGTTAACAACTCACAGTGCCCGAAACGGGCTATCTTTTGTGCAGCTAAGAACGATAAAACTTGTTAATGTGATGTAAATCACTATTTTATGGAAATTAACTGCAACCATTTTCATTCATGGTGAGGTGCGTCACGAAATTAAGCCTGGTGCTTCTGTAAAGTACCGTTTTACTTCTTCTGACACACCGACCCACAGAGGAGTCACCTATGTCTAAGTCTGATGTTTTTCATCTCGGCCTCACTAAAAACGATTTACAAGGGGCTACGCTGGCTATCGTCCCTGGCGATCCTGAGCGTGTGGAAAAGATCGCCGCGCTGATGGATAAGCCGGTTAAGCTTGCAGCGCATCGTGAATTCACCACCTGGCGTGCAGAGCTGGATGGCAAAGCGGTTATCGTGTGCTCGACCGGTATCGGCGGCCCGTCTACCTCTATTGCTGTGGAAGAGCTGGCGCAGCTGGGCATTCGTACTTTCCTGCGTATCGGTACTACCGGTGCAATTCAGCCGCATATCAGCGTCGGTGACGTGCTGGTGACCACTGCGTCCGTACGTCTGGACGGGGCAAGCCTGCACTTTGCGCCGATGGAATTCCCGGCGGTTGCGGACTTCGAATGTACGACGGCGCTGGTTGAAGCGGCTAAATCTATCGGTGCGACCACCCACATCGGCGTGACCGCCTCTTCTGACACCTTCTATCCAGGCCAGGAGCGTTACGACACCTTCTCTGGTCGCGTGGTCAGCCGTTTCAAAGGCTCCATGGAAGAGTGGCAGTCGATGGGCGTCATGAACTACGAAATGGAATCTGCAACGCTGCTGACCATGTGCGCAAGCCAGGGTCTGCGTGCCGGTATGGTGGCGGGCGTTATCGTCAACCGTACCCAGCAAGAGATCCCGAACGCAGAAACCATGAAGCAGACAGAAAGCCACGCGGTGAAGATCGTGGTTGAAGCGGCTCGCCGCCTGATCTAATCGCACTGCATTCTGTTCAAGGCCGACGCGTTCGGCCTTTTCTTTTTGCGTAACGCCTCGCAGGAAAGCCCTTTCAAACTGGACGTTTATACAGCACAATTATATTTTGTGCGGTAACGGTTTGACGCAGGGGGCGTAGTGGACATCTCAATCATCATTTATGCGGCGATAGCGCTGGCGGGCTTAACCATTGGCTGGCTGATTTCCGGCTATCAACACGCGCAGCACAAAGCCGAACAATTGGCCGATCGTGAAGAGATGGTGGCTGAGCTCAGCGCGACGAAACAGCAGTTGGCTCAGAGCAACCACTGGCGCGATGAATGCGAGTTGCTTAACAACGAATTGCGCAATCTGCGCGATATCAATACCTCCCTCGAAGCCGATCTCCGCGAAGTCACTACCCGTCTGGAATCTACTCAGCTGCATGCGGAGGATAAAATCCGCCAGATGATCAACAGCGAACAGCGCCTCAGCGAGCAGTTCGAAAACCTCGCCAACCGTATTTTCGAACACAGTAACCGCCGCGTCGATGAACAAAACCGCCAAAGCCTGAATGGCCTGCTGACGCCGCTGCGTGAACAGCTCGACGGATTTCGTAAACAGGTACAGGACAGCTTTGGCATGGAAGCGCGCGAGCGCCACACGCTGGCGCACGAGATCCGCAATCTTCAACAGCTAAACGCGCAAATGGCGCAAGAGGCGGTCAATCTGACGCGCGCGCTAAAAGGTGATAACAAAACTCAGGGCAACTGGGGGGAAGTCGTGCTGACTCGCGTACTGGAGGCTTCCGGGCTGCGCGATGGCCACGAATATGAAACTCAGGTCAGCATCGAGACCGATACCCGCTCGCGAATGCAGCCCGATGTGATTGTGCGTTTGCCGCAGGGCAAAGACGTGGTTATCGATGCCAAAATGACGCTGGTGGCCTACGAGCGCTACTTCAATGCCGAAGACGACTTCACCCGCGAATCTGCGCTGCAGGAACACATCGCTTCCGTGCGAAACCATATCCGCCTGTTGGGCCGTAAGGATTACCAGCAGCTTCCCGGCCTGCGTTCGCTGGACTATGTGCTGATGTTTATCCCCGTCGAGCCGGCGTTTTTACTGGCGCTCGACAGGCAGCCGGAGCTGATCACTGAAGCGCTGAAAAACAACATTATGCTAGTGAGTCCAACTACGCTGCTGGTGGCGTTGCGTACCATAGCTAACCTGTGGCGTTACGAACATCAGAGCCGCAACGCGCAGCAGATCGCCGATCGTGCCAGCAAGCTATATGACAAAATGCGCCTGTTTGTCGACGATATGACATCCGTAGGGCAAAGCCTGGATCGCGCGCAGGATAACTACCGTCAGGCGATGAAAAAACTCTCATCCGGACGCGGCAATTTACTCTCCCAGGCCGAGGCATTCCGCACGCTGGGCGTGGAGGTGAAGCGCGAGATTAATCCGGAATTGGCCGAACAAGCCGTTGCGCAGGATGAGGAATACCGTCTGCGCGGTGCGGATAGTGAGCAAAATATACGCAGTAGCGACAATGATTTAGTGGCGCAAACGTCGTCCGAAACGCAGTCAGAGCGATTCTTCCAGGGTGGTTGAATCGTAGGGCAAACGCGTCCAATCTGATACACTTCACGCACATTTGACTGATTAGCAGGCACTGAGATGGTTGAAGATTCACAAGAAACAACGCACTTTGGCTTCCAGACTGTCGCCAAAGAGCAGAAAGCTGACATGGTGGCCCACGTATTCCATTCTGTGGCGTCAAAGTACGATGTCATGAATGACCTGATGTCATTCGGCATTCATCGCTTGTGGAAGCGTTTTACTATCGACTGTAGCGGTGTTCGCCGTGGTCAAACCGTTCTGGATCTTGCGGGGGGGACCGGCGATTTGACCGCCAAGTTCTCCCGTATGGTCGGTGAAACGGGTCGCGTAGTGCTGGCTGATATCAACGATTCAATGCTGAAAATGGGGCGCGAAAAGCTGCGCAACATCGGCGTTGTCGGTAACGTTGAATATGTCCAGGCTAACGCAGAAGCCCTGCCGTTCCCGGATAACACCTTCGATTGCATCACCATCTCTTTTGGCCTGCGCAATGTCACCGAAAAAGAGAAAGCGCTGCGTTCCATGTACCGCGTGCTGAAGCCGGGTGGACGTCTGCTGGTGCTGGAATTCTCCAAACCGATTATTGAACCGCTGAGTAAAGCGTATGACGCCTACTCGTTCCACATCTTGCCGCGTATTGGTGAGATGGTGGCTAACGACGCAGAAAGCTATCGCTATCTGGCGGAATCTATCCGTATGCACCCGGATCAGGAAACATTAAAAGCCATGATGCAGGATGCCGAGTTTGAAAACGTTGAGTACTTCAACCTGACGGCGGGTGTTGTCGCGCTGCATCGCGGCTACAAGTTCTGAGTGGAGGCAAATCATGCCTTTTAAACCGTTAATCACCGCAGGCATCGAGAATGTCCTGAACACCTTTCTTTATCGCTCGCCGGCGCTGAAAACGGCGCGTCAGCGACTGAACGGGAAGGTGCTGCGTGTCGTCTTAAAAGAGTTCTCGACGCCGCTGGTGTTGGTCTTCAGTGAGCGCCAGCTTGATGTGTTGGGAGAGTGGGAAGGCGAGGCCGACTGTTCTGTCATCACACACATGAACGTGCTGCCAAAACTGCGCGACCGCCAGCAATTGACGGCGCTGATTCGCAGCGGCGAGCTGGAAGTTGAAGGCGATCTTCAGGTGGTACAAAACTTCGTTGCTCTGGCCGATCTGGCCGAGTTTGATCCGGCGGAGTTGTTAGCTCCTTACACTGGCGACATTGTGGCTGAAGGCATCGGTAAGTTTATTCGCGGTGGCTCGTCGTTTTTAAGTAAAGGGATGCAACGTCAGCAACGATACGTTGCCGAAGTGCTAACCGAAGAGTGGCGCATGGCGCCCGGTCCACTGGAGATGGCGTGGTTTGCGGAAGAGTCTGCTGCCGTTGAACGTGCGGTTGACGCGTTTACCCAACGCCTGGAAAAACTGGAGGGCAAATGACGCCTGGTGAAATTCGGCGCCTCTACTTTATCGTTCGCACCTTTTTGAGTTACGGGCTCGACGAGCTTATCCCCAAAATGCGTATCACGCTGCCGCTGCGAATCGGTCGGCGTATGCTGTTCTGGATGCCAAATCGTCATAAAGACCAGCCGCTGGGCGAGCGTTTACGCCTGGCGTTGCAGGAGCTTGGTCCGGTCTGGATTAAATTCGGGCAGATGCTCTCGACCCGCCGCGATCTCTTCCCACCGCAAATTGCCGATCAGCTGGCGTTGTTACAGGACCGCGTGGCACCCTTCGACGGTGCGCGAGCCAAACAGCAAATCGAAGAGGCGATGGGGAACATTCCGGTTGAAACCTGGTTTGATGATTTCGAAATCACCCCGCTGGCCTCTGCATCCATTGCTCAGGTACACACCGCACGGCTGAAAGAGAACGGCAAAGAGATCGTCATCAAGGTGATCCGCCCGGATATCCTGCCGGTTATCAAAGCGGACATGAAGCTGATTTACCGTCTGGCGCGCTGGGTTCCCCGCTTGCTGCCGGATGGCCGTCGTCTGCGTCCAATGGAAGTGGTCCGCGAGTATGAAAAAACGCTGATCGACGAGTTGAATTTACTGCGCGAATCGGCCAACGCCATCCAGCTGCGCCGTAACTTTGAAAACAGCCCGATGCTGTACGTACCGGAAGTCTATTCCGACTACTGCAGTCAGAACATGATGGTCATGGAGCGCATCTACGGTATTCCCGTTTCGGATGTGGTGGCGTTGGAAAAGCAGGGTACCAACATGAAACTGCTGGCTGAACGCGGGGTGCAGGTATTTTTCACCCAGGTGTTCCGCGACAGTTTCTTCCACGCTGATATGCATCCAGGTAACATCTTCGTGAGTTACGAGCACCCGGAAGATCCGAAGTATATCGGCATCGACTGCGGGATTGTCGGCTCTCTCAACAAAGAAGATAAACGCTACCTGGCAGAGAACTTTATCGCCTTCTTTAACCGCGATTACCGCAAGGTGGCTGAGTTGCATGTCGACTCTGGCTGGGTCCCACCGGATACCAACGTCGAAGAGTTTGAGTTTGCGATCCGCACCGTCTGCGAGCCGATTTTTGAAAAGCCGCTGTCGGAAATCTCGTTTGGTCACGTGCTGTTGAATCTGTTTAATACCGCGCGACGCTTCAATATGGAAGTGCAGCCGCAGTTAGTTTTACTCCAGAAAACACTACTTTACGTTGAGGGCGTAGGCCGCCAGCTCTATCCTCAGTTAGACTTATGGAAGACAGCGAAACCTTTCCTGGAGTCGTGGATCAAGGATCAGGTTGGTATTCCTTCGCTGGTGCGAGCGTTTAAAGAGAAAGCGCCGTTCTGGATCGAAAAAATGCCGGAGATTCCTGAACTGGTTTACGACACTTTGCGTCAGAGCAAGAACCTTCAGCACAGCATGGATAAAATCGCCCGCGAGCTTCAGTCCAACCGCGTACGTCAGGGACAATCTCGCTATCTCTTTGGGATAGGTGCAACGCTGTTGCTCAGTGGCACACTGTTGCTGATTAATCGCCCGGACTGGGAGATGATGCCCGCCTGGGTGATGGCCGGAGGCCTTGTGGTCTGGCTGATTGGCTGGAGAAAAACGCGCTGAATTTGCGTCGCTATCGCCGGGTTGCATACGTATAATGCAACCTGATTAATTAATCATCATCTATCGAGGATGTAGTATGGGTGGTATCAGTATCTGGCAATTGTTAATCATTGCCGTCATCGTCGTGCTGCTGTTTGGCACTAAAAAGCTCGGTTCTATCGGTTCCGACCTTGGCGCGTCCATCAAAGGCTTCAAGAAAGCCATCAGCGATGATGAAGATAAAGACAAGCAGGAAAAATCCAGCCAGGATGCGGATTTCACGGCTAAATCTCTCGCTGATAAACAAGACGAAGCCAAAAAGGAAGACGCTAAACGCCACGATAAAGAGCAGGTGTAAGTCGTGTTTGATATTGGTTTTGGTGAACTGCTGCTGGTATTCGTGATTGGCCTGATCGTATTAGGCCCGCAGCGTTTACCCGTGGCAGTAAAAACTGTTGCGGGCTGGGTGCGCGCGCTGCGTTCGCTGGCCACGACGGTACAAAATGAACTGGCGCAGGAACTCAAGCTTCAGGAGTTTCAGGACAGCCTGAAAAAGGTTGAGAAGGCGAGCATGGATAACCTGTCGCCGGAACTGAAAGCCTCGATGGATGAACTGCGTGAAGCCGCAGAGTCCATGAAGCGCTCATACAGCGTCAACGATCCTGAAAAAGCGAGCGATGAAGCCAACACCATTCGTAATCCGTTAGTGAAGGATAACGAAGCGCAGCATGAAGGTGTGACGCCTGCCGATGCCGAGCATCAAGCCAGCGCACCGGCGCAAGCACCTGTTGAACAAGAATCCATGTCAGCGCAAGAGCCTGGGGTTAAACCAAAGGCAGCAGAAGTTAAAGCCGCCGCGCCCGTTCCTGAATCCGCCCCTTCGTCGAGTGATAAAGCGTAAACATGGCAGTAGATGATACTCAACCACTCATTACGCATCTCATAGAGCTGCGTAAGCGTCTGTTAAACAGCATTATTGCTGTTTTTCTGATCTTCATTTGTCTGGTCTATTTTGCCAACGACATCTACCAGATTGTCTCCGCGCCGTTGATCAAGCAAATGCCGCTGGGCGCCACCATGATTGCCACCGACGTGGCGTCTCCATTCTTTACGCCGATCAAGCTGACGTTCTGGGTTTCGCTGATTGCCTCCGCACCCGTGATTCTGTACCAGGTGTGGGCGTTTGTGGCACCAGCGCTGTACAAACACGAACGCAAGCTGGTTATCCCACTGCTGGTTTCCAGTTCGCTGCTGTTTTACATCGGCATGGCGTTTGCGTATTTCGTCGTCTTCCCGCTGGCCTTTGGCTTCCTGACGCATACCGCGCCGGAAGGGGTTCAGGTATCGACGGACATCGCCAGCTATCTCAGCTTTGTGATGGCGTTATTCATGGCGTTTGGCGTGGCCTTCGAAGTACCGGTCGCCATCGTCTTGCTGTGCTGGATGGGCGTGACCACGCCGGACGATCTGCGTAAGAAGCGCCCGTATATGCTGGTCGGTGCGTTTGTCGTGGGTATGCTGCTGACGCCACCGGATGTCTTCTCGCAAACACTGCTGGCGATACCAATGTATTGCCTGTTTGAAGTTGGCGTATTCTTCTCGCGATTCTATGTGGGTAAACGACGCGCACCGGATGACGAAGAAGATGAGGCTGAGAAGCCGACAGAAGAGTAAAACCAGCCGCCCGACAGGGCGGTTGTTATATGGGAGATAGCATGTTTGATATTGGACTGAATCTGACCAGCCCGCAGTTTGCGAAAGACCGCGATGAAGTCGTGGCGCGCGCGTTTTCTGCTGGCGTCAAAGGACTGCTGCTGACGGGCACTAATCTTGAGGAAAGTCAGCACGCACAGCAGTTGGCTCAAAGTATTGATCGCTGCTGGTCCACCGCAGGCGTGCATCCTCATGACAGCAGTCACTGGACCGATGAAAGCGCCGAGTTGCTGTATGCGCTGGCGAATACGCCAGAAGTGGTGGCAATCGGCGAATGTGGCCTCGATTTCAACCGCAATTTTTCTACCCCAGCGGAGCAGGAACGGGCCTTCACCGCACAACTGGCGCTGGCAGCAGAACTCGGGATGCCGGTGTTTATGCACTGTCGCGATGCCCATGAACGCTTTCTGGCGCTGCTGGAACCCTGGCTGGATAAACTCCCTGGCGCAGTCCTGCACTGTTTTACCGGCTCCCGGCAGGAGGCGATGGATTGTCTGGATCGTGGGTTGTATCTGGGCATTACCGGCTGGGTGTGCGACGAGCGTCGTGGGCTGGAACTGCGCGAGCTGTTGCCGGTCATTCCTGCCGATCGGCTGCTGGTCGAAACGGATGCGCCGTATCTTCTGCCGCGCGATATGCGCCCCAAACCCGCGTCGCGACGCAATGAACCGGCTTATCTGGGCCATATCCTTGAGCGGATTGCGCACTGGCGGGGTGAGGAACTGGCCTGGCTGGACGCGCAGACGGATGACAACGTGCGTCGTTTGTTTGGCGTAACGTTTTAAACTTTGCGGAATTCAGTGTTTTTGACGCTCTGACGGACCTGCTTATTGAGAAAATTCAGCAGCAGCATAGAACGCGCTTCGCCGTCTGGCTCCGCAAAAATCGCCTGGAATCCTTCGAATGCGCCTTCGGTGATAACCACGTTATCGCCGGGGAAGGGCGTATCAGGATCGGTGATATCTTCCGGCTGTTGATAGACCGAAAGCTGGTGGATCACGGTAGAAGGCACGGTAGCGGGTTGTGAACCAAAGCGCACGAAGTGGCTGACACCACGGGTGGCGTTGATGGTGGTGGTGTGGATCACTTCCGGGTCGAATTCGACGAAAAGATAGTTGGGGAACAGCGGTTCACTGACCGTCGTACGCTTGCCGCGCAGCAATTTTTCGAGCGTAATAACGGGCATCAGACAATTCACTGCCTGACGCTCAAGATGTTCTTGCGCACGCTGAATCTGCCCACGTTTGCAATACAATAAATACCAGGCTTGCATAATCACTCTTTCCCTTTGTTCGCGGCGCAAGCATATCAAAACCCCGTCGGGATCGCTAAGGTGATTATAATGGCCGAAAGGGGAAGTTGAGGCAGAACTTCACGCTTATTTAACAAAATTACAGCGTCATGATGACGAACGCCGTATAATGAAGCGCTTACCGAGAGGCCATGACTAACTGCATGAAATACCACGATCTACGCGACTTCCTGGCGCTGCTTGAAAAGCAGGGCGAACTCAAACGCATTAAGCACCCTGTTGATCCTTATCTGGAAATGACAGAAATCGCCGACCGCACCCTGCGTGCCGGTGGCCCCGCTCTGCTGTTTGAAAATCCCAAAGGCTACACCATGCCGGTGCTCTGCAACCTGTTCGGCACGCCAAAGCGTGTGGCGATGGGCATGGGGCAGGAAGATGTCAGTGCCCTGCGCGAAGTCGGTAAACTGCTGGCTTTCCTGAAAGAACCTGAGCCGCCGAAAGGCTTCCGCGACCTGTTCGACAAACTGCCGCAGTTTAAGCAGGTGCTGAACATGCCGACCAAACGCCTGCGCGGTGCGCCGTGCCAGCAGAAAATCCTCGAAGGTGACGCCGTCGATCTGACGCAAATCCCGATTATGCAGTGCTGGCCGGAAGATGCCGCGCCGCTGATCACCTGGGGTTTGACCGTCACCCGTGGTCCACACAAAGAGCGTCAGAATCTCGGTATTTATCGCCAGCAGTTAATTGGCAAAAACAAATTGATCATGCGCTGGCTGTCGCATCGCGGCGGCGCGCTTGATTTCCAGGAGTGGTGCGCAGCGCATCCGGGCGAGCGTTTCCCGGTTTCGGTGGCGCTCGGTGCCGATCCGGCGACCATTCTCGGCGCGGTGACGCCGGTTCCTGATACCCTTTCGGAATACGCTTTCGCGGGCCTGCTGCGCGGCACCAAAACCGAAGTGGTGAAGTGTATTTCCAACGACCTCGAAGTGCCGGCCAGCGCGGAAATCGTGCTCGAAGGCTACATCGAACAGGGCGAGCTGGCACCTGAAGGGCCTTATGGCGACCACACGGGATACTACAATGAAGTGGATAGTTTCCCGGTGTTTACCGTGACGCATATTACTCAGCGTGACGATGCGATTTATCACTCGACCTATACTGGCCGTCCGCCAGATGAGCCTGCGGTATTAGGCGTCGCGCTGAACGAAGTGTTTGTACCGATTCTGCAAAAGCAGTTCCCGGAAATTGTCGATTTCTATCTGCCGCCGGAAGGGTGCTCCTATCGCCTGGCGGTGGTGACAATCAAGAAACAGTACGCAGGTCACGCCAAGCGCGTGATGATGGGTGTTTGGTCATTCCTGCGCCAGTTTATGTATACCAAATTTGTTATTGTCTGCGATGACGACGTCAATGCCCGCGACTGGAATGACGTTATCTGGGCCATCACCACGCGGATGGACCCGGCGCGCGACACGGTGTTAGTGGAAAACACACCGATTGATTATCTGGATTTTGCCTCGCCGGTTTCTGGGCTTGGTTCAAAAATGGGACTGGATGCCACCAATAAATGGCCCGGCGAAACCGAGCGTGAATGGGGTCGCCCGATTAAAAAAGATCCTGAAGTGACCGCGCGAATTGACGCGATATGGGACGAGTTGGCCATATTGAATGACGGTAAGCCAGAGACTGACCGTTAAGCCCTATAGACTTCCCGACAGAGAGAGCGAATGACAACCTTAAGCTGTAAAGTGACCTCGGTAGATGCTATCACCGACACCGTATATCGCGTCCGTTTGGTTCCGGAGGCGGCGTTTTCATTCCGCGCGGGCCAATATTTGATGGTGGTGATGGATGAACGTGATAAGCGCCCTTTCTCTATGGCGTCTACGCCAGCTGAGCAGGAATTTATTGAGCTGCATATCGGTGCGTCAGAGCTTAATTTGTATGCCATGGCGGTGATGGACCGCATCCTGAAAGAGCGTGAAATCGACGTGGATATTCCGCACGGCGAAGCCTGGCTGCGCGAAGACGAAGACCGTCCACTGATCCTAATCGCTGGTGGCACGGGCTTCTCCTACGTGCGTTCGATTCTGCTGACCGCGCTTTCGCAAAATCCAAATCGCGATATCACTATCTACTGGGGTGGCCGCGAAGAGAAACATCTCTACGATCTGTCCGAGCTGGAATCACTGAGCGTGACGCACCCGAATCTTCGCGTTGAGCCAGTGGTGGAGCAGCCGGAAGAGGGATGGCGTGGACGTTCAGGAACGGTGCTGACGGCGGTATTGCAGGATCACGGTACGCTGGCCGGACACGATATCTATATTGCCGGTCGTTTTGAAATGGCGAAGATTGCCCGCGATCTATTCTGTCATGAGCGTAATGCGCGTGAAGACCGCCTGTTCGGCGATGCGTTTGCGTTTATCTAAGGCGCGGCCTTTGCCCCTCACCCTAACCCTCTCCACAAAGGGGCGAGGGAACCAATAAAAAACCCGCCCCTGACAGGCGGGAAAAACGGCAACTAAACTCTCTGAGACTAAATGATTGTAGGCTGGGCAAGCGCAGCGCCCCCGGCTTGTTGCCCGATAGCGCTTCGCTTATCGGGCCTACGTTATCTTGCTCACACTCGCTCAAACACGGTTGCGATCCCCTGACCCAACCCGATGCACATCGTCGCCAGACCAAACTGGGCGTCTTTGCGTTCCATCAGGTTAATCAGTGTGGTGCTGATACGCGCACCCGAACAACCCAGCGGGTGACCCAGGGCGATCGCGCCGCCGTTGAGGTTGATCTTCTCGTCGATCTGCTCCATCAGCCCCAGATCCTTAATGCACGGCAGGATCTGCGCGGCGAACGCTTCGTTCATCTCAAACAGGTCGATATCGCTGGTCGTCAGACCGGCTTTTTTCAGCGCCAGTTTTGACGCCGGAACCGGACCATAACCCATAATAGACGGGTCACATCCGACAACCGCCATTGAACGTATACGAGCGCGCGGGGTTAAACCTAACTCGCGGGCGCGGCTTTCGCTCATCACCAGCATCGCCGCCGCACCGTCGGAAAGGGCAGAAGATGTCCCTGCCGTCACCGTGCCAGTCACCGGGTCAAACGCCGGGCGCAGAGTGGACAACGCTTCAACGGTGGTTTCCGGGCGAATGACTTCGTCGTAGAAGAACTGTTTCAGCACGCCGTCTGCGTCGTGGCCGCCGGTCGGGAGGATCTCATTTTTAAACGCACCGGATTGCGTCGCAGCCCAGGCGCGAGCGTGGGAACGCGCGGCAAAGGCGTCCTGCATTTCGCGGCTGATGCCGTGCATGCGGGAGAGCATCTCGGCCGTCAGCCCCATCATACCGGCGGCTTTCGCCACGTTACGGCTCATGCCGGGGTGGAAATCGACGCCGTGGCTCATCGGTACATGGCCCATGTGTTCCACGCCACCGACCATGCACACCTGCGCATCGCCGGTCATGATCATGCGGGCCGCATCGTGCAGCGCCTGCATCGACGAACCGCACAGACGGTTGACGGTGACAGCCGGAACCGAGTGCGGAATTTCTGCCAGCAGCGAGGCGTTACGGGCGATGTTAAAGCCCTGCTCCAGAGTTTGCTGCACGCAGCCCCAGTAAATATCGTCTAACGCCGCCGCTTCCAGCGCGGGGTTACGCGCCAGCAGGCTACGCATCAGGTGCGCGGAGAGATCTTCCGCGCGCACGTTGCGGAATGCGCCGCCCTTTGAACGGCCCATCGGGGTGCGAATTGCATCGACAATGACAACCTGTTCCATTGTGACTCCTTAAGCCGTTTTCAGCTCGCCGACCGGACGGGCAGGCGCAACTGGGGGATAGTATGGTTCGTTATGACGCGCTTTATTGCGCAGGCCTTCCGGCACTTCATACAACGCCCCGAGATGCTGGTATTGCTGCGCCATGTCGAGATATTTCGCGCTGCCGAGCGTATCCAGCCAGCGGAACGCGCCGCCGTGGAACGGAGGGAAACCGAGGCCGTAGACCAGCGCCATATCCGCTTCTGCCGGGCTTGCGATAATGCCTTCTTCCAGGCAACGCACCACTTCGTTGACCATTGGGATCATCATGCGGGCGATGATCTCTTCGTCGCTGAAGTCACGTTTGGCCTGGCTGACGTCAGCCAGCAGACCTTCAACGGCGGCATCGTCTTCTTTCTTCGGCTTGCCTTTGCTGTCTTCTTTATAACGCCAGAAGCCAAGACCGTTTTTCTGCCCAAAGCGATTGGCGTCGAACAGTGCGTCGATGGCGTCACGATAATCTTTCTGCATACGCTGCGGGAAACCAGCGGCCATCACGGCCTGCGCGTGGTGCGCGGTGTCGATGCCGACCACATCCAGCAGGTACGCCGGGCCCATCGGCCAGCCGAACACTTTTTCCATCACTTTATCGACTTTGCGGAAGTCCGCGCCGTCGCGCAGCAGCTGGCTGAATCCGGCGAAGTACGGGAACAGCACGCGGTTGACGAAGAAGCCCGGACAGTCGTTGACCACAATTGGGGTTTTGCCCATTTTGCTGGCCCACGCCACCACTTTAGCGATAGTTTGATCGGAGGTTTTTTCCCCGCGAATGACTTCGACCAGCGGCATACGGTGGACCGGGTTAAAGAAGTGCATCCCGCAGAAGTTTTCCGGGCGTTGCAGCACGCTGGCCAGTTCGCCGATCGGAATGGTCGAGGTGTTGGACGCCAGAACGGTATCCGGGCGCACTTTCTCTTCCGTTTCGGCCAGCACCGCTTTTTTCACTTTCGGGTTTTCGACGACGGCCTCAACGACCACGTCCACGCGGTCGAAACCGGTGTAGTCCAGCGTCGGCTGAATCGTCGCAATCACGCCCGCCAGTTTCAGGCCGTCAATCTTGCCGCGCTCGAGCTGTTTGTTGAGCAGTTTGGCCGCTTCGTTCATGCCGAGCGTCAGGGATTTCTCGTTGATGTCTTTCATCACCACCGGCACGCCTTTCCAGGCCGACTGGTAGGCGATGCCGCCGCCCATAATGCCTGCGCCAAGTACCGCCGCGTGTTTTGGCGTTTCAACGTTTTTGGTGAGCTGTTTGGCTTTGCCTTTTACGAACTGGTCATTGAGGAAAATACCGACCAGCGCGCGCGCTTCGCTGGTGTGCGCCAGCGGAACGAAGCTTTGATTTTCGAGTTTCAGCGCTTCGTCGCGGCCAAAGCGTGCGGCGGCTTCGATGGTTTTCACGGCGGTAATCGGTGCCGGATAGTGTTTGCCTGCCGTCTGCATCACCATGCCTTTGGCGATGGTGAAGCTCATGATGGCTTCAATTTTGCTGAGTTTCAGCGGCTCGAGCTTCGGCTGGCGTTTGGCTTTCCAGTCGAGATCGCCCTTAATCGCCTGACGTAAAATGGCGATGGCCCCGTCGCGCAGTTTTTCTGGCTTCACCACACCGTCGATCAGGCCGATTTTCAGCGCCTGTTCCGCGCCCACATCTTTACCCGCAGCGATGATTTCCAGCGCGCTGTCTGCGCCCAGCATACGTGGCATACGCACAGAACCACCGAAGCCCGGCATGATGCCCAGCTTGGTTTCCGGCAGACCGATACGCAGATCCGGCGTGGCGAGACGATAGTCGGTCGCCAGCACGCATTCGCAGCCGCCACCCAGCGCGTAGCCGTTGACGGCAGAAATGGTCGGGACAGGAAGATCTTCCAGGCGATTAAACACGCTGTTGGCAAAATGCAGCCACTGGCTGAGCTGTTCTTCCGGTACCTGGAACAGAGAGAGGAACTCGGTGATATCGGCACCGACAATAAAGGCCGCTTTTTCAGAACGCAGCAGCAGCCCTTTCAAATCAGCTTGTTTTTCGAGGACATCCAGCGCGTGGCCGAGGCTGGCCACCGTCGCGGTGTCGAGTTTGTTGACTGAGCCGGGGGCATCGAACACCAGTTCGGCGATGCCATCTTCCAGCCAGTCTACGTACAGGGTGTCGCCTTTGTAGAGCATGTCAGTCTCCTGAATCCAGCAATTGGATCTGGTCATACCAGATGAAGTCGAGTGTGGAATTTATGTTAATAAAATGCAAATCACTCATTAAATAATTGCTGCATTGATCACGCTCGGTGGAAATCACGCAGTAAAAGCGAGGTGTGCTAAGATGCGAAGACTTGAGCTCAATAAAGAAAGGAAGAATGATGGACTCACTGGCCTCACTTTATAAAAATCATATTGTTACGTTACAGGAACGTACCCGCGATGTACTGGCTCGCTTTAAACTCGATGCGCTGTTGATTCACTCCGGCGAGCTGGTCAACGTCTTCCTGGACGACCATCCATACCCGTTCAAGGTCAATCCTCAGTTCAAAGCCTGGGTGCCGGTAACACAGGTTCCGAACTGCTGGCTGCTGGTGGATGGCGTGAACAAGCCGAAACTGTGGTTCTATCTGCCGGTTGATTACTGGCACAACGTGGAACCGCTGCCGACCAGCTTCTGGACCGAAGAAGTTGACGTGATTGCCCTGCCAAAAGCCGACGGGATCGGCAGTCAGCTGCCCGCTGCGCGCGGCAACATCGGCTATATCGGCCCGGTGCCGGAACGTGCTCTGGGTCTGGAGATTCCGGCGGATAATATCAACCCGAAAGGCGTGATCGATTATCTGCACTATTACCGCTCATATAAGACCGACTATGAACTTTCCTGCATGCGTGAAGCGCAGAAAACGGCGGTGAACGGTCATCAGGCGGCCCATGAAGCCTTCCTGTCCGGGATGAGCGAGTTCGATATCAATCAGGCGTACCTGACCGCGACGGGCCATCGGGATACCGACGTGCCGTACAGCAATATCGTGGCGCTGAACGAGCATGCATCCGTGCTGCACTACACCAAACTGGATCACCGCGCACCGGCCGAGATGCGTAGCTTCCTGCTGGATGCGGGCGCTGAGTACAACGGCTACGCGGCCGACCTCACCCGTACCTGGGCGGCAAACGCGGACAACGATTTCGCGCATCTGATCAAAGACGTGAATGACGAACAGCTGGCACTTATCGGCACCCTGAAAGCGGGGACCAGCTACGTCGATTACCACATTCAGTTTCATCAGCGCATTGCCAAACTGCTGCGTAAGCACCAGATTGTGACGGACATGAGCGAAGAGGCGATGGTGGAAAACGATCTCACTGGGCCATTTATGCCGCACGGGATTGGTCATCCGCTGGGCCTGCAGGTTCACGATGTAGCTGGCTTTATGCAGGATGATACCGGTACGCATTTGGCGGCACCGTCGAAATATCCTTATCTGCGCTGCACTCGCGTGCTGCAGCCGCGTATGGTGCTGACCATCGAGCCGGGCATTTATTTCATCGATTCTCTGCTCCAGCCGTGGCGTGACGGTCAGTTCAGCAAACACTTCAACTGGCAGAAAATTGAAGCGCTGAAACCGTTCGGTGGCATTCGTATTGAAGATAACGTGGTGATCCACGAAAACAGCATTGAGAACATGACGCGAGACCAGAAACTGGCGTGATGGATAGCTGGCTGATACCGGCCGAGCCGGTCATCTTCGTTGAAGAGATCAAAAAGAGCCGCTTTATCACGCTGTTGGCCCATACCGATGGCGTGGAGGCGGCGAAAGCGTTTGTTGAATCCATTCGCGCGGAGCATCCCGACGCCCGTCACCACTGCGTGGCGTGGGTCGCTGGTCCGCCGAATGATTCGCAGCAGCTTGGCTTTTCTGATGATGGTGAACCCGCAGGCACGGCGGGTAAACCGATGCTCTCTCAACTGATGGGAAGTGGCGTCGGAGAGATAACTGCCGTTGTGGTTCGTTACTACGGCGGCATCCTGTTAGGAACCGGTGGGCTGGTCAAAGCCTACGGCGGGGGTGTGCAGCAGGCGCTAAATCTGCTGAAGACGGTCCGCAAAACGCCACTGACCGAATATACTTTGTTGTGTGATTACGCTCAGTTATCTGGCATCGAAACGCTGCTTAAGCAATTTAACGGCGTGATTGTGCAGAGTGATTACCAGGCGACGGTACAATTACGAGTGGCGCTTCCTCAGGCGGAACTGACGGCTTTTTCAGCAAAACTGGCTGATTTTAGTCGTGGTGCGTTGCAATTACTGCCGATTGAAGAATAATCCCCTCCTTACTTTTTGAATACCAAAGGAACGGCAGATGCATTTTCGTGCCATAACCCGAATCGTTGGACTGCTGGTCATACTTTTTTCCGGGACGATGATCCTCCCAGGGCTGGTAGCGCTTATCTATCGGGACGGTGCGGGGCGCGCGTTCACGCAGACCTTCTTCGCCGCGCTGGTGATTGGCTCGATTCTCTGGTGGCCTAACCGCCGTGAGAAGGGCGAGCTGAAGTCCCGCGAGGGCTTTCTGATTGTGGTGCTGTTCTGGACCGTGCTGGGTAGCGTGGGTGCGCTGCCGTTTATCTTCGCGGAACAGCCGAATCTGACCGTCACCGACGCGTTTTTTGAATCCTTCTCCGGGCTGACGACGACGGGCGCCACCACGCTGGTGGGGCTGGACTCGTTGCCGCACGCCATCCTCTTTTATCGCCAGATGCTGCAATGGTTCGGCGGGATGGGGATCATCGTCCTCGCCGTCGCGATCCTGCCGATACTGGGCGTCGGGGGGATGCAGCTCTATCGCGCTGAAATGCCGGGGCCGCTGAAAGATAACAAAATGCGCCCGCGTATTGCGGAGACGGCAAAAACGCTCTGGTTTATCTACGTATTACTGACCGTCGCCTGTGCGCTGGCCCTGTGGTTTGCCGGGATGCCTGCTTTCGATGCGATTGGACACAGCTTTTCGACGATTGCGATTGGCGGGTTCTCGACTCACGACGCTAGCGTCGGCTACTTCGACAGCCCGACCATCAACACCATTATTGCTATCTTCCTGCTGATCTCCGGGTGTAACTACGGCCTGCACTTCTCTTTATTAAGTGGACGTAGCCTGAGGGTTTACTGGCGTGACCCGGAATTTAGAATGTTTATCGGTGTCCAGCTGACGCTGGTGATCATCTGCACCCTGGTGCTGTGGTTCCACGATGTTTACAGCTCGGCGGTGACCACCGTTAACCAGGCCTTCTTCCAGGTGGTGTCGATGGCAACCACTGCGGGCTTTACCACCGACAGCATCGCCCGCTGGCCGCTGTTCCTGCCGGTCCTACTTTTATGCTCTGCTTTTATCGGCGGCTGTGCGGGGTCGACGGGCGGGGGGCTGAAGGTCATCCGTATTCTGCTCCTGTTCAAACAGGGTAACCGTGAGCTGAAACGTCTGGTACACCCGAATGCGGTGTATAGCATTAAGCTTGGCAACCGCGCGCTGCCGGAACGTATTCTCGAAGCGGTGTGGGGCTTCTTTTCTGCCTACGCGCTGGTCTTTATCGTCAGCATGCTGGCGATTATTGCCACCGGCGTGGATGATTTCTCGGCGTTTGCTTCTGTCGTGGCGACGCTCAATAACCTGGGGCCAGGGCTTGGCGTGGTGGCGGATAACTTTGCCAGTATGAACCCGGTTGCGAAATGGATCTTGATTGCCAACATGCTGTTTGGCCGTCTTGAGGTGTTTACGCTGCTGGTGCTGTTTACCCCAACATTCTGGCGCGAGTAAGGACTTATCTGGTGAAGACATTAATTTTATTCTCGACGCGCGACGGTCAGACGCGTGAGATTGCCTCTTATCTGGCGTCGGAATTGAAAGAGCAGGGCGTTTACGCCGATGTGGTGAATCTGAATCGGACCGAAGAGATTCAGTGGGCCGATTACGATCGCGTGGTCATTGGTGCTTCTATACGTTATGGCCATTTCCATCCGGCGTTGGATCGCTTTGTGAAAAAGCATCTCGACACCTTAATGACTCTGCCGGGTGCGTTCTACTCCGTGAATCTGGTGGCGCGTAAAGCAGAGAAGCGCACGCCGCAGACAAATAGCTACACGCGCAAGTTCCTGTTGAACTCGCCGTGGCAGCCAGAGCTGTGCGCCGTCTTTGCGGGGGCGCTGCGTTATCCACGCTACAGCTGGTATGACCGCTTTATGATCCGCTTGATTATGAAGATGACCGGCGGCGAAACCGACACGCGTAAAGAAGTGGTTTATACCGACTGGCCGCAGGTTGCCAGTTTTGCCCGAGAAATCGCGCAATTAACGGGCAGTTCGCATGTTTAATCAACGGTAAGTTTGAAAAATAAGCGAACGATAACTTTTTTGAATTTTATGCTTGTCACTGCCGAAGAACTCCCTATAATGCGCCTCCACTGACACGGAACAACGGCATACAGGCCGCCGGGTTAGCGGGGTTCAGCGATGAACGCCAACAGAGAAAAGCGAAAATAAAGCTTGACTCTGAAGCGGGGGAGCGTAATATGCACACCCCGCGCCGTTGAGAAAAACGAAGCGGCACTGCTCTTTAACAATTTATCAGACAATCTGTGTGGGCACTCAAAGTGACATGGATTCTAAACGTCGCAAGACGCTAAATGAATACCAAAGTCTCTGAGTGAACATACGTAATTCATTACGAAGTTTAATTCACGAGCATCAAACTTAAATTGAAGAGTTTGATCATGGCTCAGATTGAACGCTGGCGGCAGGCCTAACACATGCAAGTCGAGCGGTAGCACAGAGAGCTTGCTCTCGGGTGACGAGCGGCGGACGGGTGAGTAATGTCTGGGAAACTGCCTGATGGAGGGGGATAACTACTGGAAACGGTAGCTAATACCGCATAACGTCGCAAGACCAAAGAGGGGGACCTTCGGGCCTCTTGCCATCAGATGTGCCCAGATGGGATTAGCTAGTAGGTGGGGTAATGGCTCACCTAGGCGACGATCCCTAGCTGGTCTGAGAGGATGACCAGCCACACTGGAACTGAGACACGGTCCAGACTCCTACGGGAGGCAGCAGTGGGGAATATTGCACAATGGGCGCAAGCCTGATGCAGCCATGCCGCGTGTATGAAGAAGGCCTTCGGGTTGTAAAGTACTTTCAGCGAGGAGGAAGGCATTGTGGTTAATAACCACAGTGATTGACGTTACTCGCAGAAGAAGCACCGGCTAACTCCGTGCCAGCAGCCGCGGTAATACGGAGGGTGCAAGCGTTAATCGGAATTACTGGGCGTAAAGCGCACGCAGGCGGTCTGTCAAGTCGGATGTGAAATCCCCGGGCTCAACCTGGGAACTGCATTCGAAACTGGCAGGCTAGAGTCTTGTAGAGGGGGGTAGAATTCCAGGTGTAGCGGTGAAATGCGTAGAGATCTGGAGGAATACCGGTGGCGAAGGCGGCCCCCTGGACAAAGACTGACGCTCAGGTGCGAAAGCGTGGGGAGCAAACAGGATTAGATACCCTGGTAGTCCACGCCGTAAACGATGTCGACTTGGAGGTTGTTCCCTTGAGGAGTGGCTTCCGGAGCTAACGCGTTAAGTCGACCGCCTGGGGAGTACGGCCGCAAGGTTAAAACTCAAATGAATTGACGGGGGCCCGCACAAGCGGTGGAGCATGTGGTTTAATTCGATGCAACGCGAAGAACCTTACCTACTCTTGACATCCACGGAATTTAGCAGAGATGCTTTAGTGCCTTCGGGAACCGTGAGACAGGTGCTGCATGGCTGTCGTCAGCTCGTGTTGTGAAATGTTGGGTTAAGTCCCGCAACGAGCGCAACCCTTATCCTTTGTTGCCAGCGGTTCGGCCGGGAACTCAAAGGAGACTGCCAGTGATAAACTGGAGGAAGGTGGGGATGACGTCAAGTCATCATGGCCCTTACGAGTAGGGCTACACACGTGCTACAATGGCGTATACAAAGAGAAGCGACCTCGCGAGAGCAAGCGGACCTCATAAAGTACGTCGTAGTCCGGATTGGAGTCTGCAACTCGACTCCATGAAGTCGGAATCGCTAGTAATCGTAGATCAGAATGCTACGGTGAATACGTTCCCGGGCCTTGTACACACCGCCCGTCACACCATGGGAGTGGGTTGCAAAAGAAGTAGGTAGCTTAACCTTCGGGAGGGCGCTTACCACTTTGTGATTCATGACTGGGGTGAAGTCGTAACAAGGTAACCGTAGGGGAACCTGCGGTTGGATCACCTCCTTACCTGAAGAACCTGCCTTTGTAGTGTCCACACAGATTGTCTGATGAAAAATAAGCAGTAAAAAATCTCTGCAGGCTTGTAGCTCAGGTGGTTAGAGCGCACCCCTGATAAGGGTGAGGTCGGTGGTTCAAGTCCACTCAGGCCTACCAAATTTATCCTGATACTGCGTTGTGAAACGACTCGCATACTTCAGTATGCTTCGCCCTTCCACGCCTTGTCTCAGTTTAAATTACCGGTAATGAGATTTAGCATTTGTGATGGGGTTATAGCTCAGCTGGGAGAGCGCCTGCCTTGCACGCAGGAGGTCTGCGGTTCGATCCCGCATAGCTCCACCATCCTTTTTACTGCGAAAATTAAGAAAACTTCAGAGTGTTCCTGAAAAGGTGCACTGCGAAGTTTTGCTCTTTAAAAATCTGGATCAAGCTGAAAATTGAAACGACACGCTGCGTCTGTTCTCCGTAATAAGAACAGAGTGACGGTGTGTTCGAGTCTCTCAAATTTTCGCAACAGCGACGATGTTTTACGAAACATCTTCGGGTTGTGAGGTTAAGCGACTAAGCGTACACGGTGGATGCCCTGGCAGTCAGAGGCGATGAAGGGCGTGCTAATCTGCGATAAGCGTCGGCGAGGTGATATGAACCTTTGACCCGGCGATACCCGAATGGGGAAACCCAGTGTGTTTCGACACACTATCATGTCATGAATACATAGTGGCATGAGGCGAACCGGGGGAACTGAAACATCTAAGTACCCCGAGGAAAAGAAATCAACCGAGATTCCCCCAGTAGCGGCGAGCGAACGGGGAGGAGCCCAGAGTCTGAATCAGCGCGTGTGTTAGTGGAACGGTCTGGAAAGTCCGACGGTACAGGGTGATAGTCCCGTACACAAAAATGCACACGTTGTGAACTCGAAGAGTAGGGCGGGACACGTGGTATCCTGTCTGAATATGGGGGGACCATCCTCCAAGGCTAAATACTCCTGACTGACCGATAGTGAACCAGTACCGTGAGGGAAAGGCGAAAAGAACCCCGGCGAGGGGAGTGAAAAAGAACCTGAAACCGTGTACGTACAAGCAGTGGGAGCCTACTTGTTAGGTGACTGCGTACCTTTTGTATAATGGGTCAGCGACTTATATTCTGTAGCAAGGTTAACCGTATAGGGGAGCCGAAGGGAAACCGAGTCTTAACTGGGCGTTAAGTTGCAGGGTATAGACCCGAAACCCGGTGATCTAGCCATGGGCAGGTTGAAGGTTGGGTAACACTAACTGGAGGACCGAACCGACTAATGTTGAAAAATTAGCGGATGACTTGTGGCTGGGGGTGAAAGGCCAATCAAACCGGGAGATAGCTGGTTCTCCCCGAAAGCTATTTAGGTAGCGCCTCGTGAACTCATCTTCGGGGGTAGAGCACTGTTTCGGCTAGGGGGCCATCCCGGCTTACCAACCCGATGCAAACTACGAATACCGAAGAATGTTATCACGGGAGACACACGGCGGGTGCTAACGTCCGTCGTGAAGAGGGAAACAACCCAGACCGCCAGCTAAGGTCCCAAAGTCATGGTTAAGTGGGAAACGATGTGGGAAGGCACAGACAGCCAGGATGTTGGCTTAGAAGCAGCCATCATTTAAAGAAAGCGTAATAGCTCACTGGTCGAGTCGGCCTGCGCGGAAGATGTAACGGGGCTAAACCATGCACCGAAGCTGCGGCAGCGACGCTTATGCGTTGTTGGGTAGGGGAGCGTTCTGTAAGCCGTTGAAGGTGTCCTGTGAGGGGTGCTGGAGGTATCAGAAGTGCGAATGCTGACATAAGTAACGATAAAGCGGGTGAAAAACCCGCTCGCCGGAAGACCAAGGGTTCCTGTCCAACGTTAATCGGGGCAGGGTGAGTCGACCCCTAAGGCGAGGCCGAAAGGCGTAGTCGATGGGAAACAGGTTAATATTCCTGTACTCGGTGTTACTGCGAAGGGGGGACGGAGAAGGCTATGTTAGCCGGGCGACGGTTGTCCCGGTTTAAGCATGTAGGCGGAGCGTTTAGGTAAATCCGGACGCTTGTTAACGCTGAGGTGTGATGACGAGGCACTACGGTGCTGAAGTAACAAATGCCCTGCTTCCAGGAAAAGCCTCTAAGCATCAGGTAACATCAAATCGTACCCCAAACCGACACAGGTGGTCAGGTAGAGAATACCAAGGCGCTTGAGAGAACTCGGGTGAAGGAACTAGGCAAAATGGTGCCGTAACTTCGGGAGAAGGCACGCTGGTGTGTAGGTGAAGTCCCTGCGGACGGAGCTGAAACCAGTCGAAGATACCAGCTGGCTGCAACTGTTTATTAAAAACACAGCACTGTGCAAACACGAAAGTGGACGTATACGGTGTGACGCCTGCCCGGTGCCGGAAGGTTAATTGATGGGGTTAGCGGTAACGCGAAGCTCTTGATCGAAGCCCCGGTAAACGGCGGCCGTAACTATAACGGTCCTAAGGTAGCGAAATTCCTTGTCGGGTAAGTTCCGACCTGCACGAATGGCGTAATGATGGCCAGGCTGTCTCCACCCGAGACTCAGTGAAATTGAACTCGCTGTGAAGATGCAGTGTACCCGCGGCAAGACGGAAAGACCCCGTGAACCTTTACTATAGCTTGACACTGAACACTGGTCCTTGATGTGTAGGATAGGTGGGAGGCTTTGAAGCGTGGACGCCAGTCTGCGTGGAGCCAACCTTGAAATACCACCCTTTAATGGCTGGTGTTCTAACGTAGACCCGTAATCCGGGTTGCGGACAGTGTCTGGTGGGTAGTTTGACTGGGGCGGTCTCCTCCTAAAGAGTAACGGAGGAGCACGAAGGTTAGCTAATCCTGGTCGGACATCAGGAGGTTAGTGCAATGGCATAAGCTAGCTTGACTGCGAGAGTGACGGCTCGAGCAGGTGCGAAAGCAGGTCATAGTGATCCGGTGGTTCTGAATGGAAGGGCCATCGCTCAACGGATAAAAGGTACTCCGGGGATAACAGGCTGATACCGCCCAAGAGTTCATATCGACGGCGGTGTTTGGCACCTCGATGTCGGCTCATCACATCCTGGGGCTGAAGTAGGTCCCAAGGGTACGGCTGTTCGCCGTTTAAAGTGGTACGCGAGCTGGGTTTAGAACGTCGTGAGACAGTTCGGTCCCTATCTGCCGTGGGCGCTGGAGAATTGAGGGGGGCTGCTCCTAGTACGAGAGGACCGGAGTGGACGCATCACTGGTGTTCGGGTTGTCATGCCAATGGCATTGCCCGGTAGCTAAATGCGGAAAAGATAAGTGCTGAAAGCATCTAAGCACGAAACTTGCCCCGAGATGAGTTCTCCCTGACTCCTTGAGAGTCCTGAAGGAACGTTGAAGACTACGACGTTGATAGGCTGGGTGTGTAAGTGCAGCGATGCATTGAGCTAACCAGTACTAATGAACCGTGAGGCTTAACCTTACAACGCCGAAGATGTTTTGGCGAAGAGACAGACATCAGTTTCAGCTTGATAACAGATTAATTGACCTGCAGAGATGCGGGTTGATAACAGAATTTGCCTGGCGGCTTTAGCGCGGTGGTCCCACCTGACCCCATGCCGAACTCAGAAGTGAAACGCCGTAGCGCCGATGGTAGTGTGGGGTCTCCCCATGTGAGAGTAGGGAACTGCCAGGCATCAATTAAGTGAAGAGGTCATCCGGAAGGATGGCCTTTTTGCGTTTTTGTCGAATACTAACGCCTCTTTACTACCCATCAAACTAATCACCAATCCCCTCATATATACGGTAAACTATCCCTGATTTTGCATCAGGATAGCATCTATGAATCACTCCCTTAAGCCCTGGAATACCTTTGGCATTCAACGTAATGCTGACAATATTGTGCGTGCTGAAAACGTTCAGCAACTGCTCGATGCGTGGAAGACCGCCACTGAAAATCATCAACCAGTCCTGATTCTCGGCGAGGGAAGTAACGTCCTCTTTCTGGATGATTTTACCGGCACGGTTATTGTTAACCGAATTTCGGGTATTGATGTCACCGAGACAAACGATAGCTGGCATTTGCACGTTGGTGCAGGTGAAAACTGGCACAATCTGGTGCAATTTACGTTAGATAACGGAATGGCTGGCCTGGAAAATTTGGCGCTCATTCCCGGTTGTGCAGGTTCATCCCCCATTCAAAATATCGGTGCTTATGGCATCGAACTGAAACATGTTTGCGAGTATGTCGATTGCATTGAGCTGGCAACGGGCAGAGCAAGCCGACTGACCGCGGAACAATGCCGTTTTGGCTACCGCGACAGCATCTTCAAACATGAATACCAGGATCGTTATGTCATTGTTTCTGTTGGCCTGCGTCTGGCAAAACAGTGGCAGCCCGTCTTAACTTACGGCGATTTAACGCGCCTTGATCCGCTGACTGTGACAGCTCGGGAAGTATTCGACGCCGTCTGTCACATGCGCATGACAAAACTGCCCGATCCAAAAGTGAATGGCAATGCCGGTAGTTTCTTCAAAAACCCGGTGATCAGCAGCGAAACGGCACAAACTTTACTCGCACAATGGCCAAATGCACCCCATTACCCACAGGCTGATGGCAGCGTAAAACTGGCCGCTGGCTGGCTGATCGATCAATGTCAGTTAAAAGGCACGGTCGAAGGTGGCGCGGCGGTGCATCGCCAACAGGCACTGGTGCTCATCAATGAGAATAATGCGACCAGCGACGATGTTGTGCGTCTGGCGCATCACGTTCGTCAGTGCGTGGGCGACAAATTCAACGTCTGGCTTGAGCCAGAAGTCCGCTTTATCGGTCGTACAGGTGAAGTGAACGCCGTGGAGACGATTGCGTGAAAGATAACACTGTTCCATTAACGCTCATTGGCATTCTTGCTGATGGTGAATTTCACTCTGGCGAACAGCTGGGTGAGCGCCTCGGTATGAGTCGTGCAGCAATCAATAAGCACATTCAAACCCTGCGCGACTGGGGTGTCGATGTCTTCACCGTGCCGGGTAAAGGCTATAGCCTGCCGGAGCCTATCCAGTTACTGGATGAAGAGGTGATTTGTCGTCAGCTCAGTCAGGGGAAAGTGACGGTCTTACCGGTTATCGATTCAACCAACCAGTATTTGCTTGACCGCATCAGCAGCCTCAACTCGGGTGACTGCTGCGTCGCTGAATACCAGCAGGCCGGTCGTGGTCGCCGTGGTCGTAAATGGTTCTCGCCTTTTGGTGCCAACCTGTATTTGTCGATGTTCTGGCGTCTTGAGCAGGGCCCGGCTGCCGCCATTGGCTTAAGTCTGGTGATTGGTATCGTGATGGCCGAAGTGCTGCACGATCTTGGCGCAGATAAAGTTCGCGTAAAATGGCCGAACGACCTCTACCTGAACGATCGCAAACTTGCAGGCATTTTAGTCGAACTGACCGGGAAAACCGGCGATGCAGCGCAGATCGTGATTGGTGCAGGCCTTAACATGGTGATGCGCCAGGTCCAGGCGGATATCGTCAACCAGGGCTGGATTACGCTGCAGGAAGCCGGTATTACGATTGACCGCAACACGCTTGCCGTGCGTTTGATTAAAGAACTGCGCGATGCGTTGACGCTCTTTGAGCAGGACGGGCTTGCACCTTTCCTCTCCCGCTGGGAAAAGCTGGATAACTTTATTCATCGTCCAGTTAAACTGATCATCGGAGACAAGGAAATCTTCGGGATTTCGCGTGGTATTGATGCACAAGGGGCGCTCCTGCTGGAACAGGATGGTGTCTTGAAGCCGTGGGTGGGTGGAGAAATCTCACTGAGAAGCGCAGAGTGACCCAAGGGAGCCAACGGCTCCTTTTTTTATCACCTGTCTTATCTACCCTCCCTAAAATGGTAGGGGTTAAAGAATATTAATAAGAATAAGGGCTTAACCTATTTTATAAAATAATAACGACGAAAATGTATTTCAAAATATTTCTCAGAGTAACTTTTTATTAAACTAAGAATCATCCTGGTTAGATTTATACTCTTATCATTTGTATTTTAACGATATAGAGAACTGCCAATAAAGCCTCTGATGCACTTTAATGCCCGCAATTTTACTTAACTAAAGCTAAAAACACTTCAGTATTTTTATCTGCTGAAAACAGTTAGCATGTGTCGAGTAGATGGTTAAGCATATGCTGTAAATAAGCCATTCGGTAATAAAACCATAATTTAAACATGCCAAAAATAAGCGTGCGGTTAAAACCGTAACGTGACTGTACACCTACAACTGAATAAAACACGTCTGTTGATCGTAAATGGCCACTAAAATCAAACCGTGGTGTGTACATTATTTATTTGTAAATCATGAGTATAACTATGAATCATTATGATGATTTGCAGCGATTTAAGGATAAAACGCGCAATCAAGCGCTCGATTTCAAAGACTTCTCCGTTCAAAACCAGGCAAGCGATCAGGGAAGTTGGGCCATTCTCAACCAGCTTCTTCCTGAGACTGAAACGAATGCTTTCGCACAAGGGGGGCATGTATCGTTAGCGGCCCCGCAGCCTGTCAGCACCGAAACATTCAGTCTGACTCATGTCACGCCAATATCAGAAAGCGTTACCCTCGATGCGACTCCAGCTTACGCGCCTTCAATTTTCCAGGGTGTCGCTGAGCAACTCGCTACCCCAGCAGAGATATCACTCGCGCCAGCCCCGGAACCCACTCCGGTTCGCGTCGTTACCCCGGCGCCTGCCCAGCCTCCGGTTGATGTCAATTTTTCGCGTCTTTTTGCCCCTGCGGCGACTACGCCACAACCTGCGGCTGAAAAAAATCAGCCATTGAATTCCCTGCTGGAAAGGATCGCCACATGCCGTTAATTTGCGTTTGCTCGCCGAAGGGCGGCGTGGGTAAAACGACCATGACCGCTAACCTGGCTTACGCGCTGGCGCGCTCAGGAAGCAAAGTACTCGCGCTGGATTTTGACGTGCAAAACGCATTGCGTCTGCATTTCGGCGTTCCGCTCTCTGATAGCCGCGGTTACGTTGCCAAAGCGGCTGAATCCTCCGACTGGAGTCAGTTTGTCCTTACGGCGGGCGGAAACCTGTTTGTACTGCCGTATGGTGATGCCAGCGAAGATCAGCGTATGGCATTTGATGACAAACTCACTCACGATGAGCACTTCCTCACGCGTGGGTTGAGTACGCTCCTGAACTACCCCGGCCTGATTATCGTCGCCGATTTTCCTCCTGGCCCGTCACCCGCGTTGAAAGCGATGTCGCGCCTGGCGGAACTGCATTTGATTACTCTGCTGGCCGATACCGCATCCCTCTCACTCCTGCCGCAAATTGAAAACCAGCGTCTGACGGGGGGCGTACTCAATCACAAAGCCGGACACTATTTCGTCCTCAACCAAAGTGACAACCGTCGTCAGATCAGCCGTGATGTCACCACCTTCGTCGAGAACAAACTCGGCGAAAAGCTACTGGGTGTTGTTCACCGCGACGAAAGCGTCGGAGAAGCCAACGCCTCTCAACAGTCCGTATTCGACTTTAGCCCGGCGTCAGCCGCTGCCTTCGACATTGAGCTTATCGCCAAAAAAGTCGCGGGCATTCTGGGCGTGAAAGTGGGTGATGGCACTGTTCATACCCTTCCGCGTAAGTCAGGGTTCTAAATTCACCCAGGGCGACCTATGAAAAAGTTTCTTTTTATTTTGCTGGCTCTCGTCATGATTCCAGTTGCGCTGCTCATCGTCATTACGCCGATGGACAGTCAGAAACAATATATCTTCGGCTTTATTAGCATTGGCCTGCTGTTTTTAATGGGCTTCAGCAAAAGACGCAATATTTCAGTGATTATGGTGGTGATGTCATTATTGATGTCGACCCGCTATATGTATTTCCGTTTGACGCAAACCCTGCATTTTAATTCTGAGATTGAAACAATACTCGGAATGGGGTTATTTCTGGCGGAGGTCTACGTCTGGGTTCTGTTACTGCTGAATTACCTGCAAACCATCTGGCCGCTGAAGCGTGAGATTGTACCGCTACCGGATGACATGTCGCTCTGGCCGACGGTCGACGTATACATTCCGACCTATAACGAATCGCTCGACGTGGTGCGCGACACGGTGCTGGCCGCACAGTGTATCGATTACCCGCGCGACAAAATGAAAATCTACCTGCTCGACGACGGCAAACGTCGCGAGTTCGCGGTGTTTGCGGCAGATGTCGGCGTGGGTTACATCACACGTAACGACAACTCCCATGCCAAAGCGGGCAACCTCAACCACGCGATGAAATTAACCCAGGGCGAGCTGATCACCGTCTTCGACTGTGACCACGTAGCTACGCGTATTTTCCTGCAGGCGACGGTCGGCGGGTTCTTGAAAGATCCCAAACTGGCGCTGGTGCAAACGCCGCACTATTTCTATTCGCCTGACCCGTTCGAACGTAACCTCTCCGTTGGGCGCAATATTCCGAACGAAGGGACGCTGTTCTACGGCCCGATTCAGCAGGGCAACGATAACTGGAATGCGACGTTCTTTTGCGGCTCCTGCGCGGTCATCCGCCGCAGTGCGCTGGAAGAAATTGGCGGCTTCGCCGTGGAAACGGTGACCGAAGATGCCCACACCGCGCTGAAGATGCAGCGTCTCGGCTGGAAATCTGCATTTCTGGATATTCCACTGGCGGCCGGTCTTGCCACCGAACGTCTGGTATTACACGTGATTCAGCGTACCCGATGGGCGCGTGGGATGACGCAAATTTTCCGTCTGGATAACCCGCTCTTTGGTCGTGGCCTGACGATTCAGCAGCGTCTGTGCTACCTCAGCGCCATGCTCTACTACCAGTTCGCTCTGCCGCGCATCGCCTTCCTGACCGCGCCGCTGGCCTATCTGCTGTTTAACCTCAACATCATCCACTCGTCGGCGGGCCTGGTCTTTGCCTATGCATTGCCGCACCTGTTCCTGGCGATTTACCTGAACTCGCGCATGAATGGGCGCTATCGCTACAGTTTCTGGGGCGAAATCTATGACTTAGTGCTGGCGTTCCACCTGGTGCTGCCAACCGTTGTCACTATGGTCTTCCCAAAACGCGGCAAGTTCAACGTGACGGACAAAGGCGCGCTGCTGAACGTCGGCTACTTCGATTTCCGCGTCGTGCGCCCGCATCTGGTGATCGCGATCCTGCTGGGCATCGGCGTTATCGCCGGTATCGTCCGCGCCTGCGCCCACGATTACTACGGCGTCGACCCGAGCGTTATTGCCCTGAACGTCGGCTGGGGACTCTACAGCCTGATCTTCCTGCTGGCGGCGATTGCCGTTGCCCGTGAAACGCGCCAGACGCGCAAAACCATCCGTATTGACGTCAAAATCCCGGTGCTGATCCACTACGCCAGCGGCATCTCTTCCCGCAGCCAGACCGCGGATCTGTCGATGGGCGGCTGCCGCGTTGAGCTGCCGGACGAGCGTCATTTGACGGACGACATCGAAGAAGTGGAGTTGCTGCTGCAATCGGGTGCAATCAGTATTCCGGTGAAAGTGGTCGCCACCGACGAACAATTTATCCGTCTGATGTTTGAAGATATTCCTTTGGCGCGCCGCCGCGAACTGGTGCGCGTGGTGCTGGCCCGTGCGGATGCGTGGATCCAGCCGCCGAAACCGCAGGACAACCCGTTCCGTTCGCTGCTGACCATCGTGCGCTGCGTGTTTGATCTCTTCTGGCTGACGTGGAAAACGCGCCGGGAAAACCGTCGCGCGCAGGCGCAGGTCCAGGAGGACGGCAACGCATGAAACAGCTGACGAAACTCACTTTGCTTGCTGCGTCGCTGTTTGCGCTGCCGCTGCACAGTGAAGAAACCACCGTGGAATCGCTGCTGCCGGTCGAGATGCCCGCGCCGACATCCGCCGCCGCGCTGCCGACGTTTGTCCCCTCGACGGTGAACAGCATTAGCGTCGCGCAAATGGGCCAGCCGCAAGGCCTGGTGCTGAGCGGCGGCCAGCTGCAGGGAGGAATGAACTTTACCCTTCCGGTCGATCAGGTCATCACCAACGCGCAGCTTTCGCTGAATCTCAAAGTCTCTCCTGCGATGGCGACACGCAACGCCACCATGCAGCTGATGCTTAACGGCCAGCCGCTGGGCACCGTCCCGCTGGGCGCGGCGGACAGTGATATTTCCCGCTTCCAGCTGGATATTCCGGCGGCGCTGCTGGTTTCAAGTAACAGCCTGAGCTTTAAGATAAACGACGGTGACGCTATGCAATGTCAGCGCGACCTGTCGGACAAATATCGCGTCACGGTCATGCCGGATTCACGTTTTGAGCTGGAAGGGCAGCAGCTGGATATCGGCTCTGACTTAAGCCATTTCCCGCGCCCGTTCTTCGACAGTATGCAGATGACCCCGGCGACCATTGCGTTCGCCTTTGGCCCAACGCTCAGCAGCGATGCGCTCGGTGCGGCGGCGTCCATCTCTTCCTGGCTCGGCATTCAGGCGGATTATCGCGGTGTCTCTTTTGCCGCGCTACACGATACCCTGCCGGAGAAAAACGGCATTCTGATCGGCCATCCGGGCGACAAAATCGGCGGCCTGACGCTGCCGCAAGCTTCCCAGCCGACGCTGCAAGTGATCGATAACCCGGCGAATCCGGTTTACAAACTGCTGCTGGTTGTCGGTAACGATGAGGCCGCGCTGCGAACGGCGGCCTGGCGACTGACGCGCGGCAACTTTGCATTGCAAACCGCCAGTGTGTCGATCCCGGCGCAGACGATCCCGGCGAGCAAACCGTATGACGCTCCGCGCTGGATCCCAACCGATCGTCCGGTAAAACTTTCGGAGCTGATCCGCAAGGATCAAAGTCTGACCGTCACCGGGATCTGGCATGCGCCGCTGCGCGTGGCCTTCCGCGCCGCGCCGGATCTATTCCTGTGGGACGGCGAAACTATTCCGCTGCACATTGGCTATCGTTTCCCGACGGAAAGCTGGATTGATGAAAACCGCTCGTGGCTCAGCATGACCATGAACGACACCTTCCTGCACAACCTGCCGGTCAACAAACAGGGCGCGCTGGAAACGCTGTGGCACAAAGTGGGCGGCGACGCGCGGCAGGAGAAGTTTGATATGCCGCTGGAGCCGTACATGATTTACGGTGACAACCAGCTTTCGCTCTATTTCAACATCACGGCGAAAGAGAACGCGCCGTGCAGCGTATTGCTGAATAACAATATTAAGAGCCGTATCGACGAGGACTCGTGGATCGATCTGAGCCACACGCGCCACTTCTCGCTGTTGCCGAATCTTTCCTATTTTGTCGGTGCCTCTTTCCCATTCACTCGCCTTGCAGACTTCTCGCAAACGGTCCTGCTGTTGCCTGAAAAGCCGACGGAAACACAAATCGCCACGCTGCTGGATATGGCGGCGCGTTCGGGGAATGCCACCGGCACCGCGTTGTACAACAACCGCGTGGTGCTTGGCGTGCCAACCGCTGGCGGGAATCTTGAGTTGCTGCGCACCCGTGATGTTCTGGCGGTGAGCGGCATGGCGCAGCACGACTTTAATCAGGCGCTGCTGAACGAATCGCCGTTTACTTCTCACGACAACACGCTGGGCGTGCGCACGCCGTCAACCTGGCAGAAGTTACAGCGTTGGCTGGCTGGCGACTGGACCTCCGACGGCGTTGAGGCCGACCGCTACTTCTCGTCCAATGAGGCGTGGCGCGGGTTTGTCAGCTTCCGTTCACCGTGGAGCAGCGATCGCCTGGTGGTAATGGCGCTCGGCAGCAATGACGACCAACTTTCGCGTTTGCATGATGATTTAACCTCCGCGCGTATCAACGCCGGGATTCGTGGCGATGCGGCGATCATCACCAATGAAAACGGTGTGCGCAGTTTCCGCGTTGGGACACAGTTCCCGAGCGGTGAAATGCCAACCCAAATGATGATTGTCTGGTATGCCAACCAGCACTCGGCGCTGCTGGCAATCCTGGGTCTGATCATGAGTTCGCTGACCGGTCTGGGCCTGTATGCCTGGCTGAAAAAGCGTGCGCGTAAGCGCCTGAATCCGGAGAGCGGAAAGTGAAAAAAATAATCCTAAAATCGGCGATCTGTCTTTCCGGCGTGCTGGCGTTTGGCGGTACGGCGCAGGCCGCGCAAAACGAGACGGCGCTGAAAGCCCTGTTTGACCAGGCTAACTATTGGCACGAAAAATCTCATGACGATCTGGCGAGCGAGTCGCTGAAAAAAGTGTTGATGGTTGATGCCAACAACACTCAGGCGCTGTATCTGATGGCGCTGTGGGCGCAGCAAAACGGTGATTTGCAGGGTGCGGCGCAATGGCGTGCGCGACTGGCAAAAGTGTCGCCAAATGATGGCGGTCTTCAGGCGCTGGATAACGCCAAACAGATGACTCAGGTGCCGCAGGGTACGCTGACGCTGGCGCGTCAACAGGCGCGTAGCGGCAACATTCCCGCCGCGCTGGCAACCTGGAAAACGTTGTTCAACGGCGATACCCCGCCTGCGAGCCTAGCGCCGGAATACTATCAGACGATGGGGAGTGATAAGTCTCTCTATCCGCAGGCGTTAAGCGAGTTGCAGCGTTTTGCGGCACAAAACCCGCAGGACAACGCCGCACGTGTGGCGCTGGGTAAGATGCTCACCTGGCAGGAGAGTACGCGCCGCGACGGGATTATCCAGCTCCAGCAAATGGCCAGCGGCAGCAAAGATGCGGACGCCGGTCTGCGTCAGGCCCTGCTGTGGTTAGGCCCAAAAGCGGGCGACGAACAGTTCTACGATACCTGGCTGCAACGCCATCCACAGGACAGCGAAGTTCAGGCCTATTACCGTAAAAATGTTGGCGGTGCGGCGAAAGGCGAAGGCTACACCGCCCTGAACAGTGGGAATACCGACGCGGCAAAGCGCCAGTTTGAGCAGGTGCTGCAAACCAACCCGCAGGATGCCGACGCGCTCGCCGGGATGGGGTATATCGCCCAGCGCAGCGGGGATTATCAGGCCGCCGCGCAATATCTGGGACGCGCCGCCAGTCAGGGCGGCGATGCCTCTACGGAACGCCAGCAGCAGGCCGATGACGCCGCGTTTTACGGTCAACTCGCGCAAGCGCAGCAGGCGCTGAAAGAGGGCAACGTTAGCCAGGCCCTGGCACTCTCGGCCCCGCTGGTGCAGCAGAGCGGTGAACGCGGCACGGCGGCGAAGCTGTTCCGCGCCGATGTTCTGCGCCACAACAAAGATTATCCACAGGCCGAACAGACCCTGCGCGAGCTGCTGAGCCAGCAGCCGAACAACGGTGCCGCGCGGGAAAACCTCTATTACGTCCTGAAAGAACAGAACAAAACTGAAGAAGCGCAGGCAATGCTGCGCACGCTCCCGGCCAGCTTGCAGGCGAAACTCCAGCCGCGCGTGGTGACCGGATTACCCGGCGATCCGATTCGCCGTCAGGCGCAACAGGCCGCTGCAAATGGCAATACCCAGCAGGCGATTGCGGTTCTGCGCGAGGGAATTGCACGGCTGCCAGACGATCCGTGGCTGCGTCTCGATCTGGCGCGTTTGCTGCAAAAATCCGGTGCTGAAGGTGAAGCGGCCTCGGTGATGCAGCCCGCCTCGCGTCAGGGAGCTGGCGCAAGCTCGCTGTATTCGGCGGCCCTGTTCGCCAGCGAAAGCGGAGCCTGGCAGCAGTCGCAGACTATTCTCTCGCGTATTTCGCCTGCCAGCCAGACGCCACAAATGCGCGAGCTGGCGCAGCGGGTGAATTACAACCTGCAAATGGCGACAGCGGAACGTTATCTGGCGCAGGGCAATTCAGTTGCTGCCGCCAATACCCTGAAAACACTGGCCTCGCGTCCACCAGAAAACCCGGCTGATGCGGGAAAACTGGCGAAAATGCTGGCGCAGAGCGGCGATATGACCGGTGCGGTGGCGGTGGTGCGCAGCAACATGCGTGAGGGCGTGCAGGGGAACGCGGGCGATTACGCCGATCAGGTTTCGGTGCTGAATCAGGCCGGGCTGAACGGTGAAGCGCAAAGTTTCCTCTCTAATCCGGAACTGTTATCGCGCAGTACGCCGACTCAGCTGGCGGGCGTGCGTAACGGGTATGTGATCAACGAAGCGGACCAGTTGCGCGAGCAGGGCAACTATGCGGCGGCCTATGACAAGCTGATCCGCGCTCTGCAAAGTGACCCGCAAAATACCGACCTGATGTTTGCGATGGCGCGTCTGTATCAGACCGGCAAAATGAACAAAGAGGCGGGCGTGGTCTACGACTACCTGATGACACGCGACACGCCGGACCAGGATGCACGCACCGGTGCTATCGACGTGGCGCTGGCTGAAGACAACGTGGCGAAAGCGAAACAGCTCGCTAACGGTCTGCAAACCAATAATTCTCCTGAGCGCCTGGTACTACTCGCGCGACTGGAAGAGGCTCAGGGTAACCATCAGCAGGCGATGACCTATCTGCGCAGCGCGCGCGGCAAACTGCTGGGTCTGCAATCCACCAATAGCTCGGCCACACCGACGATGGGCGGCTTGTTGCTGGCGGATAACCCGTTCGTGAGTACCAGCCGCTCCACGCAGGCGGTCGGGGCGACTAGTGCGACGAACAACGCGCTGCCGTGGCAGCTGGCGCAGACGGCACGCGATCCAGGCTCAACGCTGCCGGGTACCACGCGTCCTGATTTGCCGCAGGAAACGGCGCAGAGCCGTACTTTGCGCCAGGTTGACGACATGATGCAGCAGATGAACGAGCAGACCGGCATGTGGCTGCAGGGTGGTGTTGAAGTGCGCGGGCGCGATGGCGAATCGGGTACCAGCAAGTTGACCGAAGCCAAAGCGCCGCTCACCTGGTCCAGCTCGCCGTTTGGCGAATCGCGTTTCGAGTTTACTGCCACGCCGATTACCCTCAGTGCAGGCAGCGCAAGCGGGGACGCATGGCGTCGCTTTGGTTCTAACCCGCTGGCGAACGCCGCGTCGAATATGGTTTCAACAGCGACGAACGAACAAAAGGCCATTGCAGCGATGAACGCCACCGAGCGCGCGACCTATCTCGCCGCGCATCCGGGCGCGGCAGCGCTGGTGGATTTAGGCACGCTGGAAAGCAACGACTTTAACCTCACCAGTTCCGACGGCCAGTTGAATCTGGCAAAACTCGGCGCTTACGACAGCGGGCGGGTCGGGGAATATCTTGAAGCTTCAAACCTGAAGGCAAACGTGAATCAGCCGGGTGATGTCTCGACCGATTCGCAAAAAGCCAACGGCGTGGAGCTGAACATGGCCCTCAGCGGTAAAGATTACCGTCTCGATATCGGCAGTACGCCGCTCGGACAAGATCTCAGCACGCTGGTGGGCGGCGTGAAATGGTCGCCGAAACTGACCAATTACCTGTCACTGATCATGACCGGCGAGCGCCGTGCGGTGACAGACAGCCTGCTTTCCTACGTGGGTCTGGAAGACAAATACTCCGGCAAACGCTGGGGCCGCGTCACCAAAAACGGCGGCAGTTTGCAGCTGAGCTATGACGATGGCGATGCAGGTTTCTATGTGGGCGGCGGCGGTTACAGCTATCTCGGTGAGAATGTCGCGAGTAACACCAGTATTAATACCAATGCGGGCGTCTATCTCCGGCCATATCACGACGATTTCCGCGAAGTGAAAACCGGTTTAAGCATGAGCTGGATGGACTTCTCGAAAAACCTCAGCCAGTTCACCTTTGGTCAGGGCGGCTACTTCAGCCCGCAGAACTACGTCAGCGTCTCGTTGCCAGTCGACTATTCGCAAAAAATCGATAACTGGAAGCTGAAACTGGGCGGCTCAGTGGGCTATCAATCCTACAGCCAGGACAGTAGCGACTACTTCCCGACCAACGACAGCTGGCAGCAACTGCTGGAAGGCGCGGTCGAGAGCGGTTTCGCGAAAACAGCCACGTATAAAAGCACCTCTGAAAACGGCATTGGCTACACCGTGCGCGCCGGGGTGGACTACAACGTCAACAAAGACATGACTATCGGTGGCAAAGTCGGTTACGACACCTTTGGCAGCTACAACGAAAGTACGGCGGGACTCTATTTCCGCTACATGCTGGGAGATAAATAATGACAACGACGATGGAAAACCCCGCGCTGTTGAGCTGGTTTCGCGCCCAGCAAACGCCGGAAGGGTGGTTCGATCTGCTGGCGCTGATCGTGGATGGCATGGTGCGTAACGTGGGCGAGCTGGAGAGCCAGCCGTTCCTGCATCAAATGGGCGTGGCGCTGGCCGAGCAATTCCCGCTCCCGCCGTCGGAAACCGTGGGTGAACTGGAAGCGAACATCAACGCGCAGCTGGCGCGGTTTGGCTGGGGCTGCGTCGAACTCAATACCAGCGATACCGATTTGACGCTTCGCCATCAGGCGCTGCCTGTGAGCCGCAATGAGGGCCAGCAAAGCCGCTGGTGTCACGCCTTCTGTGCAATACTGGAAGGGCTCTACATCCGCTGGATGCAAGGGCAGGGCGGAAAAGCGCATGTGACGGTCAGTCGTGAGCGCATTTTTTCTATCTCGGACGTGCAGTTCCGTTACCACAACCCACAGTGAGTGAATGATGAGAAAACCCGCATGTGCCGCACTGGCGGTCATGATGAGTCTCTGTTTCTCGCCCTTTTCTCAGGCCGGTCAGGCCTGGGAGAGCTATAAGGCACGCTTTTTAATGCCCGATGGCCGCATCGTTGATACCGGCAACGGCAACGTATCCCACACGGAAGGGCAAGGTTTCGCCATGCTGATGGCGGTAACAAGCGACGATAAAGCGGCGTTTGATAAGCTCTGGCAGTGGACGAACAGTACGCTTGCGAACAAAGAGAACGGCCTGTTTTACTGGCGCTACAATCCCGTCGAACCAGACCCAATTACCGATAAAAATGATGCCACCGATGGCGATACCATGATCGCCTGGGCGTTGTTAAAAGCCGACGCCCGCTGGCATGACAAACGCTACAGCGACGCCTCCGATGCCATTACCAAAGCGCTGGTGGCGCATACGGTGATTCGCTATGCCGGGCAACGCGTGATGCTGCCCGGTGCGCAGGGGTTTAACCTCAACAGCGAAGTGATCCTCAATCCCTCGTACTTTATCTTCCCTGCCTGGCAGGCGTTTGCTGATCGTAGCCATCTGCAGGTGTGGCGCGAGCTGATCAAAGACGGACAAACGCTGCTCGCAAAAATGGGCTCGGGTAACGCTAATCTGCCGACCGACTGGGTTTCCCTTTCGGCGGGCGGTAAGTTCACTCCCGCCAAAGCGTGGCCGCCGCGCATGAGCTACGATGCGATCCGCATTCCGCTATATGTTCACTGGTTCAATCCGCAAAGCCCGCTTCTTACACCGTGGCGCAGCTGGTTTGGTCAGTTCAGCCGCGAGAAAACGCCTGCCTGGGTGAATGTCACGACCAATGAATACGCGCCATACATGATGGAAGGCGGGCTTTTGGCGGTACGTGATTTGACGATGGGGCAGCCGATGAGCGAACCGGAGATCACAGCGAAGGATGATTATTATTCGGCGAGTCTGAAGATGCTGGTGTGGGTGTCGGGGCAGTAGCTGTTGTGCGGTCTGGTGCCCTCACCCCGGCCCTCTCCCACAGGGAGAGGGAGAAACCGGACTATTCCTTCTCCCACAGGAGAGGGAGGTTCCTTCTCTCACAGGGGAGGGAGAAACCGAACAGTTCCCTCTCCCTTTGGGAGAGGGTTAGGGTGAGGGGAAAATGACCGCACCCTACTGCGGATACGGCACCCAATCTCCGCCATTCAACCGAACATACGGCTTATCCTGGTACTGAATCACCACCGCATTGGCGTTTTCAGAGACTGCCGCCGTCTGCGGTAAATCGCTGGTGAGCTGATTCCAGTTCACGCTGTCTTCGACAAACAACTTCCCGTCTACCGCACGTGCCACCAGTTCAGAAATCGCCAGATAGCTGGTTGGCTGAGTGATTTCAATTGGTGCGCCCTGATGCGGCGCTTTCATACCGAAGAACTTAATCCCGGCAGGAACGTTGGTAATGGACGGGCTTGGGATATCGCGCAGGCCAGAAACCTGCATTCTGTCGCCTTTCAGCGCGCCACCGTGTTCTGGTACCACCACCACCATCACTCTGCGGCCTGATTTTTCCAGCTCGGTGAAGAACGCATCCAGCTCATCGAAGAACTTCTGCGCGCGAACCTTGTAATCCGCCGTTTTGCTCACGCCCGGATAATGGTTCCCGTCGTGCAGCGGCAGGGTATTGTAGAAGGTCGCGCTACGGGCGTTATCTTCTTTGCCGACCGTTTGCAGCCAGCGTTGCAGCGTGGCGGTATCGTCATAAACTGGCGAACCGTCAAAGCCCAGCAGCGGCACCGGTAGGCCCGTTTGGTCCATCAGCGGCGCATGCATCCCGCCGTTTTCACGCACTTCTTTCAGGAAGTCGCCAAACACGCCGTTATGACCCAGCATCAGGTGCTGAGAGAAGCCCAGTTTTTCGAGGTTATCGAACAGGTAGCACTGGTTGCCCGCAGGCTGATACAGGTTTTTATGCGATGGTTGACCGCAGCTGGCGCGCAGCAGACGAATCGCCGCCGGGCCGCTATAAGAGGTCGCTGAGTTAAAATCTTTGAACTGAATATCGAAATGCTTCCACAGCGGATGCGACGCCAGTCCGGCAGCATCCACGTCTGCCCATGACAGGGAGCAGATGTTAATCACCAGCAGCTCAAACGGCTGCGCATCGGCGGGCAATGACGCCGGGAATTTGGTCTGACGCTTATCTTCCGCGTTGTAGAAACTGGAAAGCCAGGCGTTAAGATTGGTGGAGGTCGGCGGCGCAGTCTGTGCCGGAATATCGCCAATCACTGCCGTATCTCCAGCGGTAGCGACCGTTGGTGCCGCACTGCCGCCCGTGGTGGTGACGGTCGTCGTCGGTTGACCCGCAGGCCACAAGGAGAAGCTCGGGCCTGCCAGCGTCAGGACGTTCAGCCAGATCATAATCGCGACCACGAACACCGTGACGCGGATCCACTGGGACAGGAACAGCCACGCAATCAGCAGCACGAAAATAGCGCCAATCATCTGCCAGTTGATAAAGCGCTCGGTCAGATCGAGGAGATAATCGCTGCTAAAGCCCGCAACCTGCGAGCCCTGGCTCATGATACTTTCCGGGCCAGGCAGCCAGGTATCATGCCAGAACAAGCCGAAACCTACCGGGATCGCCACCCAATGGCGCAGACGGTGCAGCTTCAGGTTTGGAATCGGCATCAGCAAGAATGCCATAAACACCAGGTTCAGCAGCGGATGGAAATTGAGATAGCCCGCCCAGAGCAGGCCAAATTTCACCAGAAAGTAGAAGTTCCAGCCGGAAAGGCCGCGCCAGTATTGCCAAAGCGGCGAAGGTGCCGAAGCGGTATAGGTAGAATTAGTCATGTTTTCGGTTTGCCTTGACGTTTGAAGCCCGTTTCAATGTTCCGGCTGATTTAACATAGCGAGGTTTTGCAAACAGCAGTCTCACCGTATCGCGGGTACGGCGTAATGAATGGCGCGCGTAGTAGCCAAGCGGAAAAAAGATAATCGCGCACAAAATCACGAGTTGAATAATGTCAGTGTTGTTCATGATGATGCTCTCTCCTCTGCATCACTCAGTAACCGCAGCGGCTCAGGAACCCGACGCCAGACGTGCCCATCGTGGGTGGCGTTCAGCACCGGTTTGCTGTCGCTCGCGACCAGCAGCGGTTTTCCCCATTGTTCCGGTTCCAGCATTTTCATCTGCACGATTTCGGCGCTGATCAGGTTGTCTTCGAACCAAATCATGCGATTGGAGAAGATATCTCCGGTCGGCAGCGGGAAGATGTGGTTAAGGGCGGTATCAAGGTCGTTGATGCGACAGAAGGATAAAAATAGTACCAGGCGATTATCGCCAATGGTCATGATATCCCCGGTGCGGTTTGGACGGCACAAAGTCAGCGCTTGCTCGATGCGGATACCCGGAACCGGACGCAATGCAACCATCACTCCTTTCCCATCAGCCGGTAGCAGCGTGTTGTTCATCATGTTGCTCACCGCATCGCAGAACGTATCCCACTTCTGATAGCCGCGCAGTTTTAGCGGCTGCGTCATCGAGAGCAGCGTTGAGATGTCTTCCGGCACATGGCGATTAAACTGTTGGCCCTGGATGCTTTCAATCAGCGTCAGACAGCGAGAGAGCGGGGCATTCCACGGGATGACCATGTTTGCGCCGCAGCCCAGCAGCAGCCGTTCATCGGTGGCGCGCAGGCTGGTGTTGTTCTCGCGTACGACGATTTTCAGCACACTACCGCGCTGACGGCGCAGGGTATGGATTTGCCGCGCCATCGACTCAATTTGATTATTTTGGGTCAGCGAAAAGACAATCGTGGCGGCCTGCGTGGTGCGGGCTTCATTAAAGAGTGATTCGTTGGTGTCAAACAAAGACCAGTATTCAGAAAGGGCAGGCGCACCTTCTAATACCGCCACGTGGCTCAGAATGCGTTTTTCATCATTGCGTGGCTGGACGACGGTTTCTTCCTGCTGGGCTAAATGCCACTCGCCATCAATATGCTTCAGCGTGAGCTGTTGTCGTGCACTGACGCCTTTTTCATTGCACCAGAAAGCAATATCGTAAAGATGGCTATCAGTCTGATGTCGGATACTGGCAAGACCAAACAGAGAACGATATTCGCTCATTAAAAATGAGAACTGCTTATCATTATTGCTGCCAGGACTGATAACCAACAGCGTGCAATTTTGATCGCGCGCCCATTTATTGACGTTTTCCAGCCACTGTCGCAATTTTTCGATGGATATATTTTGCCATGCGTTATTCGCGCATTTTAGCACCACTAAATAATGATGAGGATCAACGCTACATTGAATATCGCGGGGCAAAAAGTATAGACCATTGGCCTCATTTGGCATGGAAAATAAGCGGACGTTATCCGGCCCTTGTGTATCAGTAAGGCTAATGATTTTGCGGGGATTCTCACCCATCGTCACAACAGCGACTTTTGCGCTTTTCTCTTGCGCTGCAATTGTTTGATTTACCAGGGTTATGGCATCTTCATTGCGATCCGTACTGATCCACCAGACTCCGCCGGCTGGCATGTGGCGCAATTCATCCCATAATGACTGGATACCAACTGAAAATATGGGGTTCACGATGTCCCTCTTTGCGACTAATTTACCTGTATCTCAGTTTACTAGCGAAAGCACAGAAATAAACCTAACATTGAAATTAAAGACCATCAGATTTAGCATATGAATGAATTTTTGTGGGCAGGAAGCCGTGCTACGTCTGTTGTTCGTTTAGATTTAATAAAGGGATGAAACTAAAATGCATAATAACGAACCAGCAATGCCGGTTGATTCTGGCCTTGGTTACACATTCCAAAACGATTTTTTGGCGTTGAGTCAGGCTTTTTCATTGCCTGAAATAGATTACACCGATATTTCCCAGCGAGAACAGCTGGCGGCAGCGATTAAGCGCTGGCCTTTATTAGCTGAATTTGCCCGTCAACAATAAGGGAGCCATTGATGGCCATACTTGGATTACAGGGCATTCGTGGCGGCGTCGGCACCACGTCAATAACCGCCGCGCTGGGATGGGCATTGCAGATATTGGGTGAATCGGTACTGGTGATTGATGCTTGCCCTGATAATTTGCTGCGCATGTCTTTTAACGTCGATTACGATACGTCTGACGGCTGGGCGCGCGCGCTCCTCGACGGTCGGGACTGGCGTGATACCGCCCAACGTTACACTTCTCAGTTAGATGTTCTGCCTTTCGGCCAACTGACCGCCAGTGAAAAAGAGTCGATGTATACTCGCTTTGGCACGCTGGGCTATTTCGCCGACGCCCTGCAACTGTTGCAGGAAAAAAGCCACTACCAATGGATTTTGCTCGATCTGCCGAGCGGATTCTCGCCGCTCACTCGTCAGCTCATTGAACACTGCGATCACACGCTCACCATCGTTAACGCCGATGCCAACTGCCATATTCGCCTGCATCAACAGGTATTGCCGAACGGGGCGCATATTCTGATCAACGATTTACGTCTGAGCAGTCAAATTCAGGACGATTTGTATCAGGTCTGGCTGCAAAGCCAGCGCCGCCTGCTGCCGATGGTGATTCACCGCGATGAAGCTCTGGCCGAATGCCTGGCGTCCAAGCAACCTCTGGGTGAATACCGTAGCGATTCGCTGGCGGCTGAAGAGATCCTCACCCTGGCGAACTGGTGCTTGCTGCACTATACCGGACGCCCGGAGCCCGCTGGAGGGCACCTATGAGTCGGCTGTCCAACTGGTTGCTCATCCCACCCGTTAGCGCGCGCTTAAGCGAGCGTTACCATAATTATCGTCGTCACGGTGCGTCCGCATTTAGCGCCGCGCTCGGCTGTTTCTGGATGATTCTGGCGTGGATGTTTATCCCGCTTGAACACCCGCGCTGGCAGCGTATTCGCGCACGTCATCGCGAGTTGTATCCGCATCTTGATCCTGACCGTCCACGGCCTCTCGATCCTGCGCGTTACGCTATTCAGGCTCTGTGGCTGATTGCGAGCAGCCCGAAGCAGGAAAAATCCACACCACGCTGGCGCAGCGCGGGTCGCTTTAAGAATCTGCGTGGTCGTTACCATCAGTGGCTGGAAGATCTGCCGTCGCGCGTCAGCGACCAGACCAGCCATCTGGATAAGCAAAAAGAGCTGGGGCATCTGCACCCCACATTGCGGCGATTTATCCTTGGGGTGATCGTCGTTTTCTCGCTCATTCTGGCGCTGGTGTGTATCACTCAGCCGTTTAACCCGCTGGCGCAGTTTATCTTCCTGATGCTGCTGTGGGGCGTGGCATTGCTGGTGCGGCGTATTCCTGGGCGTTTCTCGGCGCTGATGCTGATCGTGCTGTCGCTGACCGTTTCCTGCCGCTACATCTGGTGGCGCTACACTTCCACGCTGAACTGGGATGATCCGGTCAGTCTGACCTGCGGTTTGATTCTGCTGTTCGCGGAAACCTACGCGTGGATCGTGCTGGTGTTGGGCTATTTCCAGGTCGTCTGGCCGCTGAATCGCCAGCCGGTACCGTTGCCAAAAGACACCACGCAGTGGCCGTCGGTGGATATTTTCGTTCCGACCTATAACGAAGATCTGAGCGTGGTGAAAAACACCATTTATGCGTCGCTCGGCATCGACTGGCCGAAAGACAAGCTCAATATCTGGATTCTGGACGACGGTGGTCGCGAGGAATTTCGCCAGTTTGCCGACAGCGTCGGGGTGAAATACATCGCTCGTACCACGCATGCACATGCGAAAGCCGGGAACATCAACAACGCTCTGAAGTACGCCACGGCTGAATTTGTCTCGATTTTTGACTGCGACCATGTGCCGACGCGCTCGTTCCTGCAAATGACGATGGGCTGGTTCCTGAAAGAGAAACAGCTGGCGATGATGCAGACCCCGCACCACTTCTTCTCACCGGACCCGTTTGAACGTAACCTCGGGCGTTTTCGTAAAACGCCGAACGAAGGCACGCTGTTCTACGGCCTGGTGCAGGACGGGAACGACATGTGGGATGCCACCTTCTTCTGCGGTTCCTGTGCGGTGATTCGCCGTAAACCGCTGGACGAAATTGGCGGTATCGCTGTCGAAACGGTCACTGAAGATGCGCACACCTCTTTGCGTCTGCACCGTCGCGGCTACACCTCGGCCTACATGCGCATTCCGCAGGCGGCGGGACTGGCGACCGAATCCTTATCGGCGCACATCGGCCAGCGTATTCGCTGGGCGCGAGGCATGGTGCAAATCTTCCGTCTTGATAACCCGCTGACGGGAAAAGGGCTGAAACTGGCCCAGCGGTTGTGTTACGTCAACGCCATGTTCCACTTCTTATCCGGTATTCCGCGGCTGATCTTCCTGACCGCGCCGCTGGCGTTCCTGCTGCTGCACGCGTACATCATCTTTGCTCCGGCGCTGATGATTGCTCTGTTCGTTCTGCCGCACATGATCCACGCCAGCCTGACGAACTCGAAGATTCAGGGCAAATATCGCCATTCGTTCTGGAGTGAAATCTACGAAACGGTATTGGCCTGGTATATCGCCCCGCCGACGCTGGTGGCGCTGATTAACCCGCACTAAGGTAAATTTAACGTCACCGCCAAAGGTGGCCTGGTGGAAGAGGAGTACGTCGACTGGGTGATCTCCCGTCCGTACATTTTCCTCGTGCTGCTGAATATTGTCGGCGTGCTGGTGGGGATTTGGCGCTACTTCTACGGCCCGGAAAACGAAGTGCTGACCGTGTTCGTCAGTCTTGCGTGGGTCTTCTACAACCTGATTATTCTCGGCGGCGCGGTGGCGGTGTCGGTAGAAAGCAAACAGGTGCGCCGCGCACATCGCGTCGAAATCTCCATGCCAGCGGCGATTGCCCGTGAAGATGGCCATCTGTTCTCCTGTACCGTTCACGATTTCTCCGACGGCGGTTTAGGCATCAAGATCAACGGCAACGCAAAAGTGCTGGAAGGGCAGAAGGTGAAATTACTGCTCAAGCGCGGCCAGCAGGAGTACGTATTCCCGACGCAGGTCGTGCGTGTGTTGGGCAATGAGGTGGGTCTGCAGTTGATGCCGTTGACTAAGAAACAACATATCGATTTTGTGCAGTGTACGTTTGCCCGCGCGGATACGTGGGCGCTCTGGCAGGACAGCTTCCCGGAAGATAAACCGCTGGAAAGTTTGCTGGATATTCTGAAGTTGGGGTTCCGTGGTTATCGCCACCTTGCAGAATTTGCTCCGTCGTCAGTGAAAATTATTTTCCGATCACTTACCTCGCTGGTTTCCTGGGTGGTGTCGTTTATCCCTCGTCGCCCTGAGCGGGATGAGGCGGAACAACAACCGGACCCGGTTATGGCTCAACAATGATGATAACGCGATGAAAAGAAAACTTTCCTGGATGTGTGCTGTGGCGGTTGGGATGAGTGCGCTGCCCGCAATGATGGCTCAGGCAGCGCCTGATAATTCACCTGCACCGACCGTACCAGTCGTCGCGCAAGCGGACGAGGCGGTTGCGACCGCCGCGCCTGCGCAAACTGAAAACGTGGTGCCTAACCAGCCAACTGAGGGCAATACGCTTCCGGGAACGCCGACGGGTGCTCAGGCGGTGGGCCAGGTGATGCCGGGCGTGAAGGGGGCGAACGCACCGATTGTTGCGGATAACACGCCATCGCGTGACGTGAAACTCACTTTCGCGCAGATAGCGCCGCCTCCGGGCAGTATGGTTCTGCGCGGCATCAACCCGAACGGTGGCGTTGAGTTTGGTATGCGCAGCGATGAAGTGGTCTCCAGCGCGCTGCTGAATCTGGAATACACGCCGTCGCCATCCCTATTGCCGGTGCAGTCGCAGCTGAAGGTCTATCTCAACGACGAACTGATGGGTGTACTGCCCGTCACCAAAGAACAGCTGGGACAAAAAACGCTGGCGCAGGTGCCGATCAACCCGCTGTTTATCACCGACTTTAACCGCGTGCGCCTCGAATTTGTCGGCCATTATCGTGACGTCTGTGAAAACCCGGCCAGCAGTACGCTGTGGATGGACGTCGGTCGCAACTCCTCTCTGAGCATGACATACCAGACGCTGGCGGTGAAAAACGATCTCTCCGCGTTCCCAATCCCGTTCTTTGATCCACGCGACAATCGCCCGTTAACGCTGCCGATCGTGTTCGCGGGTTCGCCGGATATTGCCCAACAGCAGGCGGCGACCATCGTCACCTCCTGGTTTGGTTCTCGTTCCGGCTGGCGCGGTCAGACCTTCCCGGTGCTGTTCGACCAGCTGCCGGAAAGAAACGCCATCGTTTTTGCCACCAACGACAAACGCCCGGCGTTCCTGCGCGATCATCCTGAGGTGAAAGGGCCGACCGTCGAAATGATGAGTCATCCTGATAAACCGTATGTGAAGCTGTTAGTGGTCTTTGGTCGTGATGACAAAGATCTGCTGCAGGCCGCGAAGGGTATTGCGCAGGGTAACGTTCTGTTCCGTGGCAACAGCGTTGCCATTGGCGAAGTGAAACCGCTGCTGGCGCGTAAACCTTACGATGCGCCGAACTGGATCCGCACCGATCGCGCCGTGACGTTTGGCGAGCTGAAAACGTATGAGGAACAGCTCCAGTCAACGGGCCTCGAACCTTCAGCGATTAACGTCTCGCTGAATCTGCCGCCGGATCTGTATTTGCTGCGCAGCAACGGGATCGATATTGATCTGAACTACCGCTATACCGCACCGCCGACCAAAGACAGCTCGCGGATGGATATCAGCCTGAACAACCAGTTCCTGCAATCCTTCCCGCTGACCAGCAGCCAGGACACCAACAAATTGCTGCTGCGCCTGCCGGTACTTCAGGGGCTGCTGGACGGCAAAACGGACGTCTCCATTCCGGCACTGAAACTGGGCGCGGTGAATCAGCTGCGCTTTGATTTCCAGTACATGAACCCAATGCCTGGCGGGTCGGTGGATAACTGCATCACCTTCCAGCCGGTGGCGAACCATGTGGTGATCGGTGACGATTCCACGATCGACTTCTCGAAGTATTACCACTTTATCGCCCTGCCGGATCTGCGCGCGTTTGCCAACGCCAGCTTCCCGTTCAGCCGCATGGCAGACCTGTCTGAAACCATTGTCGTGATGCCAAAAACGCCAAACGAAGGCCAGGTCTCGACGCTGCTCGATGCGATGGCGTCCGTGGGTGCGCAAACCGGATTACCGGCGATTAACGTTACCTTGACCGATGATGGCAGCCAGATTCAGGGCAAAGATGCCGACATCATGGTCATCGGCAACATCCCGGATAAACTGAAAGACGACAAACGTATCGACCTGCTGGTCCATGCAACCGAATCCTGGGTTAACACGCCGCTGCGCCAGACCGACTTCCCAAGCATCATGCCTGATAAGGCCGACCGCGAAGCCAGTGTTCAGACCAACGTCAGTTCACAAGGCCCAATGGCGGCGATTGTCGGCTTCCAGTCTCCGTACAACGATCAGCGCAGCGTTATCGCGCTGCTGGCGGACAGCCCACGCGGCTATGAATTGCTGAATAGCGCAATGAATGACAGCGGCAAGCGTGCCGCCATGTTTGGTTCGGTGTCGGTGATTCGTGAATCCGGCGTCAACAGCCTGCGCGTCGGCGATGTTTACTACGTCGGTCACCTGCCGTGGTTCGAGCGCCTGTGGTATGCCCTGTCCAACCACCCGGTGCTGTTAGCGATATTCGCGGCAATCAGCGTTGTGCTGCTGGCATGGGTGATGTGGCGTCTGCTGCGTATCATCAGCCGTCGTCGTCTGCATTCGGATCGTGAGTAACGGGCGATGAAAGCGTTTCGCTGGTGTGTGATGGCAATTCTGGTAATGGCGGCGGCGAACGTTCGCGCCGCCTGCACCTGGCCGGCCTGGGAGCAGTTTAAGAAGGACTACATCAGCGAAGGCGGGCGCGTCATTGATCCCAGTGACGCGCGCAAAATCAGCACCTCCGAAGGGCAAAGCTACGCGCTGTTCTTTGCCCTCGCGGCAAACGACCGTAAGACCTTTGATCTGCTGCTGGACTGGACGCGCGACAACCTTGCACAGGGCGATCTGAGCCAGCATCTTCCCGCCTGGCTGTGGGGACAAAAAGAGAAAAACAGTTGGGCGGTGATCGACAGCAATTCGGCATCAGACGCCGATATCTGGATTGCCTGGTCGCTGCTGGAAGCGGGGCGTTTATGGAAAGCGCCGGACTACACCGCCACCGGAATAGCGCTGCTCAAGCGCATTGCCCGCGAAGAAGTGGTCAAAGTGCCTGGACTGGGTTTAATGTTGCTGCCCGGTAAAATCGGCTTTGCCGAAGAGACTTCCTGGCGCTTCAACCCAAGCTATCTCCCGCCACAGCTGGCGAACTATTTCACCCGTTTTGGCGCACCCTGGACCACGCTTCGTGAAACCAATTTGCGCCTGCTGCTGGAAACCGCGCCAAAAGGGTTCTCACCCGACTGGGTGCAGTATCAAAAAAATAAGGGCTGGCAGCTGAAGCCAGAAAAAACGTTTATCGGCAGTTACGATGCGATTCGCGTGTATCTCTGGGCGGGCATGTTGCACGACCGGGACCCGCAGAAAGCGCGACTGCTGGCACGTTTTAAACCCATGACCACGCTTACAACGAAAAAAGGCGTTCCGCCGGAGAAAGTCGATGTCGCCAGCGGTAAAACCACGGGTGATGGCCCGGTCGGTTTCTCTGCTTCGCTGCTCCCGTTTTTACAGGATCGCGACGCACAAGCGGTACAACGCCAGCGCGTGGCCGATCGTTTTCCCGGTAACGACGCCTATTACAGCTACGTGTTGACTCTGTTCGGACAAGGATGGGATCAGCACCGTTTTCGCTTTACCGCAAAGGGTGAATTACACCCTGACTGGGGCCAGGAATGCGCAAGTTCTCATTAAGTTTACTCAGTTTATCGCTCGGCTTAACGCTGATGCCGCTGGCGCAAGCCGCCAATTCTCCGCAACAGCAACAGCTGCTGGAACAGGTTCGTCTCGGCGAATCGACCCACCGCGAAGATTTGGTTCGCCAGTCGCTGTACCGTCTGGAGCTTATCGATCCGAATAATCCAGATGTGATCGCCGCGCGTTTCCGCTATTTGTTGCGGCAGGGCGATAACGCCGGAGCGCAAAAAGAGTTAGACCGTCTCAAAGGGCTGGCCCCGAGTTCCAGTGCCTATAAATCCTCGCAAAATGCGATGCTGCTCTCGACCCCGGAAGGGCGTCAATCGTTGCAACAGGCACGCCTGCTGGCGACGACTGGCCATACGCAGGAAGCCATCGACGCGTACGACAAAATGTTTGCCGGGAATCCTCCTGACGATGCTCTGGCGACAGAATACTGGACGGTGGTCGCGAAAAATCCGTCTCGCCGTAGCGAAGCGATTGACCATCTCCGACGCCTCAACATCAGTAATCCTGGCAACACGGATCTGCAAAACACGCTGGCGCAGCTGCTGTTCCAGAGTGGACGCCGCGATCAGGGGTTTGCTGTGCTTGAGCAGATGGCAAAATCGAATTCCGGGCGCGAAGTGGCCTCCAGCCTTTGGTATCAGCAGATCAAAGATCTTCCCGTTAGCTCGGCCAGCGTCAAAGCATTGCAGGATTACCTGCAGGTGTTCAGCGCGGGCGATAACGTGACCGCCGCGCGTTCGCAGCTTGAAACCCAACAAAAACAGCTGGCCGATCCGGCCTTCCGCGCCAAAGCCGAAGGGCTGGCCGCCGTGGAAGCAGGAAAAGGTGGCGCAGCGGTTTCGGACCTGCAACAGGCGGTCAGCGCTAACCATGCCGACAGTGAAGCGGTGGGCGCACTCGGACAAGCCTATTCTCAGCGCGGCGATCGTGCCCGCGCGGTGGCGCAGTTTGAAAAAGCGATCGCTCTCGATCCGCAGAGCGACAATCGGGGTAAATGGGACAGTCTGCTGAAGGTGAACCGCTACTGGCTGCTGATCCAGCAGGGTGATGCGGCGCTGAAGGCGAACAATGTTTCACAGGCGGAACGCTACTATCAGCAGGCGCGTAATATCGACAACACCGACAGCTATGCGGTGCTCGGCCTCGGTGATGCCGCCGTGGCGCGCAAAGATAACGCTGCCGCCGAGCGTTTTTATCGTCAGGCCTTGCGGATGGACAGCGGCAACAGCAATGCGGTGCGCGGGCTGGCGAATATTTATCGCGCCGAATCGCCCGAAAAAGCCGACCAGTTTATCCGCTCGCTTTCTGCCAGCCAGCGCCGCAGCATCGATGATATCGAGCGCAGCCTGACCAACGACAGATTATCTGCCCAGGCGGAACAGCTGGAAAATGAGGGCAAATTTGCGCAGGCAGCCGAAATTCAGCGTCGTCGTCTGGCGCTTTCTCCGGGCGATGTGTGGATAACCTATCGCCTGTCGCGCGATCTCTACAGCGCCGGGCAGCACAGCCAGGCGGACACGCTGATGCGCCAGCTGGCCAGCCAAAAGCCCGCCGACCCTGAACAGGTTTATGCCTACGGGTTATACCTCTCCGGCAACAGTCAGGATCGCGCCGCGCTCGCGCATCTGAATACCCTCCCACGCGAGAAGTGGAACGGCAACATTCAGGAACTGTCGGACAGATTACAAAGCGATCAGGTGCTGGAAACGGCCAATCGCCTGCGTGATAGCGGCAAGGAGCACGAGGCGGAAACGCTATTACGCCAACAGCCGCCGTCCACTCGTATCGAGCTAACGCTGGCGGACTGGGCGCAACAGCGTGGGGATAACACCTCGGCGAAAGCGGCGTACAACGCCGTCCTGCAACGCGAAGCGCAAAACGAAGACGCGCTGCTGGGCCTGGCGGAAGTGTATATCGCGGAAGGCAACAAAGACGCGGCCCGCGCTGAACTGGCGAAACTGCCGGCCGGGCAGAACGGCGAAGCGCCATCGATCAACATGCAGCGCCGCGTGGCGCGCGTGCAGTCCGATCTCGGCGATACTGCCGCTGCGCAGCAGACCTTCAACAAAATTATTCCGCAGGCGAAATCGCAGCCGCCGTCGATGGAAAGCGCGCTGGTCCTGCGCGATGCGGCCAACTTCCAGGCGCAAAGCGGTCAGCCGCAGCAGGCGCTGGATACTTACAAAGATGCGATGGTGGCCTCTGGCGTCACCACGACGCGTCCTGCAGATAACGACAGCTTTACTCGCCTGACGCGCAATGACGAAAAAGACGACTGGCTGAAACGCGGCGTGCGCAGCGATGCGGCCGATCTCTACAAGCAGCAGGATCTGAATGTCACCCTGCAACATGACTTTTGGGGTTCGAGCGGAACGGGTGGCTATTCCGACCTGAAGGCCCACACCACCATGCTGCAGGTGGACGCGCCGCTGTCGGACGGGCGGATGTTCTTCCGTAGCGATATGGTGAACATGGATGCCGGTTCGTTTGATACCAAAGATGGCACCTACGATCCGAAATGGGGTACCTGTGCGGCGACGCCGTGCAGCGGCAACACCAGCCAGAAACAGAACGGCGCAAGTGTGGCCGTGGGCTGGCAGAATAAAACTTGGGAGATGGATATCGGCACCACGCCGATGGGCTTTGACGTCGTCGATGTGGTTGGCGGTCTGAGCTACAGCAACGATCTCGGCCCGATTGGTTACACCCTGAATGCCCATCGTCGTCCTATCTCCAGCTCATTGCTGGCCTTTGCCGGTCAAAAAGATCCCAATACCGGCACCACCTGGGGCGGCGTGCGCGCTACGGGCGGTGGCGTGAGCGTCAGCTACGACAAAGGCGAAGCCAACGGCGTCTGGTCAAGTCTGAATATGGACTCTTTGCAGGGCAAAAACGTCGAGGACAACTGGCGTATCCGCTGGATGACCGGCTATTACTACAAGCTGATCAACGACAATAACGAGCGCCTGACGGTGGGCGTGTCGAATATGCTCTGGCATTACGATAAAGACCTGAGCTCTTATTCTCTGGGACAGGGCGGTTATTACAGCCCGCAGGAGTACGTCTCCTTCGCGCTGCCGGTCACCTGGCGTAAACGCACGGAAAACTGGTCATGGGAGCTGGGCGGTTCGGTCTCCTGGTCGCATTCCAAAACCAAAGACGGGATGCGCTATCCGATTCAGGGTCTGATTCCGAACGATAACTACGATGCGAACGATGAGCTAATGTATTCCGACAAGAAAGAGCCGGAAAAAGGCAGCAGCTCGTCCGGAACCGGCTATACCGCGCGGGCGATTATCGAACGTCGCGTGACGTCGAACTGGTTTGTCGGTCTTGGTGTTGATATCCAGGAGGCCAAAGATTACACCCCGAGCCATGCGCTGATTTACGTGCGCTACTCTGCGGCGGGCTGGCAGGGCGATATGGACTTGCCTCCGCAACCGCTTATCCCTTACGCGGACTGGTAACGGAATTATCCATAATAGAATTCTTAGCCTCTCTTAAAAGCGCCGCAATCGGGTATACTCTGCCGGGAATAGGGTAACGTTTTGTTACCCTATGCTTCGGGTTTTGTGGAGAGTCAATTTGCGTGTCAGCCGTTCTTTAACTATCAAACAAATGGCGATGGTTTCAGCCGTCACTATGGTGTTTGTATTCATCTTTTGCGTTATTTTGCTGTTTCATTCCGTACAGCAGAATCGCTACAACACGGCTTCGCAACTGGAAAGTATTGCCCGATCGGTCCGTGGACCGCTGTCTGCCGCCATTCTTAAAGGGGATATCCCCGAAGCAGAAACTATCATACAGCGCATTCAGCCAGCGGGGATTGTAAGCCGCGCGGATGTGGTGTTACCCAATCAATTCCAGGCGCTGCGGATGAGCTTTATTCCCGAGCGTCCGGTTCCGATGATGACCATGCGCTTATTTGAGCTGCCGGTACAAATCTCGCTCCCGCTCTATTCCCTCGAACGCCCGGCTAACCCTCAGCCGCTGGCCTATCTGGTGTTGCAGGCCGACGCGTATCGTATGCATAAGTTTGTCATGAGCTGGATTTCCACGTTAGTGACTACTTACTTACTTTTGACGCTGATCCTCACCGTGGCTCTGACCTGGTGCATCAACCGGCTGATCGTCCACCCGCTGCGTAAAATTGCCCGTGAACTGGATAATTTGGCACCGCAGGACCAGGTTGGACACCAGCTCACACTGCCGCGCCTGCACCATGACGATGAAATCGGCATGCTGGTGCGCAGTTACAATATCAACCAGCAGCGCCTGCTGCGTCAGCACGATGAGCTGAACAGCAATGCGACCCGCTTCCCGGTCTCCGAACTGCCTAACAAAGCCTTCCTGATGGCTCTGCTGGAACAAACTGTCGCACGCCAGCAAACCACCGCGTTGATGGCTGTCGCCTGTGAAACCTTGCAGGATACGGCGGGCGTACTGAAAGAGAGCCAGCGTGAAATACTGCTGCTCACGCTAGTGGAGAAAATCAAGTCGGTGCTGGCACCGCGCATGGTTCTGACTCAGGTGAGCGGCTACGACTTCGTTATTCTGGCCCACGGCGTGAAAGAGCCGTGGCACGCGATTACATTAGGTCAGCAAGTGCTCACTGTCATTAATGAGCGCTTACCGATTCAGGGCATCCAGTTGCGCCCGAGCGCCAGCATTGGTCTGGCGATGTATTACGGCGATCTGACGGCAGAACAGCTTTATCGTCGCGCGTTCTCCGCCGCCTTCACTGCGCGTCGTAAAGGCAAAAACCAGATTCAGTTCTTCGAGCCGGAACAGATGGAGAAGGCGCAGCAGCGTCTGACAGAAGAGAGCGATATCCTCACTGCGCTGGATAACGACCAGTTTGCGATCTGGCTCCAGCCGCAGGTCAACCTGGCGACGGGCGAGGTGAAAAGTGCCGAAGCGCTGCTGCGTGTGCAGCAGGCGGACGGCTCCTGGGAGCTGCCTGAAGGGCTTATCGAGCGCATTGAATCCTGCGGTCTGATGGTGACGGTGGGCTATTGGGTACTGGAAGAGGCATGTCGGCAGCTTGCAGCCTGGCAGGAGCGTGACATCAACATGCCGCTGTCGGTGAACCTCTCGGCGCTACAGCTGATGCATCCGACGATGGTCTCGGAGATGCTGGAGCTGATCAATCGTTACCGTATCAAGCCCGACACGCTCATTCTGGAAGTCACGGAAAGCCGTCGTATTGACGATCCGAACGAGGCGGTGAAGATTTTAAAACCGCTGCGTAACGCCGGTATTCGCATCGCGCTGGATGATTTCGGCATGGGCTACGCGGGCTTACGCCAGCTCCAGCACATGAAAACACTGCCGGTGGATGTGCTGAAAATCGACAAGACCTTTGTCGAAGGACTGCCAGACGACAGCAGCATGGTGGAAGCCATTATCCAGATGGCACGCAGCCTGAATCTGCACGTCATTGCCGAAGGCGTTGAAACTGAAGCTCAGCGCGACTGGCTGGCACAGGCGGGTGTCGAAAGCGGTCAGGGATTCCTGTTTGCGAAAGCCGTTCCAGCGGAAGAATTCGAAAAACGTTACTTCTGTGAAGACAAGAGTGACGACTATCCCCACGCAAAAGTCTAACTTTGTTGCTGGCTTGTACGAGTCAGCACACAGTTTTTAACATTCATGTTTCAAATTTGATCTAAGTTCATTTCTGTCATGTTTTACGGGTGTTATTTTAGAGCCGCAGGAAAGCATTACCCATAAGAATCCTGTGGTTTTTCTTCCCAAGGACACCCTATGAAAACCTCCATCTTTAAAAGCCTTTACTTTCAGGTCCTGACAGCGATTGCCATCGGTATTCTGCTTGGCCATTTCTACCCTGAACTGGGCGCTCAAATGAAACCGCTTGGCGATGCCTTCGTTAAGCTCATCAAAATGATCATCGCGCCCGTTATTTTCTGTACCGTGGTGACCGGTATCGCTGGCATGGAAAGCATGAAGGCGGTGGGTCGGACCGGTGCAGTTGCGCTGTTGTACTTTGAAGTGGTCAGCACCATCGCGCTGATTATCGGGCTGATTATTGTGAACGTGGTACAGCCGGGGGCGGGGATGAACGTCGATCCTTCGACGCTCGATGCGAAAGCCGTCGCCGTTTACGCCGAGCAGGCGAAAGACCAGGGCATTGTCGCCTTCCTGCTGGACGTCATTCCCGGCAGTGTGATTGGCGCCTTCGCCAGCGGGAATATCCTGCAGGTGCTGCTGTTCGCCGTGCTGTTTGGTTTTGCCCTGCATCGCCTGGGCAGCAAAGGGCAGCTGATTTTCAACGTCATTGAAAGCTTCTCGCAGGTGATTTTCGGCATCATCAATATGATCATGCGTCTCGCGCCTATCGGTGCGTTCGGGGCGATGGCCTTTACCATCGGTAAATATGGCGTCGGCACCCTGGTGCAGCTCGGTCAGTTGATTATCTGCTTCTATATCACCTGTATTCTGTTTGTGGTCGTGGTGCTGGGCAGTATTGCGCGTGCGACGGGCTTTAGCATTTTCAAATTCATCCGCTACATTCGCGAAGAGCTTCTGATTGTGCTGGGGACCTCGTCCTCCGAATCGGCGCTGCCGCGTATGCTCGATAAGATGGAAAAACTGGGCTGCCGTAAATCGGTGGTGGGGCTGGTCATTCCGACCGGGTACTCGTTTAACCTGGACGGGACGTCGATCTACCTGACGATGGCCGCGGTGTTCATCGCCCAGGCGACCAACAGCCACATGGATATCTTCCATCAGATAACCTTGCTGGTGGTGCTCCTGCTTTCTTCGAAAGGGGCGGCGGGCGTGACGGGCAGCGGGTTTATCGTCCTGGCGGCGACCATTTCGGCGGTGGGGCATCTTCCGGTGGCGGGCCTGGCGCTTATTCTCGGGATTGACCGCTTTATGTCTGAAGCCCGCGCGCTGACTAACCTGGTCGGTAACGGTGTGGCGACAGTGGTGGTCGCGAAATGGGTCAAAGAGCTGGACCACAAAAAACTCGACGATGTACTAAATAATCGCGAGCCAGAGAGCAAATCCCACGGTTTATCCTCATAAATTCAGCACTTATGCCCGTTCGCCCTTGTCGGGGAGCGGGCTCCTGCGCATAATAACTGCTCATACCTGTCATACTTCGATAAGATTTTTTTCGGGTATATTTCACTTCTCGCCGTGACGTTTAGCCGAACACGCGGTCTAATCGAAGTGTTTGAACGTTATCTTCAAGAGTGCTCAATGTAGTGCGACACTCTTTTTAACCAGGAATGTTGATCAGGGGTTTACATGCAGGGCACAAAAATTCGACTCTTAACCGGCAGTTTGCTGATGATGGCAGCAGCCAGTTATGTGCAGGCAGATACGCTCCAGCCCGACCCAGCCTGGCAACAGGGCACACTGGCGAACGGGTTTCAGTGGCAGGTTTTAGCCACACCGCAACGTCCCAGCGATCGCATCGAGATTCGCCTTTCCGTTAATACCGGTTCACTGACCGAAAGCACGCAGCAGAGCGGGCTGAGTCACTTTATTCCTCGACTGGCGCTGACCCAAAGCGGCAGTTTGCAAGCTGTTCAGGTGCGTTCACTGTGGCAACAGGGCATCGACCCGAAACGCCCACTTCCACCTGCGGTCGTTTCCTACGACTACACCATGTTTAACCTCAGCCTGCCCAATAACCGTAATGACCTCCTGAAAGAAGCGCTGACATGGCTGGGCGATACCGCTGGCAAAGTGGCGATCACCCCGGATACGGTTAACTATGCGCTGAGCAACAGCGACATGGTGGCGACCTGGCCGGCTGACACCAAAGACGGCTGGTGGCGCTATCGCCTGAAAGGCTCAACGCTGCTGGGCCACGATCCGGCCGAGCCGATTAAACAGCCGGTCGACATCGAGCAGGTAAAATCCTTCTACCAGAAATGGTACACCCCTGATGCCATGACCCTGATTGTGGTCGGCAACGTCGACAGCCGTGCGGTGATTGAGCAGATTGGCAAAACCTTTGGCGAGCTGAAGGGCAAACGTGAAGTGCCTGCGCCGGTTTCTACACTGGCACCACTGCGAGCAGAGCCGGTGAGCATTATGACCGACACCGTTCGTCAGGACCGTCTGGCGCTAATGTGGGACACGCCGTGGCAGCCAATTCGTGAATCTGCGGCCCTGCTGCGCTACTGGCGCGCCGATTTAGCGCGTGAAGCGCTGTTCTGGCACGTTCAACAAACGCTGAGCAAAAACAATGCGAAGGATATCGGCATTGGCTTCGACTGCCGCGTGCTGTTCCAGCGTGCGCAGTGTGCGATCAACGTCGAATCACCAAACGATAAGCTGAACGCTAATCTCGGCGTGGTTGCCAAAGAGCTGGCGAAAGTGCGTAAAGACGGCCTGGGCGAAGAGGAGTTCAATGCTCTGGTAGCCCAGAAAAATCTTGAGCTGCAAAAGCTGTTCGCCACTTACGCTCGCACTGACACGGATATCCTGATCAGCCAGCGCATTCGCTCTTTGCAAAATCAGGTGGTGGATATCGCGCCGGAACAGTATCAGAAGCTGCGTCAGGACTTCCTGAATAGCCTGAGCGTCGAGATGATTAATCAGGATCTACGCCAGCAATTATCTCAGGATATGGCTCTGGTTCTGCTCCAGCCGAAAGGCGAGCCGGAATACAACGTGAAAGAGCTACAGGCCACCTGGGACGGGATCATGAAGCAGGAGGAGCGTACCGCTCAGCCAGCGGCAGATGATTTGCACCAGGATGCAACGGATATTCCGCAGGCGCAGTAATGTAAGTGTGTGCGGGCTGGCGCCCTCACCCCGACCCTCTCCCACGGGAGAGGGAGAAAACAAAGCCCGATATCGCTATCGGGCTTTGTTTTTTGTAGGCCGGGTAAGGCGAAGCCGCCACCCGGCTTTTTACAGACTGGGTCAGCCCGGCATCGCTTCGCGCGGAATAATCGCCCCGCGATATTGAATCACCGTGCTCGCCGTCAGGTGACCGCGTTTTGCTGCCTCGGCAGGCGTACCGCCCGTCAGGCGCACCGCCAGATAACCGGCGCTGAAGGAATCGCCTGCCGCTGTGGTATCCACCACTTTCTCCTTGGCTAATTTTACCGCTGGCACATCGACCACGGCTTCACCGTTAACGGAAACCAGGCAGGAATCCGCGCCGCGCTTGATAACTACTTCGTTCACACCGGCCTGATGCGTACGGGCAATAACCTCTTCGACCGGTTTCTCACCCCACAGAGCATCTTCATCATCCAGCGTTAAAAACGCGATATCGGTGCAGTTCAGCATCTGCTGATACACTTGCTGCGTCTCTTCGCGGCTGGCCCACAGGCGTGGACGGTAATTATTGTCGAAAATCACTTTCCCGCCGTTTGCGCGACATTCGTGCAGCAGAGAGAGCAATTTTTCACGGCTGGAAGGGCTCAGGATAGCCAGGCTGATTCCGCTCAGATAGAGATAATCGAAGGTCGCCAGCTCTTCGCAGATGGCCGCAGAATTCTCGCTTTCCAGCCAGAATTTGGCCGCTGCTTCGTTGCGCCAGTAGTAGAACGTGCGCTCACCGGTACTGTCGGTTTCAATGTAATACAGCCCCGGCAGACGGTTTTCCATCCGCTGAATCAGCGCTGTCCCCACGTTTTCACTCTGCCAGGCTTCCAGCATCTGCTGGCTAAAGCTGTCGGTACCGAGCGCGGTCACATAGTTGACGGCAAGTGCTTCAGGCGCGACCTGTCGTGCAATATAAACCGAAGTATTCAACGTATCGCCACCAAAACCACGGCTAACTTCCGCGCCTTTTTGTGACAGTTCAATCATGCATTCGCCAATCACGGCAATTTTTTTAGACATAGTCGTGAACCTGAACAGATAAATTAATGTAAGTGTGCGCTGTGGGGTTTTTATGGTCAACTATATTAAAACGTCGTTCCAAATTTTTTTTTGAGCCAGCGCGCGTTCCAGACAGATTCTGTCATCTTAATTTCATTTTCCCTTCCCGCTGGACATAAAGTTCTCACTCCCTGGGCCGATAACCCTTTGACGAGTCCAGACAGGTCATCTCTTTTCAACAGGACATCTGAAATGAAGTCAGAGCAGGTTATCCAGCGGCTAAGCACCACTCCGGAAGCAAGTATTGAAAGCTTGCAGGAGCATCGCTATTGGCTGCAATGTGAGCGTGCTTATACTTATCAGCCTATTTACCGGATTGACGGCAGGCTCATGGCGATTGAAATCTTAACCGTTGTGACCCACCCGTCCGATCCCGCAAAGCGTATCGCTCCTGATCGTTACTTCGCCGAAGTGAGCGTGCGCCAGCGTCTGGATGTGCTGGAAGAACAGCTGGAGATGTTGGGAACAAAGCAGCCGTTTTTTGCACGCCATGACATTCTGGCGTCGGTAAACGTAGACGGCCCAACCCTGATTGCCCTGCGTCAGAATCCTAAGCTGCAAAAGCTGGTCGCTTCGCTGCCGTGGATGCGTTTTGAACTGGTGGAACATGTGCGTTTGCCCCAGGATTCCTCATTTGCCTCGATGTGTGAATTTGGCCCGCTTTGGCTGGATGACTTCGGCACCGGGATGGCGAACTTTTCCGCATTAAGCGAAGTACGCTATGACTACATTAAAGTGGCGCGTGACCTGTTCATCATGCTGCGCCAGACGTCGGAAGGCCGGAACCTGTTCACTTTGCTGCTACAGCTAATGAACCGCTACTGTCAGGGCGTGATTGTTGAAGGCGTCGAAACGCTTGAAGAGTGGCGCGATGTGCAGAATTCTCCAGCGGCGGCAGCACAGGGCTATTTCCTCTCCCGTCCGGTGCCTATGGACACGTTAGATAACGTCATTATCACCTTGTAACCCCTGCTGTTTGACTTCGCCTGGACTATATTCATGAAAGGCAAGGTCATAAAAAGGGGATAACGATGACTAAAACCACCAGGATCATCACCTGGGTAACAGGGACCTTCTTGTTGTTGATTGTGGTCGCGATAATCATCATTGCGACGTTCGACTGGAACCGCCTCAAACCGACCATCAACCAGAAAGTCTCCACCGAACTAAACCGGCCCTTCGCCATACGCGGCGATCTTGGCGTGGTCTGGGAGCGTCAGAAAGACGAAACCGGCTGGCGCAGTTGGGTACCGTGGCCTCACGTTCATGCTAACGACATTATTCTCGGCAACCCGCCCGATATTCCTGACGTGACGATGGTCCATCTGCCGCGCGTCGAAGCCACGCTGGCACCGCTCGCGCTGCTGACGAAAACCGTTTATCTCCCCTGGATCAAGCTGGAGCAGCCCGACGCGCGGCTGATCCGCCTGTCAGAGAAAAACAACAACTGGACCTTTAATCTCGCCAGCAGCGGCGAAGAAAAAGATCCGAATGCGCCACCGTCGGCGTGGTCTTTCCGCCTGGATAATATTCTGTTCGATCGCGGGCGGATCGCCATCAATGACAAAGTCAGCAAGGCGGATATCGAGATCCTGGTCGATCCGCTCGGCAAGCCGCTGCCGTTCAGCGAAGTCACAGGGACTAAAGGCAAGAACGATACCAGCAAAGTGGGCGATTACGTCTTTGGCCTGAAAGCGAAAGGGCGTTACAACGATCAGCCCTTAACCGGTACAGGCAAGATTGGCGGCGTGCTGGCGCTGCGCAGCGAAGGCACGCCATTCCCGGTGCAGGCGGATTTCCGCTCGGGTAATACTCGCGTGGCGTTTGTGGGCACGGTGAACGATCCGATGAAAATGGGCGGCGTAGACCTTCAGCTCAAATTCTCTGGTGATTCACTGGGCGAGCTGTATGACTTAACCGGTGTGCTGTTGCCGGATACACCGCCGTTTGAAACGGACGGGCGGCTGGTAGCAAAAATTGATGCGGAAAAATCCTCGGTCTTTGATTACCGCAATTTCAATGGCCGCATTGGCGACAGCGATATTCACGGCTCGCTGGCTTACACCACCGGCAAGCCGCGCCCGAAACTGGAAGGGGATGTGGAATCACGTCAGCTGCGCCTCGCCGATCTCGGCCCGCTGATTGGTGTCGATTCCGGGAAAGGTGCGCAGCAGTCCAAACGTTCCGAACAGAAGAAAGGCGAGAAAGATATCCAGCCGGCGGACAAAGTGCTGCCTTACGATCGCTTTGAAACTGATAAGTGGGATGTGATGGATGCTGACGTGCGCTTCAAGGGGCGTAAAATCGAGCACGGCAGCACCTTGCCGATCAGCGACCTCTCGACCCATATCATTCTCAAAAACGCTGACCTGCGCCTGCAGCCGCTGAAATTCGGCCTGGCGGGCGGAACGATTTCCTCCAACATTCACCTCGAAGGCGATAAAAAGCCGATGCAGGGTCGAGCGGATATTCAGGCGCGCAGGCTGAAGCTGAAAGAACTGATGCCGAACGTAGAGTTGATGCAGAAAACCCTCGGTGAAATGAACGGGGATGCGGATATTCGCGGAGTAGGTAACTCCGTTGCGGCGCTGCTCGGCAGCAGTAACGGGAATCTCAAGCTACTGATGAACGACGGGCTGGTGAGCCGCAATCTGATGGAGATCCTCGGGCTGAACGTCGGTAACTTTATTATCGGGCAGATTTTTGGCGATGATGAAGTGCGGGTGAACTGTGCGGCGGCGAATCTCGATCTGGTGAATGGCGTGGCGCGTCCACAGATTTTTGCCTTCGACACCGAGAATGCGGTGATTAATGTGACGGGGACGGCGAGCCTGGCCTCGGAACAGCTGGATTTGACCATCGATCCTGAGAGTAAAGGATTCCGTATTATCACCCTGCGCTCACCGCTCTACGTGCGCGGCTCGTTCAAAAATCCACAGGCGGGTGTCAAAGCGGGGCCGTTGATTGCGCGCGGAGCTGTCGCTGCTGCGCTGGCAACACTGGTGACACCAGCGGCAGCGCTGCTGGCGCTGATTTCACCGTCAGAAGGTGATGCGAATCAGTGCCGGACGATTTTGTCGCAGATGAAGAAGTAACGATGGTGAGGTCTGGTGCCCGGTGGCGCTTCGCTTACCGGGCCTACAAAACCCAAATCCAAACCCAAACCTAAACCCAATCGTAGGCCGGGTAAGGCGTAGCCGCCACCCGGCAAAAACACCGCACGGACCCCGTAGGCCGGGTAAGGCGCAGCCGCCACCCGGCAAAAACACCGCACGTACCCCGTAGGCCGGGTAAGGCGCAGCCGCCACCCGGCAAAAACATCACAGCGACTGATGCTTCGTCTCGTGCGTCAACAGCAGCGCAATCAGCGTCAGCCCTGCCATCGCCGCCAGATACACGCCCACATAGAACAGGCCGTAGTTTGCCTGCAACCAGGTGGCGATATACGGTGCCACAGACGCGCCCAGAATCGACGACACGTTATAGGAGAACGATGCTCCGGTGTAGCGCACTTCGGTCGGGAACAGCTCCGGCAGCAGCGCACCCATCGGGCCAAACGTCAGTCCCATCAGGCTCAGGCCAATCAGCAGATACGCCATCACCAGCGCCGGACTGCCGGAACCCAGCAGCGGCGGGAAGACGAACAGCGCGAACAGAATAATCAGCGACGTAATCACGATCATGCTCGAGCGGCGGCCAAACTTATCCGCCAGCAGCCCGGCAATCGGCACCATCACGCCAAACCCGATCACCGCCATCATCAGCATCCACAGCACTTCGTTACGCGGCAGACCGAGGCCCACAGGCGCGGCGGCGGTGCTGAAGGTCATGGAGTAGACCGTCATAATATAAAACAGCGTGTAGGTCGCCAGCATGATGAAGGTACCGAGTACGGTCACGCGAACGTGTTTGGTCAGCAGCGTGCCGAGCGGGATTTTCACCTGCTTTTTCGCCGCCGCAACTTTGGCGAATACCGGCGTTTCATGCAGGGAAACACGCACATACAGGCCGATCAGCACCAGCACCGCCGAGAAGATGAACGGAATACGCCAGCCCCAGCTCATGAACTGCTCGTCGGTCAGCAGCCAGGAGAGCAACAGGAAGGTGCCGTTGGCGAAGAAGAAGCCAATCGGCGCGCCCAGCTGTGGGAAAGAGCCGTACAGCGCGCGTTTACGCGGTGGCGCATTCTCTGTTGCCAGCAATGCTGCGCCACCCCATTCGCCGCCCAGACCCAGGCCCTGACCAAAACGCGCCAGCGCCAGCAACACCGGAGCCAGAATACCGATGGTTTCGTAGGTCGGCAGCAGGCCGATCGCCACGGTAGAAATACCCATCGTCAGCAGCGACGCCACGAGTGTGACTTTGCGCCCGACGCGATCGCCAAAGTGACCAAAGACCGCCGAGCCAATCGGACGCGCGATAAAGGCGATAGCGAACGTTGCCAGCGATTGCAGCGTTGCAGCTGTAGGATCACCCTGCGGGAAGAAGATATGCGGAAAGACGATGACCGCAGCGGTGGCGTAAATATAGAAATCGAAAAATTCGATGGCGGTGCCAATCAGTGAGGCAACGACGACTTTATTACGCGAGTTGACCGGTGTGCATTCCGGTTCTGAATCGAGAGTTGTGGCGGTGGCTTGCATAAAATTTTCTTATTGTTTGGTCTGACGAAAGGCCATATTACGCATAGCAAAAGCGACATTTCAATCTGTAACAGGGGCGCGAAGCGGCGAGAAAAGCAGCAAAAAGCGGATAATCTTCAGCCTGACGAAAACTCTTCCATGAAATGCTTCACAGAATTTAAATATCAGTTGATAAAACTGGTTTTTGGTTAAATAAAAGTTACAGGCTGGATTTATATGCTGAAATGCCGAATCGGGCTGAAATTTTACATTCTTATTCAGCCCGATAAGGTGTTTAGCGGTGGGTTTTGCCTGGCATGCGCGGGTCGTCTTTGTACTCGGCGGTGGCGATCCAGGCCGCGCAGAACAGCGTCAGGCGGGCAAAGAAGTAGAAGAATGCCATCAGGCCCAGCACCGACCCGAACGCCGCGCCGGAAGGGGATTTCACCAGTGACGGCAGGGTATACGTCATCACGATTTTGATCACTTCAAACCCGATAGCGGCGATAAACGTGCCGCGAATCAGCGCTTTCTTGCGTGGACGATGGCGTGGCAAACGCCAGAAAATCCAGAAGAACAGCAGATAGTTGGCGAATATTGAAATCGCCAGCCCAATCAGCCGCCAGGCGGGCTTCAGCCACTCGATATAATCCAGATACAGCGCAGAAATGATCATCTGCTGCGCGGAACCGGCCACGGAAGTGATCGACAGCGTGACGACCAGGGCGACCAGCAGGCCAATCAGCGACACGAAATCGCGGAAATACTTAATCCAGATTTTCTCCTGATCCTGCGGCGTGCGTTCCCAAACGTCGCGCGACTGGGCGCGGATCGCCTCGCGCAGATTTCCCATCCAGTTAATGCCGGAATAGAGCGCAATCAGCAGCCCGACGATGCCCACCGTCGTACGCTGCTGCACCGCCGTGTTAATGGTGCTTTTCAGCGTGGCGGCCAGCGTCGGATCGCTCACGTTAATCAGAATCTTGTTGAAGATGTCCTGTAAGAGCGTCGGATGCGAGGCGAGAACAAAACCCGCTGCGGCAAACGACACCATCATAATCGGGATCATCGACAGGAATGAGAAGTAGGTAATGGCCGCACCGAACTGATTGCCCATTCGGTCGTTAAAGCGTTCCGTTGCGCGAATCAGGTGCGCAATCATCGGGCGACGCTGAATTTTTTGCGCGGTTCCGGTGACCGTTTCCAGCGCTTTATTTGCCTTGTTGGGCGAGGTTTTTTTTTCCGGCTCCGACTCCATCTTTTTGATGGGATCGTATTCCAGTTCCTGGGTGGGGCGTTGCGGGTTGTTTTCCTGCGTCACGCGCATTTTCCTTTTCGTTTGGCTGGATGTTATTGAATTATAGCCTGTGACTAATCAACGTAAGCTTTCATTATCGTCGTCAGCCACTCCATGAACAGATGAACCCGACGCGAAAGGTTGCGGCGATGCGGATAAATCAGTGAGACTGGCATCGGTTCGGCGCGGTATTGCGGCAAGATTTCGACCATTTTTTTTGCCTTTAGCGCGTCACGCACACCGACGCGCGGAACCTGAATAATGCCCAGCCCGGCCAGACACGCGGCGTGGTACGTTTCGGTGCTATTGACCGTCAAAATACCGCCGGTTTTTATCCACTGGGTGGCGTCGCCGTTATAAAACTCGAAACCCTGCGGGCGGGTTCCCAGATTTAGGGCGTAGTGAATCACGGCATGTGAAGCCAGATCGTCCAGATTCTCCGGGTAGCCAAAACGCGCCAGATAATCTGGACTGGCGCAGTTGATAATCGACAGCTTGCCCAGCGAGCGCGCGATTAGCCCTGAGTCTTTCAGCGTGCCGACGCGGACCACGCAGTCAAATCCTTCCCGAATCACATCAACCATCCGGTCACTGCTGCTCAATTCCAGCTCAATGCCGGGGTACTGCTGCAAAAAGGCGGGCAGTTTAGGGATGACTAAATTTCGCGCAACGCCAACGGGCATATCCACGCGCAATCGTCCGCTGATGCTGGTGGGGTCATGCTGGAAAAGTCCATCCAGTTCGTCGAGGTTTGCCAGTAGATCTTTTGCCCGCTCGTAATAGACCATCCCGTCCTGCGTGAGGCTGACGCGGCGCGTCGTGCGGTGCAAGAGCTGGGTGCCGAGCAGATTTTCCAGCCCCTGAATCTGGCGCGATACGCTACCTTTAGGAAGGCCCAGCGTGTCTGCGGCGCGAGAAAAGCTCTCCAGTTCCGCCACGCGGATGAAGAGCTGCATTGCGTGAATTTTATCCATAGGCTGCGCTCATTATTGTTGTCAGTGAAACAGTGAAGCGTTTTTTGCCATCTTTATTGATTTTCTATCACCTAATAAGCTCTTACTCAATCGGCATATCAATCGAAACGAGGTTTATCATGAGTGAACGTATTGCATTAGTGACAGGTGGCAGCCGCGGCTTAGGTAAAAACGCAGCGCTGAAGCTGGCAGCGAAGGGAACCGGAATTATTCTGACCTACAACAGCAGCCAGAAAGAAGCGCTGGAAGTTGTGCGCGAAATTGAATTAAAAGGGGTGAAAGCGGTGGCATTGCAGCTGAACGTCGGGGATACCTCAGCCTTCGAACGTTTTGCCGCTGAAGTACACTCTCAGCTTAAGCATGTCTGGCAGCGCGACACCTTCGATTATTTATTGAACAACGCTGGAACGGGTTTATACGCTCCGTTTGCGGAGACGACCGAAGCGCAGTTTGATGACGCGATGAATGTCCATTTCAAAGGCCCGTTCTTCCTGACCCAGCGCCTGTTGCCGCTTCTCAAAGACGGCGGTCGTATCCTGAACGTCTCCAGCGGTCTGGCGCGTTTTGCCCAGCCGGGTTCCAGTACCTATGCGGCGATGAAAGGGGCGATGGAAGTGCTGACGCGCTATCAGGCCAAAGAGTTAGGTGCGCGTAAAATTACCGCCAATATTATCGCGCCGGGGGCAATTGAAACCGATTTTGGCGGCGGACGGGTACGCGATAATGCGCAAATTAATCAGATGGTGGCGTCGAATACTGCGCTCGGGCGCGTCGGGCTGCCGGATGACATTGGCGATGCCATCGCGGCGCTGCTGAGCGATGAGCTGGGCTGGATGAACGCGCAGCGCATCGAGGTTTCAGGCGGGATGTTTCTGTAAATCCTTAATGGCTTTCGGCCTGGTATTCATGCTTTAACAGGCTGAAAATCCAGTCGTTATGCCAGGAATCTGCAAGCCAGTAGTTTTCTCGCAGTTCGCCTTCCAGCACAAAGCCTGCTTTTTCCAGCAGGCCGCGAGAAGCCGCGTTGCCCACCGTCACCGTGGCGGTGAGGCGACGGATCCCACCTTGCGTAAAGGCGTAATCGCGCACGGCACGTAGCGATTCATAGCCATAGCCTTTTCCCTGCGCATTCGCGGCAAAGATAAAACCCACTTCCGCACAATCATTATCTCTGTGAATATAACCGGTGGCGCCGAGCGGTGTTTGACTGTCAGTTTCACGCACGATTAAACACATCCAGTGCGCGCTACCCGGTTCCCAGGGTTGCAGACGAGGCTCAAAGGCTTCACGAATGACGGCAATAGGGCGTTTATCGGCGATATAACGCATCACGTCTGGATGTTGTTGCAGAGACAGGTAAAAAGGCCAGTCTTGTTCCTGAACAGGCGAGCACGTCAGACGCGAAGTAGTGAGTACCGGCATTCGATTTCTCCTATGACTATTTTCAATGATTATAGAGCTGTCACTTTATTTCTCCATAATCTCAGTTATGGTTTAACAGCACATAAATAAAAGAAAAAATTGCCTTTAAGGCACGCTTATTCTGCTTTGTAGTACGTTAAGGAAAATGATGACATCGGGTACATCACACCACATCCACGAACAATTTGAACATTGTATCGCGATCATTCGACACGCCTCCGTGGAGATCTTGCTGCTCCTTGATGTTCACGTATCTGAAGGTAAAGATCCCCGCTGGTTCCTGGAACAGCTCGATAATGCCCGCCTCGGTCTCGGCGGCTGGGGACCCGTCGCAAAACGCCTGAATCTGAATGACGCCGAAATGTCCGATTTCACGCTGCAACTCAGACTGTTACAACAGCGTGTGCCGAAATATGAAAGCGGTCAGGACGTTAGCCAAAACCAGCTCATAGCCGCCGTGCGTTTTGTCACCGCGCTGGAGCATCTGCGTTTACAGCAGCCTCTGCTCGGGTACAACACCGATCTGGCTCCGGGGAATGAATCCCTGCAATTGCAGGCTCATAAACAGGTACGCGCCCTTGAACTGATGATTAAATCCTTAATCATGCAGGCGTGGCCTGATCCGGTAAGGCTCAATAACCATCTTAAAACGCTGTTTAATGCCGATCGCGTCCGACGCTGGCTGAAAAATAGTGAACGCAACGACGTGCTGAGCGGCATGATGTTCAGCGAAATGGCGCAAATGCTGGTGGATAAAAAAGAGTTCAGCCGCTATTACTCGTCTTTGTTTAACGATCGCTCAATGCTGACGCTAATGGTTGAGCCGCGTAAAACCCTGCAAACTTTCCTCGACGATATCCGCCAGATCCGCAACATGCTGACCGTTCAGCAGCCCCTCACTTCCGCGCAGCTCCTACTGCTCGATAACTACTATGCCCAGATTGCCGGGCCGATTCAGCGGGCGTTTGAAGAGGGACGCACGCGCATCAACCCGACGGGGCTGATGGCGGTGGATGCCAGCGAACTGCACAGCTTCTGGGAACATGCGCAGAAAATGGACCGGCAGACCGGCGGCGATCTGTTTGAAATTCGTGACAGCATCGAGAAGCCAACTCAGCGAGCGCCGCGCACGCCCGAACAACGCGATCAGCTCATTTCAGGTGCACTGTGGGGAGCGGTGGGGGTAATGGTGCTGGCTATTATTGCGGGCGGGGTGTGGCTGGTGACCAGCAGCAATCCGCCAGCGACTGCGGCAGTCGTCAGCGCCGAACCGCAACCTGCACCGAAAGAGATGCGTGAAGCCCCGTCCTCACGGGAAAAGCTCACCCGCATGGGCGTGACCTGGGATGAGAATAACTTCCGATCGGCCATCGATCGCAATGACACGCGTGCAGCGCTGCTGTTTTTACAGGGTGGAATGGACTGGAAAATGTCCTGGACCGAGCAGGCGATGTCAGCCGGTTACGATGATGTGCTTGAAGTGTTGATGCGCTATCGCTTGCAAATGGTCGAGCAGAAACCGTGTCGCCGGTTTATTGCGACGCTGAGCCATGCTATGTCGACCGGAGAAAAGCTGACCTCAATGCGTAAGCAATATTTGCAGGCGTTTTGTACGGTGCCTGCGGTGGTGCAGCGCCAGAAGTACGAAGCGGATCAAGCGAAGCGTCGGGCGCTGGCGCAGCCGGACGCCAGCACAAAAAAATGGCAGTCTATCCAAACTGAAATCTATGATGTGATTCGCTAATCGACACCTGACTGCATTGCCTGTATAGGCCGGGTAAGGCGCAGCCGCCACCCGGCTTTATTCTGCATCGAAGCTAAAACTGCCCGATGGCGCTGCGCTTATCGGGCCTACAGGTTAGGGTTCTCCGTACAACCCGATCAGTCGCCGTACGACGCCGTTGGTCCAGCCAAAGCCATCCTGCAGCGGATACTCGCCCCCGCCGCCTTCGCGCGGGGTGCTGCTGGCGATGTGGTATTTCTCGATCAATTTATGGTGTGTTTTGTAGAAGTGATTCACCGTTTGCAACCAGCTCCAGGCGATCTCATCACCCAGCGAATCGTTGCCATACTGCTTAAATCCCTGAATCGCCATCCACTGCAGCGGTGCCCAGCCGTTTGGTTTATCCCACTGCTCGCCGGTTTCGTGTTCTGTCGCCAGTATGCCGCCAGGCGTCAGCAGACGCGCTTTGACCGTATCGGCTAGACGGTCGGCCTGCTCATGTGTCGACATGCCGACATACAGCGGCACGATGCTGGCGGCGGAGAACAGCCCCATCTCTTCGCGTCGCCAGTCATAATCGCGGTAACAGCCATTTTCGTCGTCCCACAGGAATCGGTTCACGGCGGCGCGTCGATCGTTGGCCTTCTGGCGGAAGGTAGTTTCCGTCTCTTTATCGCCTTTTGAGCCCGAAATATTGGCGATAGCACTTTCCAGTTTGAACAGAAATGCGTTCAGATCGATAGGGATAAATTGGGTCGTGCGAATACTTGCCAGACGCCCGGCATCACGCAGCCAACGGGAAGAGTAGTCCCAGCCCGACGCCGCGCCCGCGCGCAGATCGCGATAGACTTCGTTTGGTGGTCGACCCGAGTGTTTAGCGGTTTCCACATCCTCTATCCAGGACTCATCGCGCGGCGTGTCGCGGTCGTCCCAATAGCGGTTGAGCAGCGAGCCGTCCGGCATACGCACCACGTGGCGATAGGCCTGATTTGGCACCAGCGACTCCGCGCCATCCATCCAGAACGCATATTCCATCAGCAGATGGTCGAGATAACGCTTCGCCCCGCGCACACCGTCCTCTTCAAAAAGTTCGACCATCAGCGCAAATACCGGCGGCTGTGAACGACTGAGATAATAGGTGCGGTTCCCGTTCGGGATATGGCCGTAACGCTCGATCATCCACGCAAAATTGTCAGCCATGCATTTGAGCAGATCGTTGCGCCCACTTTCCGCCAGCCCCAGCATGGTGAAATACGAATCCCAGTAGTAAGTCTCACTGAAACGCCCGCCGGGCACGATATACGCCTGCGGCAGCGCCAGCAGTGACGACCACGGAATATGGTCCTGCGGCTCGCGCGTCAGCACCGACCACAGATTATCGATGTGTTCTTTAAGCGACAGGCTTGGGTCGGAGACGTACTCGGTGGACAGCGATTCCGGCATCCAGAAGTGGTTGTCGACAAAGCGCTTGAGGTCGAAATCAGGGTGGCGTCGCACCTTGCGATAGCGAATAAGAATGTCGAGCGGGTCCATCTTCGGCGCACAGTCGGGAAAGGTTTTGCTGTCGGCAAACAGGCGCGTCGACTGGACGTGTTCAAAAAGTTCTAAATAACGATCGGCAGGGGTGAGGGCGTCAGACGCTGGCAGCCCTTCGATCATTTCCGGTTCCGGTTCCGCCTCAATCATCTCATCCAGTTTCAACTCGCGGGGATCGGTTTCGTAACGCAGTTCTTCCGCGATTTCGAACTCGATGATATCGGCAGCGTGGTGTTTCTGGTTGGACATGGTGGTTAGGACCTCCGGTTTTCAGGTATCTATTAAGCGTAGACACTCGCTTCGATGATTACAGGACGAAGTGTGCGGTGTGTCACATTTTGTGGTTTAAGCTGGGGTTTGCGGAATGACGCTATCTGACTGATTTAAAAGTTCTTACAGGAGAGGGTAAGCGTTAGAAGGGCTGGCGAAATTCGGAGCATTCGTTTTGCAACGATTTATGAATGTAAAACAAAACGCCCCTCGGAAGAGGGGCGTTGAGGATTAACGCATCGTCACAAACTCTTCCGCCGCAGTCGGGTGGATCGCCACGGTATTGTCGAAGTCTTTCTTGGTTGCACCCATTTTCAGCGCCACCGCAAAGCCTTGCAGGATTTCATCCATGCCGAAGCCGATGCCGTGAATCCCGACGATTTTCTCTTCCGGGCCAACGCAAACCAGCTTCATGCGGCACGGCTGGCGGTGAGACGTCACCGCGGTATACATCGCCGTGAAGGACGATTTGTACACTTTCACCTGGTCATCGCCATGCAGCTCGCGCGCCTGCGGTTCGGTTAAACCGACGGTGCCGATTGGCGGGTGGCTGAAGACCACGGTCGGGATGTTGCTGTAATCCAGATGCTCGTCGGGCTTGTTGTTGAACAAACGCTCAGACAGACGACGACCTGCTGCCACGGCGACCGGAGTCAGCTCAACCGCGCCGGTGTTATCACCAACCGCGTAAATTCCTGGAACGCTGGTGTTCTGGAACTTATCGACAGCAATGTAGCCTTTATCGTTGGTTTTCACGCCGGTGACGGCCAGGTTGAAGTTATCGTTCGCCGGTTCGCGACCAATCGCCCAGATCAGGCAGTCTACGGTCTGGCTGCGACCATCTTCCAGCTCAAGCGTCAGGCTGCCGTCAGCGTTTTTCACCACCGCTTTCGGTACGGCGTTAGTGTGCAGTTTCGGGCCTTCGGCGTTCATCACTTCGACCAGCGTCTCAACGATCAGCGGATCAAAGCTGCGCAGTGGCGCGTGTTTACGTACGAACAGGTGCGCTTCTGCGCCCAGGCCGTTAATCACGCCAGCCAGTTCGACAGCGATGTAACCCGCACCGACTACCGCCACACGTTTTGGCAGGGCAGGCAGTTCGAAGAAACCGTCGGAGTCGATACCGTATTCCACGCCCGGAATGTCCGGGTGGCTTGGACGGCCGCCGGTGGCGATCAGTATATGATCGGCAGTGATCGTCTCGCCGTTCACTTCGATCGTTTTCGCATCGACGAAGCGCGCGAAGCCGCGGATCACATCGACATTATTTTTGCCCAGCACGTTGTCATACGAGGTATGAATGCGGTCAATGTAGGCGGTACGGCTGGCAATCAGCTTGTCCCAGTCGAAGTGATTAATGGTGGTGTCAAAGCCGTAATCCGGGCCGTACATATGGATAGCTTCGCGAATTTGCGCGGCGTGCCACATCACTTTTTTCGGTACACAACCGACGTTCACGCAGGTGCCGCCCAGCTCTTTGGCTTCAATCAGCGCACATTTCTGGCCGTACATGGCTGCACGGTTAATCGAGGCGATACCGCCGCTGCCGCCGCCAATGGCGATGTAGTCATAATGCTTGCTCATGGGTCATATCCTTAATTTCTGATTGCCGCGATTGTATACCTGAAATCAATAGGTTCCACCGATGACTGCGATTACTCAGGCACGATCCAGCTGACGGTCGCGTGGCCATGACCACTCGGCACCAGCGTTTTGTGCAGCCAAGGCAGGACGTTGTTCATCTGTGCTTCAAGCTTCCACGGCGGGTTGATAACGATCATCCCGGAGGCGGTCATGCCGCGCTGATCGCTGTCCGGTCGCACCGCCAGTTCGATCTGCATGATTTTACGGATGCCGGTTGCTTCCAGCTCTTTGATCATACGTTTGATTTGTGCACGCAGGACCACCGGATACCACAGAGCGTAAGTTCCGGTAGCGAAGCGTTTGTAGCCTTCGTTGATGCCGGTGACCACCGCCTGATAATCGGTTTTGATTTCGTACGGCGGGTCGATCAGCACCAGGCCGCGACGGGAAACTGGCGGCAGTTTGGATTTCAACTGCTGGTAGCCGTCGGCTTTTTCCACGCGCGCGCGGTTGTCTTTCTGGAATTCAGAACGCAGCAGTGGGAAATCGCTCGGGTGCAGTTCGGTCAGTTGGAGGCTGTCGTACTCACGCAGCAGCTGGCGCGCGATCAGCGGCGAGCCTGGGTAGTAACGCAGCTGGCCGCTACGGTTGAAATGATTCACTACGCTGATGTACGGCTCCAGCTCGGCAGGGAGATCGTCCTGCTGCCAGATACGGGCGATACCTTCCAGATATTCACCGGTACGTTCCGCGTGTTGGCTGCTGAGCTGATAGCGGCCCGCGCCCGCGTGGGTGTCCAGATAGAGAAACGGCTTATCTTTCTCTTTCAGAGATTCAATAATCAGACTCTGAACGGTGTGCTTGAGGACATCGGCGTGGTTGCCCGCGTGGAAGCTGTGGCGATAACTGAGCATGGGTGAAGGTGTTCCAGTAAATAATCGTAGGCCCGATAAGCGAAGCGCCATCGGGCGAAAAAAGAGCGTATCGACACAGTATACAGAAAAGTCCCCGCCGCCGCGAAAGCGCTGCGCCTGACATTGAAATTCACTACACTTACCCCCATTCTAGAAATAATATGCCCAGCGCCGGATGCGCGCTTCATTCACCTTATTCAACAGGACAGCGCTTATGACCAATCCATTACTGACGCCTTTTTCGTTGCCGCCATTTTCTAAAATCCTCCCTGAGCACGTTGTCCCGGCTGTTACGCAGTCGCTGGAGAATTGTCGCGAAGCGGTAGAGCGCGTGGTTGCGCAGGGCGCGCCGTACACCTGGGACAATCTGTGCCAGCAGCTGGCAGAAGTGGATGATGTGCTTGGCCGTATTTTCTCGCCGGTGAGCCACCTGAACTCGGTGAAAAACAGCCCGGAACTGCGCGAAGCCTACGAACAAACCCTGCCGCTACTCTCTGAGTACAGCACCTGGGTCGGCCAGCACGAGGGGCTGTACAACGCGTATCGCGATCTGCGCGACGGTGAAAACTACGCGAAGCTGGATATCGCCCAGAAGAAAGCGGTCGATAACGCCCTGCGTGATTTCGAGCTGTCGGGGATTGGCCTGCCGAAAGAGAAACAGCAGCGTTACGGTGAAATTGCCGCGCGTCTGTCTGATCTGGGCAACCAGTACAGCAACAACGTGCTCGACGCGACTATGGGCTGGTCGAAGCTGGTCACCGATGAAGCCGAACTGGCAGGCATGCCTGAAAGCGCGCTGGCTGCGGCCAAAGCGCAGGCCGAAGCGAAAGAGCAGGAAGGTTATCTGCTGACGCTGGATATCCCGAGCTATCTGCCGGTGATGACCTATTGCGACAACCAGGCGCTGCGTGAAGAACTTTACCGTGCCTACAGCACCCGCGCCTCTGACCAGGGGCCGAACGCCGGTAAATGGGACAACAGCCCGGTGATGGCGGAAATTCTCGCCCTGCGCCACGAGCTGGCGCAACTGCTGGGCTTTGACAGCTATGCTGAAAAATCCCTCGCCACCAAAATGGCCGAAAACCCGCAGCAGGTGCTCGATTTCTTGACCGATCTGGCTAAACGCGCACGTCCTCAGGGCGAAAAAGAGCTGGCTCAGCTGCGTGCCTTCGCCAAAGCGGAGTGTGGCGTTGATGACCTGCAGCCGTGGGACATCGCCTACTACAGCGAAAAACAGAAACAGCATCTCTACAGCATCAGCGACGAGCAGCTGCGCCCGTACTTCCCGGAAAGCAAAGCCGTGAACGGCCTGTTTGAAGTGGTGAAACGCATCTATGGCATCACCGCCAAAGAGCGTCACGATGTGGAAGTATGGCACCCTGAAGTGCGTTTCTTCGAGCTGTACGACGAGAAGAACGAGCTGCGCGGCAGCTTCTATCTGGATTTGTACGCGCGTGAAAACAAACGCGGCGGGGCGTGGATGGACGACTGCGTCGGCCAGATGCGTAAAGCGGACGGCTCGCTGCAAAAACCGGTCGCTTACCTGACCTGTAACTTTAACCGTCCGGTGAACGGCAAACCGGCGCTGTTCACTCACGACGAAGTGATCACCCTGTTCCATGAGTTCGGCCACGGTCTGCATCATATGCTGACCCGTATCGAAGCGGCAGGTGTGTCTGGCATCAGCGGTGTACCGTGGGATGCCGTCGAGCTGCCGAGCCAGTTTATGGAAAACTGGTGCTGGGAGCCGGACGCGCTGGCGTTTATCTCCGGTCATTACGAAACCGGCGAACCGCTGCCGAAAGAGCTGCTGGATAAAATGCTGGCGGCGAAAAACTACCAGGCGGCGATGTTTATCCTGCGCCAGCTGGAGTTCGGTTTGTTCGATTTCCGCCTGCACGCGGAGTTCAGCCCGGAGCAAGGGGCTAAAATCCTCGAAACGCTTGGCGAGATCAAGAAGCAGGTGGCGCTCATTCCTGGGCCATCGTGGGGCCGTTTCCCGCATGCGTTCAGCCATATCTTCGCGGGCGGCTATGCAGCGGGGTACTACAGCTACCTGTGGGCCGATGTACTGGCAGCGGATGCCTTCTCTCGCTTCGAAGAGGAAGGGATTTTCAACCGCGATACCGGTCAGTCGTTCCTGGATAACATCCTGACGCGCGGCGGTTCCGAAGAGCCAATGGAGCTGTTCAAACGCTTCCGTGGCCGCGAGCCGCAGCTGGATGCGATGCTGGAACATTACGGAATCAAAGGCTAATCGCGTTCGTGAAAATTTGTTTGCTAGATGAAACAGGCGCCGGAGACGGCGCCTTATCTGTTCTTGCCGCCCGCTGGGGGCTGGAGCACGATGCCGAAAATCTGATGGCACTGGTGATGACGCCGGTCCATCTGGAGCTGCGCAAAAGCGATGAGCCAAAGCTCGGCGGGATCTTTGTCGATTTTGTCGGCGGGGCGATGGCGCATCGTCGTAAATTTGGCGGCGGTCGCGGCGAAGCGGTGGCGAAAGCGGTCGGTGTGAAAGGCAGCTATCTCCCGGATGTGGTGGACGCGACGGCAGGCCTGGGGCGCGATGCCTTTGTGCTGGCGTCGGTCGGCTGTCGCGTGCGGATGCTGGAGCGTAACCCGGTGGTCGCTGCACTTCTCGACGATGGCCTGATGCGCGGCTATGCCGATCCGGAGATTGGTCCGTGGTTGCAGGAGCGGTTACAGCTGATTCACGCCTCCAGCCTGACGGCGCTGACGGATATCACGCCGCGTCCGCAGGTGGTTTATCTCGACCCGATGTTCCCGCACAAGCAGAAGAGTGCGCTGGTGAAGAAAGAGATGCGGGTGTTCCAGTCGCTGGTAGGGCCGGATTTGGATGCGGATGGTTTGCTTGAACCGGCACGCCAGTTGGCGACCAAACGCGTAGTGGTGAAGCGCCCGGACTATGCGCCGCCACTGGCGGATATCGCGACCACGAATGCCGTAGTCACGAAGGGGCATCGGTTTGATATTTATTCGGGGACGGCGGAGGAGGGTGCGGCCTGATGCCCTCACCCCAACCCCTCTCCCACGGGGAGAGGGGCTCGATCGGTGGTTCCCTCTCCCTTTGGGAGAGGGTTAGGGTGAGGGGAAAACCTTACTCGTCTTCTTCATCACGCAGCGGAACAATCAGCATATCAACGTGAACGGTGTTGATCAGCTGGCGTGCGGAGGACATCAGTTTGCTCCAGAAATCCTGGTGATGACCGCAAACGACCAGATCCATATCGTATTTCTTAATCGCATCGACCAGCACCTGACCCAGATCGCCGCTACCACTTAAGGTTTCGGTAATTGGGTAGCCTGCATTGGTGGAGAGCTCAGACAGCGCGTGATGAGTCTCTTCGGAGATGCGTTTTTGCATATCGCCAAGATTGACGTCGATAAGACCGGTGTAGAGATCGGAGTAATTCACATCAACGTGAATCAAAGAAACTTTCGCGTTGTATGGGCGTGCCATGGATACCGCTTTATCAACCAGCACTTTGCTCTCTGGGGAGAGGTCTACCGCGATGAGAATGTGTTTGTAAGCCATAGTGTTACTCCTTCCTTAAGTTATCGATGACTATCAGGTAAGCCGTCGCCTTTCTGCCTTCATTACGGCCCAGTTCAACAAATTTTTCAAGCTTTGGTGTTGATAACGATTAACCTTGTGGCAAAAAAATTAACGGATCTCCTACACTATTTAATGAGCCGTTCGGATATTAAAACGTGAACCCGATCGACTTTCGTCATTCTTTCACTGATCTGTCTGTCAGGGCATTGGGGTGCGGTTGTCCAGAAGTCTTGCTTCGTGGGCGGACGCCGGGGAGGAAGTATGATTAGCACCGTCGCATTGTTTTGGGCTTTATGTGTGGTTTGCATAGTGAATATGGCGCGCTATTTCTCATCATTACGCGCGCTATTAGTGGTACTTCGTGGTTGCGATCCGTTGCTTTATCAGTATGTGGATGGTGGAGGCTTCTTCACGTCGCATGGACAGCCCAGCAAACAGATGCGTCTGGTGTGGTACATCTACGCCCAGCGCTATCGCGATCATCATGATGACGAGTTTATCCGTCGTTGTGAGCGTCTGCGTCGTCAGTTCATTTTGACCAGCGCCCTGTGCGGGCTGGTTGTGGTGAGTATGGTGGCGCTGGTGATTTGGCATTGAATGAGCGGGAGGCGGGGTGATGCCCGCCGTCTTGCCATCAGGGTTTGAGCGTAAACCGGATGTTAGAAACATTGGCGTTCAGTGAGAAAACCTTCCCGCTGTAAGTGATGCTTATGCCACCGTTATCCTCAATGCGGGTAGCCGTGATACTGCCATCACCTTCAAGGAAGGGTGTTAGCGCGTTTAGCTGGCGGATAACGTCCGTATCTTTCCCGGGGATCTCCCTGGACAGGTAATAACGGTACAGCACTGGCACCGTTGCGCCACCGTTGCTGTTAACGGTCATGTACAGCCACATACTATCAGATAACTTAAAAGCTCTTTGTAGCTCGTCATTATCCCGATTATCTGGCTGATGGTTGAGCCATAAAAAACCTGCCACCAAAACAATCAGCGAAACGGTGACCAGTCGATGTATCCACTTAATAGCCGTTTTGAATGGCATAATCTATTCCGTCTCTGATATTGCGTTGGTCCGTCGGGTCATCGCCATAGGGTGGTTTTTCATACCATTTTCCCATCCGGGTTTCGAGGTACCCGCTCGTCCCTGAGCCCATCCCGCGCCCATGAGTAGGATATTTGCAGGGATACCCGCTGCTATGCCTGCCGCGCCAAAATTGAAATTCCCAAATGCTGCAAAGTAGGGATCAAATTTTTTGTAGTCCCTCGGGCCACCATTCCTGACCTTTTGATAGAACCAATAATAGGTTGAGGCCGTTGCCATATTGCGCGACATCCCATGTTGACGAGCATCCCGCATATTGTTGGCGATAACGATTGAACCTGAGCCTGGGGTTGGTACTGCAGCCATTTTATCTCCTTGTCTCATCCGTAAGTTGTTTCCGGCTTCGCTCAGGAGAATAGACCGCGAATGATGTCAAGTTCTGTACAAAAAAAGCTCAGATTAATCTAATGCCATCAGTGGGTTGAGGGACATCCGCAACGTCATCGCCAAAAAAAAGCGGGTCAGTTTCCTGACCCGCTTTTTCATTTCCAGCCTTACATCAAATCAGTTTCAGCGACAGCCAGTACAGGCCACCCGAAAGCAGAATCGATGCCGGGAGGGTAAACACCCAGGCCATCAGAATGTTGGTCACGGTTTTACGCTGCAAACCGCCGCCATCAACAATCATCGTACCGGCAACCGAAGAAGACAGAACGTGAGTGGTTGAAACCGGCATACCGGTGTAGCTCGCCAGACCGATAGAAACGGCAGCGGTCATCTGCGCGGACATACCCTGCGCATACGTCATGCCTTTCTTACCAATCTTCTCGCCGATGGTGGTCGCCACACGACGCCAGCCAATCATTGTCCCGATACCCAGTGCCAGCGCGACCGCCATGATTATCCAGATTGGCGCGTACTCAATGGTATTGAGCATATCGCCTTTCAGTTTCTTCAGCAGACGCTGGTCATCGTTGTTCACATCAGGCTGTTTCGCGACTTTATCGGTCACATCAGAGATGCACAGCATGATACGGCGCAGCTGGCCACGTTGATCAACGGTCAGTTTGTCGTAGCTTTCGATATCACTCAGCATTCCTTTAGCACGTTCCAGCGCGCTGATCGCGTTTGCCGGATGGCAGTGGAACTCGCCTGGTGCAGTAGTGGCGCCTGGCTGTGGAGAAGGAATCAGCTGATCAACACCGGTCACTCGTTTCAACAGCTCAGGGTGCTGCTGGAAGTAAACTTCGACGTTGTTAACGGCATCACGGGTACGGGTGATTTCGTATCCGGTGGCGTTCATGTTGACCACGAACCCTGCCGGAGCGACACCAATCAGGACCAGCATGACCAGGCCAATGCCTTTCTGACCGTCGTTTGCGCCGTGAGAGAAGGCGACACCAATAGCGGAAAGAATCAGAGCGATACGCGTCCAGAATGGCGGCTTTTTCTTGCCATCTTTCTTTTCACGTTCTGCGGGAGTCAGGTGAATACGGGCGCGTTTTTTGGTACCGCTCCAGTAACGACGCAGGATGAAAATCAATCCACCTGCAACGACCAGGCCCACAATAGGGGAAATAATCAGTGAACCGAAGATCCCCATCACTTTAGGGATGTTCAGTGCGTCAACGACAGACGTGCCGGTCATCAGGGCGTTAGTTAACCCGATACCGATAATCGCGCCGATCAGCGTGTGAGAACTGGATGCAGGCAGGCCGAAATACCAGGTACCGAGGTTCCAGATAATGGCGGCAAGCAGCATAGAAAATACCATCGCAAGACCATGCGCTGAACTCATATTCAGAAGCAGATCCGTAGGCAGCATGTGAACGATGGCGTAGGCTACGCTTAGACCACCGAGAAGAACACCAAAGAAGTTAAAGACAGCCGCCATAACAACCGCAACTTGCGATCGCATTGCGCGAGTGTAGATAACCGTTGCGACTGCGTTCGCAGTGTCGTGGAAGCCATTGATAGCTTCGTAAAACAGTACAAATGCCAGAGCAAGCAATAGTAAAAGCCCGGTATGTAAATCCAGACCAGCAAACAAATGTAGCATAGGACGTTACGCCATTTAGGAGGACATGAACGCGGCGCATTATCCAGGACAAATGCGCAACGGGCAAAGTGAAATATAGCTTTTTTTTGATATACCTTCTGGTTTGTTTACGTCTGGTAAAGAAATATATTTTATATTTCAAATAAATGACTGACATATCGCTTTTTTGCGCTGGTGCGACCACATAGGAAACTTTACAATTCGCGCCGGTTAAACAAGAGGATTTTGATGTGGAAAGGTTTGATGCCGTCATTATTGGCGCCGGTGCGGCGGGAATGTTCTGTGCGGCGATGGCCGGGCAGGCGGGTCGTCGTGTTCTGTTGCTGGATAATGGTAAGAAACCCGGCCGCAAGATCCTGATGTCTGGCGGGGGTCGCTGCAACTTTACGAATTTATATGTCGAACCCGCCGCGTATTTGAGCCAAAACCGTCATTTTTGCAAATCTGCCCTGGCGCGATATACCCAGTGGGATTTTATCGATCTGGTCGGTAAACACGGAATTGCCTGGCACGAAAAAACGCTGGGCCAGCTGTTTTGTGATGACTCCGCGCAGCAGATTGTCGATATGCTGGTGGCCGAATGCGAGAAGGGTAGCGTCATCACACGCTTGCGCACCGAAGTGTTGAGCGTCTCGCGCGATGACAGCGGTTATACGCTGGAACTGAACGGCGACACGGTTAGCGCCGACAAACTGGTGATCGCCAGCGGCGGGCTGTCGATGCCTGGACTGGGCGCAACGCCGTTTGGCTATAAAATCGCCGAGCAGTTTGGCCTGAAAGTGCTGCCAACGCGCGCAGGTCTGGTGCCGTTTACCCTGCACAAACCGCTGCTGGAGCAGCTTCAGACATTGTCCGGCGTATCGGTGGCCTCGACGATCACCGCTGAAGACGGCACGGTTTTTCGCGAAAACCTGCTTTTCACCCATCGTGGACTGTCTGGCCCGGCAGTGCTGCAAATCTCCAGCTACTGGCAGCCGGGCGAGTTCGTTACCGTCAATTTAGTCCCGGACTGCGATTTGGCTGCGTTCCTTGATGAACAACGCGCTGCGCATCCAAATCAAAGCCTGAAAAACACACTGGCGATGCAGTTGCCGAAACGTCTGATTGAATGTCTGCAACTGCTGGGGCAAATTCCAGATGTTACGCTTAAGCAACTCAACGTACGCGATCAGCAGGCGCTGGTCGACACGCTGACCCACTGGCGCGTCCAGCCAAACGGCACCGAAGGCTATCGCACGGCAGAAGTGACGCTGGGCGGCGTGGACACCGACGAACTCTCTTCCCGAACAATGGAAGCCCGCAAGGTTCCTGGCCTGTACTTTATCGGTGAAGTGATGGACGTGACGGGCTGGCTGGGCGGATACAACTTCCAGTGGGCCTGGGCCAGCGCGTGGGCCTGTGCGCAGGCACTGGCGCAAAGCGATTAATCATCCATTTTTTTGAATTCGCGGATATAACCTGACTATGCAAAAAATGTTAAAAATGCCAGCGCTGCTGGCATTGTTGTTATGTCTGATGATGACGCCTTTTCTTTCACAGGCGGAAGACGCTCCTGCGACCACCGAGACCGAACAGCCGGTAAAGGTGAACGTCAGCACCGCGCTTCCGGCTCTGCAAAAACGGCTGGATACGCTCAAGCAGCAGGTTTCTGCGGTGAAGACGGAAAAGAAATTCACCGCTCTGAATGACGATGCGCTCAAACTCGCCGAAGACGCAAATAAACTGGCCGTGCAGCTCGCACCCCAGCTGACGCAGATTCAGGCGCAGCTTGATGTCCTCGGCCCGGCTCCCGCTCCGGGTACGGTCACGGAAACGGCGCAGGTAGTCGGCCAGCGTAAGCAACTTAATAACAGCAAAACGCTGCTGACCACCCAGATTGAGCAAGTCAAAGCTATCGCCGTTAATGCCCAGAATCTCTCCAGCCAAATCTACGGCCTGCGACGCGATGCGCTGAAAACGCAGATCGCCCTGAATACGGGCAGCATTCTGGGGGAGAAATTCTGGTCGCCGCTGATCTCGCCCAACGAGAAAGACACGCAGCGGTTTAATGAATTTGGCTCGCAGGTCAGCGACGCCTGGCATCAGGCGTGGGACGAAGAGTGGTACTTAGGCTCCGGTTTTTATCTCTTACTGGCGCTCATTATTGGTCTGTTCGGACGCAAAGCGCTGGATAAACCGATGAACTGGATCCTGCCGCGCTGGTTACCGCAGGGGCGTTTTCGCCGCAGCTTCCTCGCCTGTTTCACCACGCTCAGCACCACGGTAACGTTCGGCATCAGCATGCAACTGCTGTGCTATATCTTTACGCGTTTGCCGGACACCTCCCGCCTGGTGATGGATTTTGCCGATCAGTTGATTGAACTTACCTGGTTCTCGGCGGTGATTGCCGGTCTGGGGATCGCGTTGCTGTCGAACAGCCATCCGTCGTGGCGCTTGCCGGGCATTGCCGATCCGCTGGCGAAAACGCTCGCCTCGTTCCCGATTCTGCTTGCGGCGTTTATTTTCATTTTCGGCATTATCGAGCAGCTCAACGGCCTGGTCGGGTCGAGCATTGATGCGACGCTGTTTGGTAACGGTTTGTCGGCGCTGCTGGTGGCGCTGAACTGCCTGATCGCCCCAATACGCGTTAACCGAATGCGGCGTAAAATGCGCGCTGAAGGCGAGCAAACCGAGGCGCGTTCGACGATGGCGGGTCTTATCCATCTGGTGATCAGCCTGACGGCGTTCGTGATTCTGCTTGCGCTGTTGATTGGCTATATTCCGTTGGCGCGGTTTGTCACCTTTGAACTGCTGTGGATTGGCCTGGTGGTCAGCTGCCTGTATCTGCTGATCCACTTCGTGGTGGACTTGTGCGAAGCGGTGTTCTCGCCGACGACCCAAAGCGGGAAGATTTTACAAAGCACGCTGAGCGTCAACGAGCGCCATCTGTCTCTGGCATCGACGCTGTTCTCTGCGCTGGGTAAAACCACGCTGCTGTTGATGGCCCTCGTTGCGCTGCTCAACGGCACCTTCGGCACCACCACGCCGCTGGAACTGGTCAGTAAAATCGCCGACATCTGGGGCGGGAAAGGTCTTGAGAGCATGAACATCATCCCGGCGCACGCGGTCAATGCCGTGCTGTGCCTGGTGGTCGGATGGTACATCTTGCGCTCCTCACGCCGCTGGCTGGATCACGAATTCCTGCCGAAAACCACGATGGACAGAGGGCTGCGCGCGTCGCTGGTGACGCTGTTCACCAACGTCGGTTACGTCCTGCTGATTATGCTCACCCTGTCGATGCTCGGCATTGAGTGGAATCGGCTGGCGTGGATCGTCAGCGCCTTGTCGGTCGGTATCGGTTTTGGTTTGCAGGAGATCGTAAAGAACTTTATCTCCGGTCTGATTCTGCTGACGGAACGCCCGGTGAAAGTGGGGGATTTGGTGAGCATCAGTGGTGTGGAAGGTGATATCCGTCGCATCAACGTGCGTGCGACGGAAATTCAGCTCAGTGATAAATCCACGGTCATTGTCCCGAACTCGCAGCTCATTTCCCAGAACGTGCGTAACGCGACGATGGGTAATGCGCAGGGCGTTGCCACCATCGCGCTGACTTTCCCGCTGGATATCGACCCGGAACAGGTGCGCAATCTGCTTCTGGAAGCGTATTCCTTGCATGACTCTATTCTGGAAACGCCTGCACCATCGGTCAGTTTTAAAGAGCTGGGGCCAAACGGCATTGTGCTGAGCGTGACCGGGTACGTGAACAGCCCGCGTATGGTCAGCGGAACGCGCAGCGACCTGCTGTATGAAATCCTTAAAATGCTGCGTGCGGCGGGCATTAGCCTGAGCCAGACGCAAACAATGGTGCTGGAGCAGCCGCACAGAATCAAGGCTGAGGATGAAGCCAAAGGTCAGTGATAAACTTGATTGGGGCGGCATATAGCCCACTTTTTATTTTGTTCGTTTTTGCATTTTGCATGGTGTGTATTTTGTACTCAAAAAGGGTTGTGTAATGGAATCTGCTCATCTCGGTTTCCCGACGGAAACCGTTGTTGTCTTTGTGGTGATGGCGGTCGGGGCGATGTTTATCGATCTCTTCATGCACCGTCATGACAAACCTATCTCGCTGAAAAGCGCCGTGATGTGGTCCCTGTTCTGGGTCATGTTAGCGATGGCGTTTGCCGGGTTCCTGTATGTCCATCACGGTGCCGAAATGGCGAGCCTGTTCCTCACCGGCTATGCGCTGGAAGAGGTGCTCTCAGTCGATAACCTGTTCGTGATGATGGCGATTTTTGCCTGGTTCGGCGTGCCGGATAAGTATCGTCATCGCGTACTCTACTGGGGCGTGCTGGGGGCGATTGTGTTCCGTGGGATTTTCGTGGCGATCGGGACCAGCCTGTTGAGCCTGGGGCCTTACGTGGAAGTGATTTTTGCGCTGGTGGTAGGCTGGACTGCGCTGATGATGCTCCGTCGTAACGAAGAGAGCGACGAGGTGGAAGATTATTCCCACCATCTGGCGTATCGCCTGGTAAAACGCTTTTACCCGGTGTGGCCGAAGATCAGCAGCAACGCCTTTTTGCTGACGCAGAAAGAGGTGGATGCGGAGCTGGAAAAACCGGAAAACCAGGATGTGATGGTAGGGCGCGTCAAAAAAGCGAAGCGCTACGCGACGCCGCTGCTGCTGTGCGTGGCGGTAGTTGAGCTGTCTGACGTGATGTTTGCTTTTGATTCCGTACCCGCGATTATCGCCGTTAGCCGCGAACCGCTGATCATTTACAGCGCGATGATGTTCGCGATCCTTGGCCTGCGTACGCTCTATTTTGTGCTCGAAGCGCTGAAACAGTACCTGGTCCATCTGGAGAAATCCGTGGTGCTGCTACTGTTCTTCGTCGCGTTCAAACTGGGGCTGAATGCGACTGACCACTTCTGGCATCACGGGTACAACATCTCCGCGAACATGAGCCTGTTTGTGGTACTGGGCGTGCTGGCGTTAGGAATTATTGCGAGCGTGGTGTTCCCTGGGAAACGTGCGGCCTGATATGCCCGGCGACGCTTCGCCTGCACGGGCCTACAAGTTTTGTAGGCCGGGTAAGGCGGAGCCGCCACCCGGCAAAAAAGCCGCACAGAATCTGTAGGCCGGGTAAAGCGAAGCCGCCACCCGGCGATACCGACTACTTAATCGGTGAATTACGTCGCGCTCTTGGCGGGTGGAAATGCCGCCAGTGTGGATCTTGCGCCGCCGCCAGCAGCTCATGGTCGCCGCGTGTATCGCCCCAGGCGCGCAGATGGTAATCGTTCAGATCGCCATACACCCGCTCCAGTCTCGCCACCTTCTGCGCACAGCGGCAGTTATGCCCGGTGATATTACCGGTCAATTTGCCATCCACCACTTCCAGCTGCGTGCCAATCAGCTTAATGCCGAGCTTGTCGGCCCACGGCTGCAACACCAGCGCAGGCGATGCTGAGCAAATCGTCACTTCCGCACCAGAATTCACTTCCGCCGCTACCGCCATCACGCCTGCCGGGCGCATCAACTTCCCCCAGTATTTTTCGCAAAACAGCTCGGCCTGCTGGCGCAGCCAGTGCTCGTCAACGCCGGTCAGGAATGTTCTCACCAGAACTTCTTTCAGTTCATCACGGGTGAGTTTACGGCGCACACAATGGATCGTCGGCAGCGCCATACGCACCAGGCGTCCGGCGAAATAGCGTTTGCCAAAGGCAAAGCGCAGAAAGGGGATAAAGCTGTCGTGATGCGTCAAGGTTCCGTCAAAATCAAAAACGGAAAGCACACGGGATTTTGCCACTGCCTCATCGGCGATCATATTGGTCATAAAGATGTCTTAGCTGAAATACACATTCTGCTCATTAGTTTACCTGCTTTACCTTCACAGTCCCTCAATCGAGTGCTTTTTTTTCGCAAACTGGCGATGGGCTCCAATGTCCTTTTTTGGACCGACAAGTGATTGGCTAAAAACTGAGCTGTCTATATTATCGCCACCTTGAAAGCCAATTCGAGGGAACATTGCCCCCTCACAGGTAAGGAAGAGCTCACTCACTGCTTAGAATTGTTATTTATGCTTAGACTGCTTATTTCAACCCTTTTGTTAAGTTTTGCTTCGTTTTCTGCGTTTAGTTTTCAACTGCCAGCATCGATGTTATCTCCTTCTCAGGAGCTTTCGCTAACCCCTGCGAGAGCATCACTGGAGCATCAGGAAAGCGGCCCGCTTCGCGCCCGCATTCTCGATGAATACCAAAAATGGAAAGGGACGCACTATGTGTGGGGGGGGTCTACACATCACGGCGTCGATTGTTCTGCCCTGATGCAACATCTGTTCAGTGACGCTGCTGATTTGTCGCTGCCACGCACCACGGGTGAACAGATCAACCGTGGCGTTCAGGTGGCAGAATATCGCCTGAAAGCTGGCGATTTAATTTTCTTTCAGACCGGTCCAAACCGCCGTCATGTGGGCGTCTATATTGGCGACCATCAGTTTATTCACGCCTCGACCAGCCAGGGTGTGACCGTCTCTACGCTGGCGAATAATTACTGGCATTCGCACTTCATTACCGCCCGCCGGGTGACAGGCACAGATGCCTAAATAATGTCGTCGACCACGCCGCCGTCCACGCGCAATGCCGCACCGGAGGTGGCGGAGGCCTGCACTGAACACACATACACCACCATATTGGCGACCTCTTCCACGGTCGAGGCGCGCTGGATAACCGACGTCGGACGATTGGCCATCACGAACTCTTTCGCCAGCTGTTCGAGCGATTTCCCGGTTTTTTCCATCTCGTCTTTCATCATCGCCGCAAATCCGTCCGACATTGTCGGTCCCGGCAGGACGCTGTTGACGGTCACGCCGCTGCCCGCCACGAATTTGGCCAGACCGCGCGCCAGCGACAGTTGGGCTGTTTTGGTCACGCCGTAGTGGATCATGTCGGCGGGAATATTGCACGCTGACTCAGAAGAGATAAACACCACGCGGCCCCAGCCTTTTTGCACCATGCCAGGCAGCAAGGCGCGCGACAGGCGCACGCCGGACATCACGTTGGTCTGCCAGTAGCGGTTCCAGGTGTCATCGTCGGTGGCGTAAAAATCCTCCGGCCCGTAAACCCCGGCGTTGTTCACCAGGATATCGACATTCGATGCCACTTTTAGCACTGACTCCACGCCCTCAGGCGAGCTGAGATCGGCAATAGTTGCCCGAACCTGCACGCCGGGAACCGCCTGTTGAAGCTGTTGAATGCCGTTATTAACCGACTCGGCGCTGCGCCCGTTGATGATCACTTCCGCACCGCTTTCCGCCAGCCCGCGCGCAATCGCCAACCCAATGCCGCCGGTAGAGGCTGTGACCAGCGCGACTTTCCCCGTCAGATCGATTTTCATGGTCTGTTCCTTATGATGATTAACGTTCAGACCCTAAAGCGTAGCAGGTGGCGGCGACCTCGACGGAACTCGCGCCAGCGAAACGTACATGAATAAAGGCGACAATTAATCCAAATCAAAAGTTCCGCACTCATTGCTTATTTATGACGAGAAAAAGATATTTTCTTGGTTCTGTTAATCATTCGTTTACTATTTTTTAAACTGAAGCGTTGAAATATATCCTTAACATGTCGTGAGCCTCATCACAAATAACCAGCTATGGATAAAAAATCATAATACATTGTAAATAAAATGATTTTTAAGGATTTTAATCCGCGTCATCGGTTTTTGATTATTCATCTCTTAATTCTTTCCTAAGAAAAGAACGGTAGTTTGGCGTTAGTTGATGGTTTGTTGACACAAATGAAGTAGCGACTAAATTTTATTTCGTCTTTATTTAAATAACATCCCGCAAGATTTCACTGAGCCGCCCTTTACGGCAGTAAAGAATTAATATCGCAAGGAAATTAATAATGAGTGATTTTCTGCCTTTTTCACGTCCGTCGATGGGCGCAGAAGAAATCGCCGCCCTGCAGGACGTTCTGGCGTCAGGCTGGATAACCACCGGGCCGAAGAATCAGGCGCTGGAAGAAGCCTTTTGCACCCTGACGGGAAACCGCCATGCGATAGCCGTCAGTTCGGCAACAGGCGGGATGCATGTCACCCTGATGGCGCTGGGTATCGGGCCTGGCGATGAAGTGATCACCCCGTCGATGACCTGGGTGTCGACGCTGAATATGATCGTCTTGCTGGGTGCCACGCCGGTGATGATCGATGTCGATCGCGATACCCTGATGGTCACGCCGGAAGCTGTCGAAGCGGCGATCACGCCGCGCACCAAAGCCATTATTCCGGTGCATTACGCCGGTGCCCCGGCGGATATCGACGCCATTCGCACTATTGGCGAGCGCCACGGCATTCCGGTTATTGAAGACGCCGCCCACGCTGCCGGGACCTACTACAAAGGCCGCCACGTCGGCTGGCAGGGGACGGCGATTTTCTCCTTCCACGCCATCAAAAACATGACCTGCGCCGAAGGCGGGTTAGTGGTGACGGACGACGAACAGCTGGCGCAGCGTATTCGCAGCCTCAAGTTCCACGGTCTCGGCGTCGATGCGTTTGACCGCCAGACGCTCGGCCGCGCACCGCAGGCCGAAGTGATCTCTCCCGGTTTTAAATACAACCTCGCGGATATTAACGCCGCGCTGGCCCTGGTGCAGCTCGGCAAACTCGGCAATGCCAACCGCCGCCGTGCGGAGATTGCCAGCCGCTATCTGCTGGAGCTTGCCGACACACCGTTCATGCCCCTGAATGTTCCCGCCTGGCCGCATCTGCATGCCTGGCATTTGTTCATTATTCGCGTGGATGAAGCGACGTGCGGCTATACCCGCGACGCGCTGATGGAAGCCCTGAAAGCCCAGGGTATCGGCACTGGCCTGCATTTCCGCGCGGCCCATACGCAAAAATATTACCGCGAGCGTTTCCCGGACGTGTCTTTACCGAACACCGAATGGAACAGCGCGCGCATCTGTTCACTCCCTCTTTTCCCGGATATGACTCATGACGACACAACCCGCGTCATTACCGCGCTCCATCAGCTTGCAGGACATGGACGTGTTTAGCGCGCCGCCAGTACAAAAAGTCTCTGTGGTGATCCCCGTGTATAACGAACAGGAGAGCCTGCCAGAGCTGATTCGTCGTACGACTGCCGCCTGTGACAGCATGGGCAAAGCCTATGAAATCTTGCTGGTCGATGACGGCAGCAGCGACGACTCCGCGATGATGCTCACCGAAGCCGCACAGGCCGACGGCAGTCATATCGTGGCGGTGCTGCTGAACCGCAACTACGGGCAGCACTCGGCGATCATGGCCGGTTTCAGCCACGTGACGGGCGATTTGATCATCACCCTCGACGCCGATCTGCAGAACCCGCCGGAGGAAATCCCGCGCCTGGTGGCGACCGCCGACGAAGGCTATGACGTGGTCGGCACCGTGCGCCAGAACCGCCAGGACAGCGTGTTCCGCAAGCTGGCCTCGCGCACCATCAACCGCCTGATCCAGCGTACCACTGGCAAGGCGATGGGCGATTACGGCTGCATGCTGCGCGCCTATCGTCGTCATATTGTCGATGCGATGCTGCACTGCCACGAGCGCAGCACCTTTATTCCAATTCTCGCGAATACCTTTGCGCGCAAAGCCACGGAGATCCCGGTGCAGCACGCCGAGCGCGAGCACGGGGAATCGAAGTACAGCTTTATGCGTCTGATCAATCTGATGTACGACCTGATCACCTGCCTGACCACCACGCCGCTGCGCTTGCTCAGCGTCTTCGGCAGCATCATTGCCCTGATGGGCTTTGCGCTCTCTGTGCTGCTGGTGGTCCTGCGTCTGGCCTATGGTCCGCAATGGGCGGCGGAAGGGGTCTTTATGCTCTTCGCCGTGCTGTTCATGTTTATCGGCGCACAGTTTGTCGGCATGGGGTTACTCGGTGAGTACATCGGCCGTATCTACAACGATGTCCGCGCACGTCCGCGCTACTTTATTCAACGTGTTGTCCGTCAGGAACACAAATCCTCTCAGGAAGGAAATCACCCATGAAAGCCGTTGTTTTTGCCTATCACGATATGGGCTGTACGGGCACGTTAGCCCTTCTGGAAGCGGGCTATGACATCGCTGCCATTTTCACTCACCCGGATACTGCGGGCGAGAACCACTTCTTTAGTTCCGTGGCGCGTATCGCCGCTGAGCGTGAAATCCCGGTATATGCGCCCGATGATGTGAACCATCCGCTGTGGGTGGACCGCATCCAGAAACTGGCTCCTGATGTGATTTTCTCTTTCTATTACCGCAACTTGCTGTGCGATGAGATCCTCAACGCCGCACCGGGCGGAGCGTTTAATCTTCACGGTTCGCTGCTGCCAAAATATCGCGGTCGTGCGCCGCTGAACTGGGCGCTGGTGAACGGTGAAACGGAAACCGGCGTGACGCTGCACCGCATGGTGAAGAGTGCCGATGCCGGGGCGATTGCCGCCCAGCAGCGCGTCAGTATTGATGCCGATGACACCGCGCTGACCCTGCATCACAAGCTGTGTGCGGCAGCCCAGACGCTGTTGCGCGACGCGCTGCCTGCCTTGCGTCAGGGTACGATTAAAGAGACCGAACAGAACCACAGCGAAGCCACCTGTTTTGGCCGTCGCACCCCGGAAGACGGGCGTCTGGACTGGACCAAACCGGCGGCGCAATTGCACAACCTGGTACGTGCAGTGACCGACCCGTGGCCGGGTGCCGTTGCCTATGTCGGGGCGAGCAAATTTATCGTCTGGAAATCCCGCGTGCGCGCGGACACCCCTGCGGCGAAACCGGGCACGGTGATTTCCTCATCCCCGCTGATTATCGCCTGCGGTGAACAGGCGCTGGAGATTGTCACCGGACAGACGGAAAACGGTGTGTACATGCCGGGCACACAGCTGGCGCAGTCGTTAGGGCTGGTGAATGGCGCACTGGTCACCAGCGCACCGTTTGTTGCCCTGAAACGCCGCACCCGCGTGCTGATCCTCGGTGTGAACGGTTTTATCGGTAACCATTTGACCGAGCGTTTGCTCAAAGACGACAACTACGAAATCTATGGCCTTGATATTGGCTCGGATGCGATCAGCCGTTTCCTCGACTGCCCGCGTTTCCATTTCGTGGAAGGGGATATCAGCATTCATTCCGAGTGGATTGAATACCATATTAAGAAATGCGACGTGGTGTTGCCGCTGGTGGCCATCGCTACGCCTATCGAATACACCCGTAATCCGCTGCGCGTTTTCGAGCTCGATTTTGAAGAGAACCTGAAAATCATCCGCGACTGCGTGAAGTACAACAAGCGCATCATCTTCCCATCCACCTCGGAAGTGTACGGTATGTGCACCGACAAAGTGTTCGACGAAGACACCTCGAACCTGGTGGTGGGGCCTATCAACAAACAGCGCTGGATTTACTCGGTATCGAAACAGCTGCTGGACCGCGTTATCTGGGCATACGGTGAAAAAGAAAATCTGCGGTTCACCCTGTTCCGTCCGTTTAACTGGATGGGGCCGCGCCTTGATAACCTCAACGCGGCGCGAATCGGCAGTTCGCGGGCGATCACCCAACTGATCCTCAATCTGGTGGAAGGCTCACCGATTAAGCTGATTGAAGGCGGCAAACAGAAACGCTGCTTTACTGATATCAGCGACGGCATCGAAGCCCTGTTCCGCATCATCGAGAACAAAGACGGGCGCTGCGACGGGGAAATCATCAACATCGGTAACCCGGAAAACGAAGCGAGCATCCGCGAGCTGGCCGAAATGCTGCTTGAAAGCTTCGAGCGCCATCCGCTGCGCGACCGCTTCCCGCCGTTTGCCGGTTTCCGCGAAGTGGAAAGCAGCAGCTATTATGGCAAAGGATATCAGGACGTTGAGCATCGCAAACCGAGCATCCGCAATGCGAAACGCTGCCTGAACTGGGAGCCGACGGTGGATATGGTCCAGACCATCGACGAAACCCTCGATTTCTTCCTGCGTACCGTGGAGCTGACGGAACAGGCATCATGAAAAAAGTCGGTTTACGCATTGATGTCGATACCTTTCGTGGCACCCGCGACGGCGTGCCACGCCTGCTGGAACTGCTGAGCGAGCATCATGTTCGCGCCAGCTTTTTCTTCAGCGTCGGGCCTGACAACATGGGGCGCCATCTGTGGCGCCTATTTAAACCGACCTTTCTGATGAAAATGCTGCGCTCCCGTGCGGCATCCCTTTACGGCTGGGATATTCTGCTGGCGGGCACCGCCTGGCCCGGCAAGCGTATCGGCGCGGGCAACGAAGAGGTGATCCGCGCCGCGGCTCTGAGCCATGAAGTCGGGCTGCACGCTTGGGATCATCACGCCTGGCAGGCCTGGAGCGGGGTGTGGAAAATTCCTCGTCTGACCCGCGAAGTCGAACGCGGTCTGATGGAGCTGGAGGCGATCCTCGGCAAGCCGGTTCACTGCTCGGCGGTAGCTGGCTGGCGTGCCGATCAGCGTGTGGTGCGTGCCAAAGAGCCGTTTACGTTTCGCTATAACAGCGACTGCCGCGGTTCTGGGCCGTTTTTGCCCCAGCTCGGCGAGACGCGGCTCGGTACCGTACAAATTCCGGTGACGCTCCCGACCTGGGATGAAGTGGTGGGGCGCGAGGTCTCGGCGGAGAATTTTAACCGCTATATCCTCGACTGTATCCACCGCGATACCGGCACACCGGTCTACACTATCCACGCCGAAGTGGAGGGGATTGCGTATCAGCAGGACTTCGCGGCGCTGCTGCAACTGGCCGCGCAGGAAGGCATTCAGTTTTGTCCGTTAAGCGAGATGTTGCCCGACGACCTCAGCACGTTACCCGTCGGCAAAATTGTCCGTAATGAAATGGCCGGTCGCGAAGGCTGGCTTGGCTATCAACAAACCGTGAGCCCAGCTCCATGAAATCTGCGCGTTTTAGTGTCGCTCTTTTCGTTCTGTTTGCGCTTTACTATCTGTTGCCCGTTGATATCCGCCTGCTCTGGCAGCCGGATGAAACGCGCTATGCGGAGATCAGCCGTGAAATGCTGGCCACTGGAAACTGGGTGGTGCCGCATTTCCTTGGGCTGCGCTATTTTGAAAAACCAATTGCCGGATACTGGATCAACAGCCTCGGCCAGATGCTGTTTGGCGACTCGAACTTTGCCGTGCGTGCCGGGGCGATTTTTTCCACCGGGCTGACCGCGCTGCTGGTTATCTGGCTGACCTGGCAAATCTGGCGCGATAAATGCGTAGCGCTGACCTCTGGCATGATTTTCCTCACCTTGCTGCTGGTCTATGGTGTTGGCACTTACGCCGTGCTGGACCCGATGATCACCCTCTGGCTGGTCGCCGCTATGTGCAGCTTCTGGATTGCCGCGCAGGCGAACACCCGTGCGGGCAAAATCGGCGGCTACCTGCTGCTGGGGCTGGCCTGTGGCATGGGCGTCATGACCAAAGGATTTTTGGCACTGGCGGTACCGGTCGTCGCCGTACTGCCGTGGGTCATCGTGCAAAAACGCTGGAAAGAGGTGCTGCTGTTCGGCTGGCTGGCGGTGCTGAGCTGCGTGCTGATCGTCCTGCCGTGGGCGCTGGCGATTGCCCATCGCGAGCCGGATTTCTGGCGCTACTTCTTCTGGGTTGAGCATGTCCAGCGTTTTGCCAGCAGCGATGCCCAGCACAAAGCGCCGTTCTGGTACTACATTCCGTTCCTGATGGCGGGAAGTTTACCGTGGCTGGCGCTGCTGCCTGGCGCACTGCGGCTCGGCTGGCGCGATAGTAAGGACGCGCGCGGTGGGTTCTATTTATTAGGCTGGGTGGTGATGCCGCTGCTGTTTTTCAGCATCGCGAAGGGCAAACTACCCACCTACATTTTGCCGTGCTTTGCACCGCTGGCGATGCTGATGGCGCGCTACGCCTGTTCGCTTGTCGGCAACGGCGTGAAAGTTCTGCGGGCCAACGCGGTAATCAACCTGGCATTTGGCGTGCTGGGCGTCGTCGCGGCGCTGGTTATCTCGCCGTGGGGGCCGACGAAACACCCGGTCTGGACCTCCATCGAGCTGTACAAAGTCTTCTGCGCGGTAGTGGCGTTTCTGGTCTGGGCGCTCGTCGGCTGGTGGACATTACGCCGGGCTGAGCAGCGCTGGTGGCTGGCGGCGATCTGCCCGCTGGGGCTGGGGCTGTTGCTGGGATTCGCCGTGCCCAATCGGGTGGTGGATTCCAAACAGCCGCAGTCGCTGGTGGATACGGTGCGACAGCCGCTCACGGAAAGCACCTTTGTGCTGGCCAATAACGTCGGGATTGCCTCCGGGCTGGCGTGGGACCTGAAACGCAGCGATATCATCATGTTTGGTCAGAGCGGTGAGCTGAAATACGGTCTGGACTACCCTGATGTGAAAGGGCGTTATATCGGCAAAGATGATTTCGCCAGCTGGCTGGCGGACCATCGTGCGCAGGGGAAAATCTCGCTGGTGATTTTGCTGTCGAAAAACGATGACCTCGCGCGCGCTGAGTTACCCAAGCCTGACACTCTCATTATCCAGGGACGTCTGGCCTACCTGCAGTATTTGCCACAATGACGGTCTGGATCTGGCTGGGACTGGCAAGCCTACTGAGCTGCGCGGGCCAACTCTGCCAGAAACAGGCCACGCGCCCGGCAAAAAGCGGCGGACGTGGGAGGCATATCGTCTTCTGGCTCGGCCTGGCCCTGCTGGCGCTGGGCGTCGGCATGGTGCTGTGGCTGATGGTGCTTCAGCGCGTGCCGGTGGGGATCGCGTACCCGATGCTGAGCCTGAATTTTGTCTGGGTCACGCTGGCTGCAAAAGCGTTCTGGCATGAGAAGGTCGCGCCTCATCACTGGCTGGGCGTCGGATTGATCATGGCCGGTATTGTGCTGCTGGGAGGTAGCCTGTGAAAGGGATATTCTGGGCGCTGTGCAGCGTGGTACTGGTCAGTGGGGCGCAGCTCCTGCTGCGCTCGGCGATGGTCTCTCTCCCGCCGGTCGCTGAACCGCTCTCTTTACTGAGGGCGTTATTCCATTTCGCCACAGGCAGCGGCATGTTGCTTTTGGGGTTGAGCGGTTACATCGCCTCGATGGGCTGCTGGTATCTGGCGCTGCACCGCATGGCGCTGAGCAGGGCCTATGCGCTACTCAGCCTGAGCTACATTCTGGTGTGGATTGCCGCTATCGTGCTACCCGGCTGGAGTGAACGTTTCTCCTGGGCCGGGCTGGCGGGCGTCGGTTTGATTATCGCGGGCGTACTGGTTATTTTTCTGCCAGCAGCGAAAAAGGTGAAATAGACTCAGCGGTGAGTTCAAAAGGGGTTGGCGTACACACCGCCAGGCTCAGGGAGCCGAACTGGATTTGGCTCACCGGATGAGGCTGTTTTGCCGCGCTGTCGACACTGACAATCTGCCAGGCGCTGCCGCCGCGCTGTTTAACAATCGCCTCTTTGCGCGTCCAGATGCGCCAGAACGCCGACAGTTTTTGTTCCGGCGTTTCCTGTTCCAGCTCACGATGCTCGGCGACGCTGAACACGGCGTTAGCCAACGCCTGCCAGTTATCGCGCGGGCGGATCACTTCGATATCGCAACCCACTTCGCCTTCATCACTCAGCAGCAGGGCAATATCATCCCCGCTGTGGCTCAGGTTGAACCACAGCGGACGAGCGTCGACAAACGCCGGTTTACCCTGTTCACCAAAGACGATTTCCGGCAGCGGCGCGGGGGACAATGCGCGAGTGAGCAGCGTCCGGCCCGCGAGCCAACGAGCGCGTCGCGCGCCCTGCGGCGCGATGTCTGAAAGCGCTGAAGCATAAGGATCAGCGTTAAGAGTCGAGATTTTTGCCAGTACAAACTGGTACATAGTTACGCCCAGCGTTTGATGATTATCGAGGTATTGATGCCGCCAAAGGCGAAGTTATTGCTTTGCAGATATTCGCAATCAATCCGACGGGCTTCCCCCATAATATAATCTAAAGCGCCACATTGCTCATCCGGTTGTCTTAAATTGAGCGTCGGGGCGAACCAGCCTTCACGCATCATTTGCAGGCTCATCCACGCTTCCAGCGCTCCGCAGGCCCCTAGCGTATGGCCGAAATAGCTCTTTAAAGACGAAATCGGCACGTTGTCGCCATAAATTGCCGCTGTTGCCAGGCTTTCAGCGATATCACCGCGATCCGTTGCCGTGCCGTGCGCCGAAATATAACCCATGTCCATGGCGCTCAATCCTGCCATGCGCAGTGACTGCTCCATGCAAATCTGCATGGTTTCGCGCTGCGGCTGGGTGATGTGTGCGGCGTCGCAGTTGGTGGCGAAGCCGACAATTTCGCCGTAGATGGTCGCCCCGCGCGCTTTGGCGTGCTCTAACTCTTCCAGAATCAGCGTGCCCGCGCCTTCGCCAATCACCAGGCCATCGCGCTGGGTATCAAACGGTGACGGAGTGGTTTTCGGCGCATCATTGCGCTGGCTGGTGGCAAACAGGGTATCAAACACTGCCGCTTCGGACGGACACAGCTCTTCCGCACCGCCTGCGACCATCACCGTTTGATAACCGTGGCGAATGGCTTCCCACGCGTAGCCAATCGCCTGGCTGCCGGAGGTACAGGCGCTGGAGGTCGGGATGACGCGTCCGCGCAGACCAAAGAACAGGCCGGTATTCACCGCCGTGGTGTGCGGCATCATCTGCACGTACGTGGTGCCGGTGATGTTGTTGGTGTGCTTTTCGGTCAGCATGGTGGCAAATTCGCTCACCGGGCCGGTACTGCCGGTGGACGAACCGTAGGCAATCCCGGTTTCACCGTTGGTCAGTACCGCTTCGCCAATCAGCCCGGCCTGCTCCAGCGCTTTTTCAGTGGCGCGCGTCGACATCAGCGACACGCGGCCCATCGCGCGGATACGCTTGCGGGTGTAATGCTCCGGTAGGGTGAAATCATCAATTGGCGCGCCGAGCAAGGTGTGCAGGCCATCGTAAACCTGCCACTCCGGCATTTTACGCACCGCGTTAACGCCCGCGAGAAGCCCCGCAGAAACCGACTGCCAGTCCTCGCCAAAGGCGGTGACGCCGCCCATGCCGGTAATAACCACGCGACGTGTCATAGCATTCCTCCATTAATGGAAATGACCTGGCGGGTGATGTAGCCCGCAATATCTGACATCAGGTAACGGGCAAGACCGGCCACTTCATCGGCCTGGCCCATACGTTTCATTGGGATAATACTCATCGCCTCTTTCAGCGCGGCTTCTTCCATTTCGATCATCCCGGTATCAATCAATCCTGGTGCGATACAGTTGACGGTGATTTTGCGTTTAGCCAGCTCGATCGCCAGCGCTTTGGTTGCGCCAATGATCCCGGCCTTCGCCGCGCTGTAGTTCACCTGTCCACGGTTGCCCATCACGCCTGAAACAGACGACAACGTGATAATTCGCCCGCCTTTGCGCAGGCCAATCATCGGCATGATGCACGGGTGAATGACGTTGTAAAAACTGTCGAGATTGGTGTGAATAACGCTGTCCCAGTCATCTTCACTGAGCGCCGGGAATGCGCCATCGCGCGTAATCCCTGCATTGCTGACCACGCCGTACCATGCGCCGTGCGCCTCGATCTCCTGCTCCAGCACCTCGCGACATTGTTCACGGTTGCCGACGTCAAACGAGAGCAAGCGGCCCTGACCGCCCGCCTGCTGGATGGCGTCCAGCGTAGCCTGCGCGCCTTCTGCATCGCGGTGGTAATGCACGCCCACGACAAACCCGTCAGCGGCGAGTTGTCGGGCGATGGCACGTCCGATGCCTTTGCTGGCTCCGGTAACCAAAACGGAACGATTCATGTGGAAGATCCCTGATTAAAAAGCGAAGTTAACTCTTCCGCGCTTGGCTGGAAGGTGTTCACGCGGCCTGTCGCCAGCGTTGCGCCATCGGCGGTAATAGCACACTCGAAGCTGCCAAAGCGTTCGTCCTGCATCAGCAGTTTGACGGTTATCGTGAGCGAGGAACCCGCCGGGAATCGCCCTTCAGCGCACACCAGTTCGCGCGCGCCCAGCACCATGCCGAGCGCAATACTGCTTTGCCCCTGCTGGTGGCGATGCCAGCCGGACCACACGCCGACAGTCTGCGCCATCAGCTCAAGGGCGTACCAGCTGGGCAAATCGCCGTCGGCAGTCATAAACGGCGCCAGAACGCCCTGCGGACCCACGGTTACGCGGCAAACGGCGCTCTCATCCGTGACGCTCTCGACCGTTTCCAGCAGCAGCATCGGCGCATCGTGGGGTAAATAATCCACGGGCGATAAATAACTCATGACACTCTCCCCAGCAAAATGCTGGCATTGTTGCCGCCAAACGCGAACGAATTGGACAATATGACCGGTTTATTGAGTGCGACCGGTTCGTGCAGCACGCCGCACGGCGGCAGCGTGGGATCGGGCGCGTAGCGGGTAAAATCCTGCGCGGGCAGTGGCAGGCAACGGGTCAAGATCAGCCAGCTCAGCGCGGCTTCAGTAATACCCGCCGCGCCCAGCGTGTGGCCGGTCAGATGTTTGGTTGAACTGCACGGAACGGCGTCCCCGAAGAGGTCATGCACCACCTGCGATTCAATCTGATCGTTGAGCGGCGTCGCCGTGCCGTGCAGGTTGATATAGCCAATCTCGTCCGGCTTCAGGTTGGCTTCGTTCAGCGCCTGTTGAATCGCCCGAATCGCCCCTTCACCCTGCGGATGAGGTGCAGAAATATGGTGCGCATCGCTCGATTCGCCGATACCTAGCAGCGCGACGGGCTGCGGCTCGCGGGTCAACACCATCAGCGCTGCGCCTTCACCGATGGTTATTCCGCGACGGTCGCGACCAAACGGCTCGCACAGGGTCGTGGAAAGCGATTCAAGACTGTGGAAACCGTTGACCGGCATCCGGCTGAGCGTGTCGGCTCCGCCAACGATAGCGATATCTGCCAGCCCGGCGTCAATCAGACGGCGGCCGCTGATGATCGCCCGCGCGCTCGATGAGCAGGCGGTTGAAAGGGTAAACGCGGGTCCTTCGAGTTTCAGCCAGTTGGCGAGAAAGCGCGATGGATCGCCCAGCTCCTGCTGCGGATACTGCCAGCGCGGACTTGCTTCGCCGTTCAGCGACAAACGCACATGCTCATCGCCCTCGTCCAGCCCGGACGTGCTGGTGCCGAGAACCACCGCCACGCGGTCATGGCCGACGCGGGCAATGGCCTCGTCGACGGCAGGCTGGATTTGCGCCAGCGCCGCCAGCAAAAGCTGGTTATTGCGGGTTCGGTGGGCGGCTAGGTGATCTGGGATGGGCGGCAGCTCGCCTTCAACGCCGCCGAGCACAATGTCCTGATCGCCTTGCAGCCAGCCCGCGCGGCTGTGCATACCCGGCGCGACACCGCGCGTCAGATTTGCGGCAATTTCATCAGCCGAGTTGCCCAGCGCGTTCACCATGCCCACGGCAGAAATGTAGATCATCTTAGTCACCCAGATATTGAATGGTGATGTGGTAGTTAAAAACATGCTGTTCGATGCTGATCGGCTCGCGTTTGCCTTTGCGCTGCAGGTAGACAATCTCGGTCACCAGCTTGCCGCTGGCGTTACGTAGTTCGCGGCGATCGCCTTTGTCTGTCAGCGTCCAGCCTTTCGGCAACTGCGGCAGCCAGGCGCTGATCGGCCAGTGGCTGAGCATCACGTCGGCCAGCACCTGGCTGGCGGGCGGCAGCTGCGGCACGATAATAGACTGCTCCGTATGAATACCGTTTTTGTCATAGGTGGCGAGGAACAGGCGAATCCCGACGGACGACAAACCGGCGAGCGTAATTTTGTCCGCGTCGGCGTTGAGCATCACCAGCAGGGACTGGGTCTGACCATTGAAGCTGCCCGTCAGCAGTTGCTGGGAATTGACCGCCGGAGAGATCCCCGGCGCAGGCAGCGTCACTTTGGTGCCCGGCTGGAGCCAGGCCTGCGGACGTGTGCCGTCGCTGTTTTGCGTTGAGTGGCTACAGCCCGTCAGCCACAGGGCCGCCATCAGCGCAATCGCGCGGCAAAAAAGGGTCATCATCGTTTTCTCTCTCTTTTAGCCGGCATCGCCAGCGGAGCCAGCAGGAAGGCGGTGAAAATACCGCTGACCAGCACAATGCCGAAGCTGCTGATCGCCTGCGTGGCGCTAAACACCAGCATGCCGAGGGTCAGCAGCGTGGTGACCATTGCCAGCGTAATTGCCAGCATGGAGGTGAGCGGTGTGCCGCGTGGATTGCTGAAAAACAGGGTGTAGTTAATGCCAATCCCCAACACCAGCACCAGCGCCAATAGCGAGAACAGATTCACCGGATGGCCGGTCGCTGCCAGCGCCGCCAGACCGCAGCCGAGCGACAGCACCGACGGCACCAGGCTTATCAGCCCTTTGCGCCAGCCGAGACGCAGCATCGCGCCGCAGGCGATCACCGCCAGCGCGACAAACAGCAAGCCGGTGAGCACGCTACGATAGAGCGAAAATAGGCTGTCGAAGCTCGCTTTACGATCCACCCACACCACGCCCGGATGTTTAGCCGCCAGCGCACTTAACGCCGCGCTGTTTTTCACGCCGTCGACGGGAACCAGTACGCCGCTTTCGCCGTTGGGCAGCGTTAGCCACAGCAGCCGCCAGCCTTCGCTCGCCGGGCTTTTCAGCCAGGCGTTGGTGCTGACTGGCATCGCGTTCAGATCGGGCGACACGGTGGTCAGCCCCGCGCTTTGCAGGACGTTCGTCACCGCCGGAGCGGCGTTGTGCAGCAGCGCCAGATCGCTTTTCTGTCGCGCCAGCGAGTTCAGCGGAATAGTGCGAAACGCTTTAATATCACCGGCTTTTTGCGACTCAGCCAGCGCAGGCGTAAAGGCCTCCAGCCGCTCCAGTGTTTGCTGGGCCGTTGCGCCGTGTACCACGAACCATTTCTGATCGACGCTTTGCCCGGTCAGCGCGGTAATGGTTTTTTCCTGCGCCAGAATATCCTTCGGCAGCGCCTGGAGCTGGGCGATATCGTCATCCACGCGCAGATTCGCCATGCCGACCACCGAGACGACCGCTAATACGACGGGCAGCCCGACGGAGACCGCTTTGTTCCGTCGCCACGCGGCAAGCCAGCGCAGCATCAGCACCATTGCCGGGACCGGGCGCACCGGCAAACCGCGGCACAGCCACGGATGCCAGAAAATCACCGTCAGGCACGAAGCGCTCAGCCCCACGGCGGCAAACACCGCCATCTGACGAATGCCGGGGAATGGCGCTAGCATCATGATCAAGTAAGCCGCCACGGTGGTCAGGAGCGCCAGCAGCAGGGCATTTCGCACTTTTGCCAGGCTTTGCCACGGTGATTGATCCGCGCCGTGAACCATGCGCTCGGTCAGATAATAGAGCGTGTAGTCGGCGGAAATGCCGATGATGCTCATGCTCATCACCAGCGTCATCAGATGCAGCTCGCCAAAAAGGGTCAGCGTCGCAACCGTGCCCGCCAGCGCGCCGATGCCGATGGAGATCAGGCACAGCAGCAGCGGGCGCAGGGAGCGGAAGACTGCCACAATCAGCAAAATCACCCCGAGAATCGTGGCGATACCGAGGGTGGAGATATCCTGTTTCGCCTGCTGGCTGGCGTAGTCGCTGTAAAATACCGTCCCGCGCGACAGCAACTGCGCCTGCGGGAAATGGGCTTTCAGCTGGCTTTCAAGTCCGTGCAGCGTTGTCACCAGACGGTGCGTTTGCTGCATATCGAAGGATTCGCCCGCCAGCTCGCCGTGCAGCAGATACCAGTAATTTCCGGCATCGTCTTTGGTCACCAGCCAGCCGTCCATCAGCCGCAGCTTCTGGCTGTTTTGCGCCAGCGCCAGTTGCGAACCGCGCATCAGCATTAGCGGGTCGTTTTGCAGCTCTTTACCGCTGACGCCAGAAAACGCCGAGTACAGCTGAGATAAAATCCACTGGGCCTGCGCTTCGCCGCCGTTTTGCAGGCGCGCGCGGGTTGCGGTGTCGATCAAGCCGTTGCGGTGCTGCCAGAAAAATTCGCCCCAGGCTTTTTGGCTGTTGGCGTCCATCGGGCCTTTTACCTCGTTGAGGGAACCCGATTTTTGCAGCAACGAGAGCCACTCCTGCGCCACGCGCGGATTCGGTTCTTTTCCTGGGCTGACCAGCCACACCAGCTGGCGATCCAGACGCTGCATAAACCCGTCGTTGAGCGCGGGCGGAATTGCGCCGAGTGTCTGTTTCGGCAGCATCGCCAGCACGCTGCTGTTAAGCCGCGCGCCGGGCAACAGCGACAGCAGCACGCCCAGCAGCGCCAGGCATAACACTCCCCACAGCAGCGCCGGGCGCAGTGATTTACGGTGCGGCAAAGCGTTGTCGTTCGTCATGAGTCAGGCTGGCGGGCGTCAGTTGATGGCGGGAAAGGGCGATATCCGTGCGGTCGCCCTGTTTGTCGTTGAGCTGGATCGACTCCAGATAGGTCGCACCGCCCAGATTCATGGTGGCGAAAATTTTGTCCAGTGGCGTGGTGATTGGCGTGAGCACCAGCGACCAGCGGCCCGCGCCGAGGTCTTTAAAATCAATGCGGAAGTTCTCTTCCAGCACGCTGCGATCGGCCTGGAACAAGGCGCGCAGCAGATGGTTAAACTGGAACATCTGCGGGTTATTGTCGGCGGTGATGGTTTGCGGCGGCTGGCCGTTGATCGCCTGCACCATGCGCTTGTCGTCCAGCAGCAGGGTCATCGGGAACGGCGCTTTTTGATCCCAGAGCAAACCGTCGTCGCGGGCGATCAGCATTTCGCCCTGCGAACGCAGCGGCTGCGGGAGATCTTTGATGGTACGGGTCTGCTCGAAGTGCGCGCGCACCACAGGCTGCTCGGTGAAGCGCTGCTGCAGTTCATCCAGCGTGACCGCGCCGACCCACGGGCTGACCAGCAGGGCCAGCAGTAACCACCCTTTCATGGTGTAACTCCCATACGTTCAAATAAAATCGCCGGACTGACGAAACACATTTCGTGGCTGCTCTCTTCGACGGCCACCTGGATGGTGTACCCGGTGGTGGTGCGCTTCCCGGTTTCGGCGTCGAAAATCTGATAGGCGATGCGCAGACGGTTTTCAAACTCTTCGATCTGCGCCCGCACGCGGATGCGCTGTTCGAATTTCACCGCGTCGCGGTATTTCACCCGCGTATCGACCACTGGCCAGACGTAACCGGACGCCTTCATCTGGCGATAGCCATAATCAAATTGGTTGAGCAGCGCCTCGCGGGCGATCTCAAAGTAGCGGAAATAGTTGCCGTGCCAGACTACGCCCATCATATCCACGTCGTGGAAGGGGATGGTCAGCTCGACGTCGGTCGTAAAACGGGGATCGGTCAGCACCCTTTACTCCTTCTCTTTGGCATCCGGCAGATGCCAGAAATCGAAAAAATTAAACCAGTCGAGCGGCGACATCAGCGCGTAGTGCTCGAGGCGTTGGGCATAGCGATCAACGGTTAGCTGGAGCGCCTGCTGGCGCTCACCGCGCGGCAGAAGCAGCGGGTCGGCAAAGGATTCGCAGTGAATATGCAGTTTGTCCTGCTGGCGCAGTGCGAAAATCAGTACTACCGGGCAGCGCAAAATGGATGCGAGAATAAACGGTCCCTGCGGGAACGGGGCGGGCTGACCCAGAAACTGACTCCAGATCACCCGCCATTCGCCGCCGCGCTGTGGAGTGACGGCGATACGATCGCCGACGATCGCCACCCATTCGCCGCGATCGAGCTTCTCTTTCAGGGCGATAGCGGTATCCGGCCCGATATCGGTAACGGGCATCAGGTTCAACCCGGCCTGTGGGGCCATCTCCTGCATAATCTGCTTAAAGCGCTGGGCGTTATCGCTAAACACCAGCGCGTTGATGGTCTTGCTGCCTTCGATTTGCGCCAGTGCACGGCAGGCTTCTACGTCACCGAGGTGCGAAGCCAGCAGCAGTTTGCCCTGTTGCGAATCAACGTTCAGCGCCTCTTGCGCGCCGGGCGCAAATAACACATCCCGGTTCATCTTCAGCTCGCCGCGCCAGCCCGCGACTTTATCCAGCATCGAATAGCCGAAACGCATGAAGTGGAAAAAGCTGTTAAAGCGCGGCGGCAGCGGGCGCTGCTGCACCTTAAACTCGTCAGCCACCCGCGCCAGCCATTGCTGAGACGCCTGTCGCGCCGGGCGGGCGGTGAGCCAGTACGCGCCGATCACCGGCCACAGCAGCAGGCTAAACGCGCGACGTCCGAACAGCTGCCAGACGCGCAGCATCAGGCGCATACCCCACAGCCCTTTCACTTCCTGCTGCTCGGCCCAGTGCTGACGGCGATGGCGCATCAGAAGCGCTGGAATGCGCGGTAACATGCCGAAGAACAGGCGGGTGTGCATCAGGGAGATGCGCACGTTGTCTTTCAGAGCATCGAAATGCGACAGGCCGTCGTGGGGATAGGTCACCCGCGTCGGCACAAAATAGCTGGTGTGGCCCTGCCAGTAGAGGCGGACCATCACTTCCGTATCAAAATCCATCCGCTTGCCGAGCGTGGCGTGTTCCGCCAGTTTCAGCGTGGGGACAATGGGATAAACGCGAAAGCCGCACATGCTGTCTTTAAGCTGCAGCGACAGGGTTTCGATCCACACCCAGACGTGGGTGATCCAGCGGCCATACAGACGCGAGCGCGGGATCGAATCGTCATAAATCGGCTGGCCGGAGATCAGCGCGTCCGGGTGGCGTTCCGCCAGGGCTAACAGCTGCGGGATATCTTCAATAGCGTGCTGGCCGTCGGCGTCCACCTGCACTGCATGGGTAAACCCCGCGCGGGCGGATTCTTCCAGCCCACGAATGACCGCCGTGCCTTTCCCTGCATTATCGGGCAGGCGGATCAGCGTCACCTGCGGATGTTCTTCCGCCAGACGTTCCAGCTCCAGTCGGGTACTCTCTTCGCTGCCGTCATCGACGATCAGGCACGGCAAACCGCACGATTGCAGGCGAGACAGCACGCTCGCCATCATCGCCCCGTGGTTGTAGCAGGGGATTAACACGCAGGGGCGGAATGTCAGCGACATAACCGAATCTTCCCGCTGCTGGCGGTATGGCGCACATCGCCGTCGTGACGCTGATAGCTAAAGGTGAGGATCTGACGTTCGGCGTTCCAACTGAGCGTCAGGGTCACGGTGGTGTTCGGCAGCAGCGGTGCCTGGAACTTCACGTTCTGAATACTGTGAAAACGATATTCCGGCGCCAGCAGCGTAGTGGCGTAGTGCATCACCCAGTCGAGCTGTGCCACGCCCGGCAGCAGCGGCTGCACGGCAAAATGTCCCTGGAACCAGAACAACGCAGGGTCGAGATGCAGGACAATCTCCAGATCCTGTGGCTGCGGCTGGTGGCGCTCGATTTCATGGATTTTCATGAAATAACTCCTGTAACTGCGCATAGACACGCTTGTTCATACTGTTGACGGGCATCTCATCAATGATCCGCCAGTAGCGCGGTACGGCGACCGGTTCAAGCCACGGCAGCAGGGCACGCCGCCAGGCAAATTCCTGCGCTTTATTGCCGTGCTGGTGCAGACGCTGACGTGCGTCGTCATTCAGCACCAACAGCACGCCGATTCCCTGTCGCCCGCCGCGCGTGACGGGCAGGGCCGCGACTTCGCGAATGCCGTCCAGTTCCAGCAGGCGTTGCTCAATTTCGTTCAGCGACACGCGCTTCTCTTCGATTTTAACCACCCGTCCACGGCGTCCGGCGATGCTAAACATCCCGCTGTCGTCGAAGTGCAGAATATCGTCGAGCGGTAATCCGTTCGCCTCATGGATCAACGGAGAAGTCACATGGCAGATTTCGCCTTCGTGGCGGAAATGCACGCCGGGGAACGGGAGCCACGGAATCGACTCCTCCTGACGATGCCGCCAGGCGAGAATGCCCGTTTCGGTACTGCCGTAAATTTCATCTGGCCAGACGTTCATCCAGCGATGCGTGGCCGTGACTTCATCCCACGGCAGCATACCGCCAGCCGAGAGCAACATGTCCACGGGCGGCGGCGCAAGCTGAGTATCGAGCCGCTTCAGAAACGCCGGGCTGCTGATAAAGGCGTAACGCCGATTGTGCGGCAATGCCGCCAGCTGTTCGGCGTAATAGAGCATCGCGGCGTGCAGCGGTAAACCCAGCGACAGGGGTAAGAAAATGCGGAACGTCAGGCCGTACAAATGTTGCGGCACCACGGAGGCGACAATACTGCATCCCGCCAGACGTTCACCAAAGCGGTTAGCCAGCAGGGTGGCTTCGCAATCGAGGCGGGCGATGGGCTTTATAATCCGTCGCGGTGCACCGGTCGAACCGGAGGTGAACAGCTCGACAAAAGCTGATTCAGCCACCGGCGGCAGCGGCGTGAAGGACTCACACGTACGACGGGCGGAGTTCACCACCATCAGGCGGCCCGGATAGTTCAGTGTTTGGTCGCTGAGCACGCCGCTGAACAGCGCCTGCTGTTCTTCGAGCAGCGAGACGCGGCTGTGTCCGGGGATGACAGGCGTTTTTCCTGCATGGAGAGCGGAGAGCAGGGCGACGATAAACAGGTAGCTGTTTTCAAAGCACAGCGCCCAGCGCTCACCTTCCTGTTGGCTGAGCATGTGCGTCAGGGATGAAACATCGTGACGAAGCTGCCCGAGCGTCCAGGTGTGATCGTCAAGCCAGGCAATCGGCGTATCATCCGGGCGCGGCGCATTCAGCCACTCGCCCAGAGGCAGGGGTTTATTCATGGGCTTCACTTTTTTTAATCACCCGTTGGCGCACCAGCCACTCCGTCGCCATCAGCGTTCCCATCAGGATGTAAGCGATCATGCCGTTCCACAGCGTCCAGAGCTGCATGTCACCGTTGATGACGGTAAACAGCGCAATCGAACCATTGACGATGAAAAAGCCGCACCACACGCGCGTCACAGTGCGGGTGTAGCGAACACCTTCCGGGGGCAAATGAGGATCGCGTATTCTTGCCAGCCGTTCGACCAGCGGCATTTTGGTCCACAGAGAGCCGCCAAAAACAGCCAGCATCACCAGATTGACCACCACCGGATAGAGCAGCAGCCACTGGTGCGCTTTCAGCACGTAGCTCGCTGTGCACAGCGCGATACCCGCCAGCGCGACGGTTTGCACGACAAAGCGCATGGGCCCGGCAGCGTGCCGCGCCTGGCGCAGACGACACACCAGCAGCAGCGCCATCAACGGCAGCAGCCAGTGCAGGCTGTTATGCGTCAGCCCAAAGCCAATCAGAAATGGCCAGGCGAGCAGCATCAACCCCGTCAGCAGTGGGATCGCCGGAAAAGATCGTCCGCCACGCACGGCGTCTTACTCTTCGCGCAGAAGCTGTTCCACAGCGTCTACCACGTCCTGAACGGTGCGCACCGCTTTGAAGGTTTCAGGTTTGATTTTTTTGCCTGTTTTCTTCTGCAGGTGAACAATCATGTCGACGGCGTCGATACTGTCCAGCTCAAGGTCTTCGTACAGGCGAGCCTCGGGGGAAATATCTTCCGGGTCGATTTCAAACAGTTTGGTCAGGAGTCCGCAGACTTCCTGGTAAATGGCGTTTTGTTCTGTCATAGCAAATTCGTTCTCAGGCGCGTTGGGCATGGATAAATGATGCCAGCGTGGCGACGGAATAGAAGTGCTGACGCATCTCTTCGCTTTCCGCAGATAGCACAACGCCGTACTGGTTTTTCACGGCCAGCCCCAGTTCCAGCGCGTCGATGGAATCGAGGCCCAGACCATCACCGAACAGCGCGGCGTCGGTGTCGATATCGTCGGCGGTAAGTTCGTCCAGATTCAGCGTAGAGATAATAAGATTTTTAATTTCAAGATAAAGCGCTTGCATCATTAATTCCTGACAAAGATTGAAGACCTGAAGTTAAGCGATGCTGCAGATGCCGGTTCAGCTGACGTGCTGCCAGGGCCGGTTCTTGTTCTGTCGCATCGTAAAAATCGTGAATATTGACCCGCTCGCGGACGTCGACCGTGAAGAACGGTTTGCGTGGGGGGACGTCGTACCAGCGGCTTTTTTTATCGAGCAGATGTTCGCTGCAGTGGATCACCACGACCCGCAGATCGCTGTTGCAGCGCACGGCGATATTGGCCGCACCGCGTTGCAACGTCATGGCTTCCCCGACGCGCGTGCGCGTACCCTCGGGGAAAATCAGTAAGGTGTCGCCCTGGGCAAGCCGTTGCTGGCTGGCCGCTAAGAGGGTGTCGGCTTCGCTGTTGATCAGATAATCCGCCGCGCGAATCACGCCGCTGACGAAGGGATTGCGCAGCAGGGCGCTTTTTACCAGGCAATCCGTTTCGGGCATGACCGAGGCGAGAATAACGTAGTCGATCAGCGTCGGATGATTGGCGATCACCAGGCAGCCGCGTTCACTGCGTAAAGCGTTGAGATTATCAATACGGTAATCCAGCACACCCGTCAGGCGCATCACATTCATGAAGAAACGAAAGCTGGCGGAAATACTGCGCCGCGCCAGGCGGCGGCGTTTGGCGCGATCGCGTTGAACAATCAGCAGCAGATTGAACCAGACCAGCGACAGCAGCAGCCCGCCCACGCCAAACAGCGCGAAGCAAAATCCGGTCATGACCAGACGCCATATCCGATTAATACTGCTGGCTAACGCGTTCATGCGCGGGACCACTGCCACAGCAGGCGTTCACCGGACACCACAAACTGCGGCTCGTCGCGCAGATAATGTTGCAGGAACATCAGGCTTTGCGGCAGTGGCGGTTCTTCGCCGTCGCTGCCAGAACGGGTTTCACAACGCAGTGCGTCACCGGCTTCGATAACGACAGCCAGCGCGTATGGCCAGGTCGGCATCTGCGAGGGTAAATGGGGGTGGTAAAACGCCGGGAGAGACCCGTCGAAATCGACCAGCAGCACGCGGGAATAGCCCGCCTGAAGCAAACACAGGACTTCGCACAGGCCCTGCTGGAAGGTATCCAGCCCAGCGGAAAGGGACGAGGAGACAATCGGCTGACGCGCGGCGATGGTGAGATTTCCGACCGCTGAATTGTGCACTGACATGGCAAAATCGGTCGGCGAAACGGCCTGATCGGTCACCAGCGCGTGCAGAATGCGGTAGTTGCGTTCTAATTCACCGTGACGGCTGGTGTAAACCACCGCGTCGATAGCGTGTTTTCGCAGCATGGCCAGGCCGCAGTCGACGGCCAATTTGCTGCCAGAGTTGAGGCGACGCGCAGTCATCATCGGTAAATCGGTGAGTTTTGCCAGCGGCGCAGTGGGGTCTATCGCGAGCGAATCGCGTGACCACGCCTGCCATTGTTCGGCATCACTGAGACCCGGCGCTCTGGCCTGCCAGTCGATAATGTTAAGTGCAAATTTCATCTACGCGCGTCCGCGATCTATCGTCATCAAATAACGGCGTTAACCGTCAGATATTTCAAAGCGTTTATTGTTCGTTTTTCTGACAAATCAGTAAGGTATGACCCAAACCAAGATTATCCAGTCGTTGCTCTATGTGGAAACCGGCCTGCTCCAGGTAGTGATAAAACTTCTCGACGCTATAAAAGCGGCTGTTGCCATTCGCCATACAGGTGAAATAGAGCGAGGTCGCATTCAGGCTAAATGAAGCGGCTTCGAATTTCTGGGCATCCCAGAACAGTTCCATAATGCACAACCGCGCGCCTGGCTTCATGACCTGAGCGACTTTACTCAGCATCGTGACAATCTGATCGGGAGAGAAACAGTCGAGGAACTGACTCATCCACCACACATCGGCTTCGCCCGGCAGCGCCGCGTTGCTAAGCATATCGACAGCATGGAACCCAATGCGATGAGATAATCCTGCATTTGCGATATTTTCCTGCGCCAACGCTATTTGCTGCGGGAGGTCGAGGAGTGTAACGGCAACATTTTCATCATACCGGCAACAGCGTAAAGCCCATTTACCTGTATTTCCGCCGACATCGTACAATTTTGTCGGCTTGCTTGCGAATATATATGGCAATGCGGCATCAAAAGCGGCGTCAGAATAGTAATGATCAAATGCGAACCAACTCTCTTTCGCCTGTGCGGGTAATTGCGACAATGCCGGATAAATGGTCGGCCATTCGCCAAATACGGATAATCCCGCAGGCTTTTGTTCTTTAAGGGAATCAGAGAGGTGAAATAATCCTTGATAACAAACGTCCTGAGTAAAATCCATATTTACCCGGGTCATGGTGTCATGCAGAAGAAAATGTCCCACTTTCGCGAGGTAGTACACCCCCTCTTTATGGGTAACGATCCGCCCGCTTAATCCCATATCTAACAGAACGCTCACCGCGTATTCATTCAGGGTGCTGTGCTCGACAATTTCATCAAGATCTGCGCCCCGTTTTCCCTGTTTATCCAGCCAGGCTAAAACGCCTGAGTTACGCAGACAAAGCGCCGTTTGAAACAGCATGGGAGCAAAAGCGATACGCTGCGCTTCAGTGATAGCATCCAGAGCGCTGAGGGAGTCCGTTTCGTACATTAATGCGTAACCTTTCACTGGTCAGAAGATTCATTATCGGGCCGAGGGTGGCCCGACTTTAATAAAATTTACTGCGCGGCGATCTGGGCGAGATTCAGCTGAATATCGTGGTCTAAATTGTGAACCCAACGGTTGTAATTCTTATGAATCTTCCCGTCGCTGGCTTTCAGGTTCAGGCTGCTTTCGTAATTAATAGAATAGCTTGTCGCTGTATACGGGATGCGAACTTCTGCGCTGTGATCGCGTGCCTGCAGGCGGCCTTTGATCACACCAGGGCTGACTTCCGACATAATCCAGTCACGCTGAAGACCGGCTTTCAGAATCGCTGATTTCACCTGTTCTGCAGAATGACCGGCACTGACAGTAGAATGAACCTGATCAACCGGGGCAGTACGCGCACAGCCTGCCAGCGCGCCCATAATGGCGAAAGCCGCACACCATTTTACAATCTTCTTCATCAACAACTCCGTATCAATAATAGTGATTATGTCCGCGATATTCCCGTAATATAATTCTTAAAGCAAATTCAGGCTATTACGATAAATATCATTTTTGCATTATTTATTTTTGACATTGCCAATTTAACTTTAATTAACTCAACAGCAATGTAGACAACATTTCTGTTATCGGCTTATTCTAAGAAGTTTTTACTTAAAAATAACAACAGTGCCGATTTTATAAAATCGGCACATAGTCTATAGACCTGAGAAATGACGTAAACCTACCCCGGTTGGTAGGTTTACGCTGAAGGGATTATCCAGGAAGTCGGCTTTTTGGTCGCCCTGGTCCAAGAAGAATCGCCAGTTTTCCACCGCCTTTGGTGGTTTCCATCCATATTTTACACACGCTGGTGAGCGGGACTGAAAGCAGCATTCCGACCGGTCCTAGCAGCCATCCCCAAATTAATAATGACAAGAAGACGACCAGCGTCGACATTCCCAGACGATGGCCCATCATGCGCGGTTCGACGATATTTCCCAGCACCATATGCACGACCAAAAATAGTGCGCCCACCAGCATACATTCGTAAAAGCCGTTGAACAGGAACGCCTGGATCATCGGTGGTACGGCAGAGAGAACGGCCCCAATATTAGGGACATAGTTCAGCAGAAACGCCAGCACGCCCCACATTAATGCGAATTGAATGCCTAACAGTTCAAGCCCCAGCCAGACAATCGCCCCGGTCCAAAGGCTGAGTAGCGTTTTTAGCGCCAGATAGTGAGAAACCCCCTTCAGCGCTCGGTGCAGACCGGCAATGTGGATCTGCGGATTGTTCAGCGCGAAGCGCAGTTTGTACGGCACGTGGCGCACTTCGAACAGCATGAATACCACCGTCATCACCAGCAGTAAAATACTGGCCATCGCGCCGGAAAGCCCGGTCATCAGAGTGGTGGCGAAGGTCATCACCTTTTCGGAATCCATGCGCTGTAGCATTCGCTCCGGAGAGATATGCAGATTGAGGAACGGCAGCATATGCTGAAGCTCGACAATTTTACGCGTCAGCTCTTTGTTGTACTTCGGCAGCATGGTCGAGAATTCACTCAGTGAAGCGGCCAGCACGCCGAATAGCGCGGTCAGTACGATCAGCATCACGAAAACGACGATGGTGATGGCCACCGGACGGCTCACGCCGCGGCGGATAAACCAGGTCACCAGCGGGTTGAGAACAATGGCAAAAAACACCGCCAGCAGAAGCTGAACGATAATATCTGCCGCAGCATGAATGCCGGCGAGGATTACGACCAGGCAGGCGAGTTTTAATAAAATATGCAGGCCCGTCTTATCGGGCTGGAGGGTCGTCATGCTGATTCCTTTTGTTGTATGCCCGTTAAGTGTAGTGCCTGGGGACCGCTTCGTTTGACGCCGTTAATCTGAAAGTCGCTGCTGCTTTTCGTGGCATGACGTGGTAATAGTGAAACACTGTTGCAAAAAACCAGGTAAATCTTCATGCCCGTACCCGCCGCCGAACCGGCGCTGAGCGGATTGCGCCTCAATCTGCGTATTGTTTCTGTCGTCATGTTTAACTTCGCCAGCTATCTCACCATTGGTCTGCCGCTGGCGGTTCTGCCGGGCTACGTCCATGACGTGATGGGGTTTAGCGCCTTTTGGGCGGGGCTGGTGATTAGCCTGCAATATTTCGCTACGTTGATGAGTCGCCCGCAGTCGGGGCGCTATGCGGATCTGTTTGGGCCCAAAAGCATTGTCGTGGTGGGATTATGCGGCTGTTTCCTGAGCGGTCTCAGCTATTTTCTGGCAGCGACCACCAGCGGCTGGCCGCTGTTGAGCCTGGCATTGCTGTGCCTTGGGCGCGTGATTCTGGGTATCGGGCAAAGCCTCGCCGGAACCGGCTCGACGCTATGGGGCGTGGGCGTGGTCGGAAATGCACATATTGGGCGCGTGATTTCGTGGAATGGGATTGTCACCTACGGCGCGATGGCGCTCGGTGCGCCGCTGGGCGTAGTGTGTTACGCGTGGGGCGGTCTGCAAGGTCTGGCGATAACCATTATGGTGGTGGCGCTGATGGCGATTTTACTCGCGCTCCCACGACCGAAAGTGAAAGCCAGCAAAGGCAAGCCGCTGCCGTTTCGCGCGGTGCTGGGGCGCGTCTGGCCCTACGGCATGGCGCTGGCGCTGGCGTCCGCTGGTTTTGGCGTAATCGCCACCTTTATCACCCTGTTTTATGACGCCAAAGGCTGGGACGGCGCGGCGTTCGCTTTGACGCTGTTTAGCTGCGCGTTCGTGGGCGCGCGCCTGTTGTTTCCGAACGGCATCAACCGCCTCGGCGGGTTGAACGTGGCGATGATTTGCTTTGGTGTGGAAATTGTCGGCCTGCTGTTGACCGGAATCGCCAGCGAGCCGTGGGTGGCGAAAATCGGCGTATTCCTCGCGGGCGCAGGCTTCTCGTTGGTCTTCCCGGCGCTGGGCGTGGTGGCGGTGAAAGCGGTGCCGCAGCAGAATCAAGGCTCGGCGCTGGCGACGTATACGGTGTTTATGGATATGTCACTGGGGATTACCGGGCCGCTGGCCGGGCTGCTGATGGCGTATGCAGGCGTGCCGGTGATTTATCTGGCGGCGGCGGGGCTGGTGTCGGTGGCATTGTTGCTCACCTGGCGCTTAAAAAAACGGCCCCCGGCGCAAGCGACGGAGGCCGTTGAATCGTGATGATAATTACTGAATCACGATGGTATTGATAATGTTTTCCGCTGCGGTCTGCGCTTTCTGCTGATCGTCCGCTGGCAGGGTAATTTGCAGGGTCAGCAGTTTGCCGTCGACTTTACCGAGCACCACGGAGGAGTAGGCGGTCTGGCCTTTGGCAGAGATAATGCTGTCCAGCTGTTGCAGGGTGTGGCCTTTCAGTTCGATGGACTTGTTGGTCACTACCTGCAGCTGCGGATCGCGGCTACGCTGTTGATCTTCCAGGCGCTTAGTCAGCACCGCCAGATCTTCGTTAGCGTCGTCACCGACAATCACGATCACTGCTTTCTGCCCGGTGGCATCGGAATAGACGTGCATGTTGTTCGCCTGGGTGCCCAGCTTGCCGCTCTGGTCGGTCATATCCGCCGGCAGAGAGAAACTGAGTTTGCCATCCATCAGACTCACCGGCTGACCGGTAGCATTGCTTTCAGCGGAAGCGCCCTGAGCAGGGGTTTTCGTATCGCTGTTATCACAGGCTGCAAGACCCACGACCAGCAGGCCAATCCCGACATATTTAACCAGATTGCGCATTAACATCTTCCTTTCGATAAACGGCCATAACGGCTCATTCATCCATCTTATCACAACTGATAAAGCGAACCTTTAACCGGCCTGCAATGCCGAGATTTCAGATTTATCCGCCAGCCTTTTCATCAGCATATTCAGCAGCACGCCGTACATCGGCAGGAAGAACACAATGCTGATCAACACTTTGAAGCAGTAATCCACCAGCGCGATTTCCATCCAGTGGGCGGCCATAAAGGCATCCGGGCTGCGCCAGAAAGCGATGAAGAAGAAGGCCAGCGTGTCGCTGACGTTACCGAACAGCGTGGACGCCGTCGGTGCCATCCACCAGCGGTGATTCTGTCTAAGGCGGTTAAACACATGAACGTCGAGGATCTGTCCCAGCGCGTACGCCATAAAGCTGGCGGCAGCGATTCGAGCGACAAACAGATTGAAGTGCGTCAGCGCCTCAAAGCCCTGCCAGCTTCCCATGTAGAACAGGGAAGAGATGACGTACGAGATGAACAGCGCAGGCAGCATCACCGCAAAGATAATGCGTCGGGCCAGCGGCGCGCCAAAAATACGAACGGTCAAATCGGTGGCGAGGAAGATAAACGGGAAGCTGAATGCGCCCCAGGTGGTGTGGAAACCAAAAATAGAGATCGGCAGCTGCACCAGATAGTTACTGGAAGTGATCACCAGTAGATGGAATAGCGATAGCCAGAACAACGCTTTTACGCGCTGCGATTGAGAGAACTGCGTCATATTGTGACCTTTTTGATGGATATTTGGGGTGAGGGAACCCAATAAAAACGGTCGCATCATACTGCGTTCAACGTTCTTTGCAATGGCTAATTTTCGCGCAATCGTTAACCTGGTTTGCTTTGGGCAAAACGCGGCGTAAACTACAGCCGTTTTTTGATGTGAATGAGACGATGATGACCGACCTGTTTGCCAGCCCAGACCATACCCTTGATGCGCAGGGCCTCCGCTGCCCGGAGCCGGTGATGATGGTGCGCAAAACCGTGCGCACGATGCAAAGTGGTGAGACGCTGCTGATCATTGCTGACGATCCTGCCACCACCCGCGATATCCCGGGTTTTTGTACCTTTATGGAACATGAGCTGGTGGCGCAAGCCACGGAATCCCTTCCGTATCGGTATCTGGTGCGCAAAGGGTAGTTGCTTTTCGCCGGGTAGACCCGGCTTACAACATCATCGCTTTTTGCCCGGCGGCGCTTCGCTTGCACGGGCCTACGAAATCATCGCTTCGTTATTTGCACAAATTCGTAGGCCGGGTAAAGCGAAGCCGCCACCCGGCGTTTATGACCTCCGACGCAACAACCGCAGCGCGTTCGCGGTCACCAGCACCGTCGCACCCGTATCCGCCAGCACCGCCAGCCACAGGCCCGTTATGCCTAATAGCGTGGTGACCAGGAAAATCCCCTTCAGCCCCAGCGCAATCGTGATGTTCTGACGAATATTGGCCCGCGTCGCACGTGCCAGCGAAATCATCTGCGCCAGACCGGTCAGGCGGTTATGCGTCAGCGCCGCATCGGCGGTTTCGAGCGCCACGTCGGTGCCGCTACCCATCGCAATCCCGATCGTGGCGGCTTTCATCGCCGGGGCGTCGTTAATCCCGTCGCCGACCATCGCCAGCGGCGTCTGAGCATTGAGCGCAGTGACTGCCTGCACTTTGTCCGCCGGTAATAATCCCGCTCTGAATTCCAGATCTAACTCTTTGGCGATGGCCGCTGCCGCGCGTGGGTTATCTCCGGTCAGAATCACACCCTGAATACCCAACCGATGCAGCGCCGCAACCGCCTCTTTGGCGTCGTCGCGCAAAGTATCGCGCAGAGCCAATACGCCTTTTGCCACACCGTTGATGACGATGATGACCACCGTTTGCCCGGCCTGTTCCCGCTCGCGGATTTGCGGGCTGAACTCGTCAGCCGGGAATTTATCAGCGGCGCAAATCAGCACCTTGCTGCCCTCAACGATGGCTTCGATACCCGATCCCATCAGCGCCCGCTGCGCGCTGGCGGCGGGAATGGTCAGCCCACGCGACTGCGCTTCACGCACAATCGCCTGCGCCAGCGGGTGAGTGGAACCCTGCTCGACGGCGGCGGCCAGCGCCAGCAATGCGTCATCGGCGGGATACATCCCCGTCACCTGCGGTTTGCCGACCGTCAGCGTGCCGGTCTTATCGAACGCAATCTGCTGAATCTGGCTTAATTGCTCCAGCGCCGCACCGCCTTTAATCAACGCCCCCTGTCGTGCGGCTGCCGCAAGGCCAGACGTAATGGCCGCAGGCGTAGAAATCACCAGTGCGCATGGACAACCGATTAACAGCAGCGTCAGCCCCTTGTAGATCCACGCCTCCCACGGCGCGCTGAACAACAGCGGCGGAACAATGGCCACCAGCAGGGCAATCAGCATAATGACCGGCGTGTAGATGCGGCTGAAGCGGTCGATAAAACGCTCGACGGGCGCGCGGCGCTCTTCGGCTTCTTCAATCAGCTTCAGGATGCGGTCGATGGCGCTGTCGCCGGGTTCGGAAAGCACCGTGAGCTGCACCAGACGATCCACGCTGGTCGCGCCTGCCGGGACTTTCTCGCCGGTTTCGCGCTCAACGGGGATCGACTCACCGGTGAGGGCGCTTTCATCGAAGCTGGCCATCGCGGTGAGAAGCGTCCCGTCTGCAGGCAAACGCCCGCCGGCGGCCACTTCCATCACATCGCCCGGACGCAGCGCCGTGATAGCGACTGTCTGGCGCTCGCCATTCACCACTACCGTCGCCGTCTCCGGTTTCAGCGCCATCAACGCGCTAACGCCTTTACGTGCACGACTTGCCGCCCAACCTTCAAGCCGTTCACCGATGAGGAAAAGCAGCAGAACCATCGCTGCTTCTGCCGTCGCGCCAATAAACAGCGCGCCGATAGCCGCGACGCTCATCAGGGTTTCAATCGCGAACCAGCTGCCGCTTTTCATCAGGCGCAGCGACTGACGCGCAATCGGGAACAGGCCAACCAGGGTGGTGGCGATGAACGCCAGATTACCGAACGGATGGTTAAACTGCTCCAGCATCCAACTGAGCGCCATCATGATAATCAGGGTGATGAGCGGCAGGTTTTCCCGCAGGGGAGAAGTTTTTTCGGCAGGTTGTTGCTCGTTGCGCAGGGAGTAACCGGCTTTGGTGACCGCCGCCTCAACCTGTTTGCTGACATCCGTATCGGCGCTGACCAGCAGCTTTTCGGTGGCGAACAGGACCTGAACGTGGCTGACGCCCGGCACCTGTTTTACCGCATTCTCGACTTTGCGGGCGCAGGCGGCGCAGTCCATCCCGTTGACTACCCAGGTGTAGCGCTCGCCGTTTTCAGGCAGCGAAGATGCCGTTTGGGTTTCACATCCGCTGTCGCAGCAGCAGTCGTCTTTAGCGGGAACAGGGCTGAGTTTCAGTGCCGAGAATTGCGGCACTTTTTTCGGTGTTTCTGGAGTCGACATGGCACTCTCCGGTAATGATAATTTTCTCATTAACCGCAGCATACACTCTGGAGTCGACTCCAGAGTCAAGCACTATTAAATATACAGCGAACGCACAATCAGGAAATGCCCGGCGAAGTAGCAGGCGGCGGCAATCGCATTATCCGCACGGAAGCGACGGCGGTAGTGACTCCCGAGCCAGACGATGTTGCCAATTAACAACAGCGCAGCACCGAAGAACGCCGACATGGCAGGTGATGTTGGGCGGAAGAACCACAGTTCACCCGCCAGCCACACCATCACCAGCGTCATGGCGATAAAGGTACAGACCGGCCAGCGCATCTCTTCCAGGCGTGTCCAGATGACGGCCACCAACAGCGCTCCAATGACCAGCAGCACCAGCGGCAGCGGCCAGAACAGGGAGAGTGTCATCTGACTGGCGAAGTAAATGGTATAGAGCAGATGCGAGAGGAAAAATGCCCCAATGGCGTAGAGCAGACGCTGGCGCGGCAGCAGCGTGAGCGCGTCACCAATCAACGAGGCGCAAAGGCCCGCGAGCACCAGATAGCTGACGGCGTTAAACATCGGTGCCTGCCAGGCGAGCAACAGCAGGAGCAGCAGTGTGACCGGTTTAAACAACCAGCGCTGCCACGTAGGCCCGCGATACGACGCATCGACATAAAGCCATGCGGAAAAACAGACAGCGATAAATGACCAAAGCATATTAACTCCCTGTATCTGTTATTTTTGAAGAAACATTCTCTGATTCAGTGTAGTGACGCGGGCAGGCGTTTGGCAATGCCGGATCGGACGCGGTATCCTGATTTCCGCATAATCTGATGGGATTCAACAATGAGCAAAATGCCGCTTTTCTTCGTGGTTGTCGTGGCGATTATCGTCATCGCCGCCTCATTTCGTTTTGTGCAGCAGCGTCGTGAAAAGGCTGATAATGACGCCGCGCCGATGCTGCAAAAGCAGGTGGTGGTGAGCAATAAGCGCGAAAAACCCCTCAACGAGCGCCGTTCACGCCAGCAGCAGGTGACGCCCGCGGGCGCGTTGATGCGCTATGAAGCGAGCTTCAAGCCACAAAGCGGCGGGCTGGAGATGACGTTTCGCCTCGATGAGAAGCAGTATCATCAGTTGACGGTGGGGGAACGCGGGACGTTAAGTTACAAGGGATCGCGGTTTGAGGGGTTTGTTGCGGAACCGTGATTTGCCGGGCGGCGCTGCGCTTGCACCGGCCTACAGGTCTCGCAGGCCCGGTAAGCGCAGCGCCACCGGGCAAAAAAACGCACCTTATTTCTTTGCCTGCGCCTTAAACTTGTTCATCCACACCAGCAGCTCAAACACGCCAAAAATAAACACCCGCAGCTGCTGCCAGCCGGTCATCGGCGGCCCGTTTTTCGGCATACCGTTTTTCAGCATCACCATCTGCAACGCATGCATAAAGGCGGTGAAAATCAGCGCCACGTTAACGAAAATATTCATTGGGCGTGGGAACGGATGGACCAGGTTGAGGATCAGAAACGCCCAGACGCCCAGCATCAGCAAACGGCCAAAATTAATCAGTACTGGCATCAGGTTCTCCTTGTACTTCACGGTGATATAAACGATAAGCCACCTGGCCTGCGACCTGTTCGCGGTGCAGATCCCAATGAACGGGCACCGGCGGCAGGCCATTTTCCACTTCACTTTCAACGTAGATCAGCGCGTCATCCGCCAGCCAGCCGTTGTTTTCCAGCAGCGTGAGCGTCTCTTCCAGCAGCCCTTTACGGAACGGTGGGTCGATAAACACCACGTCGTGCGGTGTGCCTTGTTGCGCGAGAAACGCCAGCGCGTTGGTGTTCACCACTTTGGCATTGGTCGCTTTCAGTGTGGCCAGATTTTGCTGTAACTGCTGGGAAACGCTGCGATCCATCTCCAGCAACGTGGCGCTGGCGGCGTAACGTGACAGGGCTTCCAGGCCCAGTGCGCCGCTGCCAGCGAAGCAATCCAGACAGCGAGCGTCAACCATCGACGGTGCCAGCCAGTTAAACAACGTCTCTCGGACGCGATCAGTGGTCGGGCGCAGGCCAGGGCTGTCGGGGACGGGCAGTTTGCGGCCTCGCCACTGGCCGCCGATAATACGAATTTGTCCGGCCGGGCGGTTCGTTTTCTTCATTTCAGGAAAGCTCTGCTAACAATTGGCCTGCGATTCCAGGCGGTGATGTTAATTAGGTAAAGTGTTAGACTATTTCATCATTTTTATAGCTTCCATGTATATAGCACCGCGAGGAGTGTCGTCGCAGATGGCAAAACAAAAAAAACGTGGCTTCTTTTCCTGGCTGGGCTTCGGCGAAAAAGAGCAAGACACAGAACAAAAAATCGAAGAGCAGCAGGCAGTTGAAGAACAGTCGCAGCCTGAAACCCCTGTCGAAACCGCCGCGGTAATCGAAGCGGAAGAGCACGCGCACAGCAAAGAAGAGACCGAAGCCTTTGCTGAAGAAGTGGTCGACGTCACCGAACAGATTCAGGAAAGCGAAAAACCAGAGCCGGTTGTGGTTCATCAGGCGGTCGAAGAGATTGTTGAGCCTGTGGTCGAAGAAGCGCCGCAGGCGGTGATTGAGCACGAAGAACTTCCGCTGCCGGAAGAGGTAAAAGCGGAAGAGATCGCGCCAGAAGAGTGGCAGGCGGAAGCTGAAACCGTCGAAATCGTGGAAGCCGTTGAAGAAGAAGCGCAAAACGAGCCAGAAATCACTGACGAAGAACTTGAAGCCCAGGCGCTGGCTGCCGTTGCCGCAGAAGAAGCGATGATTGTCGTTCCAGTCGAAGAGCTGGAAGAAGAAGCACCGGCAGAAGAGATCGTTCAGGAGCAGGAAAAACCGACCAAAGAAGGTTTCTTCGCGCGTCTGAAACGCAGCCTGGTCAGAACCAAAGAAAACCTCGGTTCCGGATTTATCAGTCTGTTCCGCGGCAAAAAAATCGACGATGATCTGTTTGAAGAGCTGGAAGAACAGCTTCTGATTGCGGACGTTGGCGTGGAAACCACGCGTAAAATCATCGCTAAACTGACCGAAACCGCCAGCCGTAAACAGCTGCGCGATGCCGAGGCGTTGTACGGTCTGCTGAAAGATGAGATGGGCGAAATTCTCGCAAAAGTTGATGAACCGCTTAATATTGAAGGCAAAACGCCCTTTGTTATTCTGATGGTCGGCGTCAACGGCGTAGGTAAAACCACTACCATCGGCAAGCTGGCGCGTCAGTTCGAGCAGCAGGGCAAAACCGTGATGCTGGCGGCGGGCGATACCTTCCGTGCCGCAGCCGTTGAGCAGCTGCAGGTCTGGGGTCAGCGCAACAATATTCCGGTGATTGCGCAGCACACCGGCGCGGATTCCGCGTCTGTGATCTTCGATGCCATTCAGGCGGCGAAGGCGCGAAATGTCGATGTGCTGATTGCTGATACCGCAGGGCGTCTGCAGAATAAATCGCACCTGATGGAAGAGCTGAAGAAAATCGTTCGCGTCATGAAGAAGCTGGACGAAGACGCGCCGCATGAGATCATGCTGACCATCGATGCCAGCACCGGACAGAACGCCATCAGCCAGGCGAAACTGTTTGATGAAGCGGTCGGGCTGACCGGGATTACGCTGACCAAACTGGACGGCACCGCCAAGGGGGGGGTGATCTTCTCCGTGGCGGATCAGTTCGGCATCCCAATCCGCTATATCGGTGTCGGCGAACGTATCGAGGATTTGCGTCCGTTTAAATCGGACGACTTTATTGAGGCACTATTTGCCCGAGAGGACTAACAATGATTCGCTTTGAACACGTCAGCAAGGCCTATCTCGGTGGGAGACAAGCGCTGCAGGGAGTCACATTCCACCTGCAGCCGGGCGAGATGGCATTTCTGACCGGCCACTCCGGCGCGGGGAAAAGTACCCTGCTCAAGCTTATCTGTGGGATCGAGCGGCCAAGCGCCGGGAACATCTTTTTTGGCGGCCACGATATCAGCCGTCTGAAAAACCGTGAGGTGCCGTTTCTGCGTCGCCAGATCGGTATGATTTTCCAGGATCACCACCTGCTGATGGATCGCACCGTCTTTGATAACGTAGCAATCCCGCTGATCATTGCAGGTGCCAGCTATGATGATATCCGCCGTCGCGTGTCGGCGGCGCTCGACAAAGTCGGCCTGCTGGACAAAGCGAAGAACTTCCCGATTCAGCTTTCTGGCGGTGAACAGCAGCGCGTGGGCATCGCTCGCGCGGTGGTGAATAAACCCGCCGTTCTGCTGGCGGATGAACCGACCGGTAACCTGGACGATGCGCTGTCTGAAGGCATTCTGCGTCTGTTTGAGGAATTTAACCGCGTGGGAGTCACAGTCCTGATGGCGACGCACGATATCGGGCTGATTTCCCGTCGTTCGTACCGCATGCTGACCCTGAGCGACGGTCATTTGCACGGAGGCCACGTTGAATAAGCGCGACGCAATTAACCAGATTCGGCAGTTCGGCAATCGATTCGACCGTTTCCGCAAGCCACAGGGCGGCGGAGACGGCAACCGTAACGCGCCAAAACGCGCCAAAGCGGCACCGAAACCGAACTCCCGTAAGACCAATGTTTTTAACGAACAGGTGCGCTACGCCTTCCACGGCGCGGTGCAGGATCTGAAAAGCAAACCACTGGCGACGTTCCTGACGGTGATGGTGATCGCCATCTCCCTGACGCTGCCAAGTGTCTGCTATATGGTCTACAAAAACGTCAACCAGGCGGCTTCGCAATACTATCCGTCACCGCAGATTACGGTGTATCTGGATAAAGCGCTGGACGATAACGCCGCCGCGCAGGTGGTGGGACAGCTTCAGTCGGAGCAGGGTGTCGAGAAGGTGAACTACCTGTCGCGCGACGAAGCGCTGGGCGAGTTCCGCAACTGGTCAGGTTTCGGTGGCGCGCTGGATATGCTCGAAGAGAACCCGCTGCCCGCCGTGGCGGTGGTGATCCCGAAGCTGGATTTCCAGGGGACTGATTCACTCAACACCCTGCGCGATCGCATCACCCGCATCAATGGGATTGATGAAGTGCGGATGGACGACAGCTGGTTTGCGCGTCTGTCTTCCCTGACCGGGCTGGTGGGGCGCGTGGCGGCGATGATCGGCGTGCTGATGGTGGCGGCGGTGTTCCTCGTCATCGGTAACAGCGTGCGTCTGAGTATCTTCTCCCGTCGCGATAGCATTAACGTGCAGAAACTGATTGGTGCGACGGATGGATTCATCCTGCGCCCGTTCCTGTACGGCGGCGCACTGCTCGGTTTTTCCGGCGCATTTCTTTCACTGATTTTGTCAGAAATTTTGGTGATGCGGCTCTCGTCTGCCGTCACTGAAGTGGCGCAGGTTTTCGGAACCAAGTTTGATATCAGTGGGTTAGGCTTTGACGAGTGTCTGCTGCTACTGCTGGTGTGTTCGATGATCGGGTGGGTAGCCGCCTGGCTGGCGACCGTACAACATTTACGTCACTTTACCCCGCAATAAAAAATCTCTGGTATAATCTTTCCCTGCACTGAGTACTTCACTCTGCAGGGAAAGAGTCCCTGTTGACTCTCCCCCGCAATCGCTTATCGATGTCACAATTTGTGCGTAATTTATTCACAGCGTTACAAGGAACTTGTGGATAAAATCACGGTCTGATAAAAATGTGAATGTTAGTCTCACTGCTCAAATGCTTTGGCATGCTTGTTGCCTGATGGGGACAAACCACCGCCAGAAGACACTATATTGAGAGGAATGAATGACCAAAGAAATGCAAACTTTAGCTTTAGCCCCTGTTGGTAACCTGGAATCTTATATCCGGGCTGCGAACACCTGGCCGATGTTGACGGCTGAGGAAGAAAAGGAGCTTGCTGAAAAGCTGCATTACCAGGGCGATCTGGAAGCAGCTAAGACGCTGATCCTGTCTCACCTGCGCTTTGTTGTTCACGTTGCTCGTAATTACTCGGGCTACGGCCTGCCGCAAGCGGATTTGATTCAGGAAGGCAACATCGGTCTGATGAAGGCTGTACGTCGCTTCAACCCGGAAGTGGGTGTGCGACTGGTCTCGTTCGCCGTGCACTGGATTAAAGCTGAAATTCACGAATACGTCCTGCGTAACTGGCGTATTGTGAAAGTCGCGACGACCAAAGCGCAGCGCAAACTGTTCTTCAACCTGCGTAAAGCCAAGCAGCGTCTGGGCTGGTTCAATCAGGAAGAAGTGGAAATGGTCGCGCGTGAGCTGGGCGTTTCCAGTAAAGACGTGCGTGAGATGGAATCCCGTATGGCCGCCCAGGACATGACATTCGATATGTCTTCTGACGACGATGCGCAGGATAGCCAGCCGATGGCACCGGTTCTGTATCTGCAGGATAAAACCTCTAACTTTGCCGATGGCATCGAAGAGGATAACTGGGAAGATCAGGCTGCGAACAAACTCACCCACGCGATGGAAGGTCTCGACGAGCGTAGCCAGGCGATTATCCGCGCCCGCTGGCTGGACGAAGACAACAAGTCCACGCTGCAGGAACTGGCCGACCGCTACGGCGTCTCCGCTGAGCGTGTGCGTCAGCTTGAAAAGAACGCCATGAAAAAACTTCGCGCCGCTATCGAAGCGTAATTCCCGCGAAGTACCCCGATAACCCCTGGATGAAAATCTGGGGGTTTTGTTTTTTATAGACCCTATGAAGTTGTAGGCCGGATAAGGCTCTGCCACCATCCGGCAAAGACCGGATACAGATGCCCGATGGCGCTTCGCTTATCGGGCCTACGGTGAGGACTTTTTTCATCACCCGCTCTGGCGAATTCTTCCCCCCTGGCAAACACTTACAGATGCGCTACGCATGCGAATCTTTCAGGGGGACAGGGTGAAAAATAACGAGTTAAATGAACGGCGTGTGCAGGCCACGCCGCGCGGCATCGGGGTGATGTGCGGTTTTTACGCCGATAAAGCGGAAAACGCCACGCTGTGGGATGTCGAGGGCAACGAGGTGATCGACTTCGCGGCCGGGATTGCGGTGCTCAACACCGGTCATCGCCATCCCAAAGTGATCGCCGCCATCGAAAAACAGCTCCAGTCGTTTACCCACACGGCGTACCAGATTGTGCCGTACGAAGGCTACATCGCCCTCGCGGAGCGCATCAATGCGCGCGTACCGATTGAGGGGCCCGCCAAAACGGCTTTCTTCTCGACGGGCGCAGAAGCCGTCGAAAACGCGGTCAAAATCGCCCGCGCTTACACCAAACGCCCAGGTCTCATCACCTTCGGTGGCGCTTTCCACGGGCGCACCTTTATGACGATGGCGCTGACCGGCAAAGTGGCACCGTACAAACTCGGCTTCGGCCCATTCCCCGGCTCGGTCTATCACGCCCAATATCCCAATACGCTACACGGCGTGAGTTCTCAGGACGCGCTGAAAAGCCTCGAACGTATCTTTAAAGCCGATATCGCCCCGGACCAGGTGGCGGCGATCATCCTTGAGCCGGTTCAGGGCGAAGGCGGATTTAACGTCGCACCGCCTGATTTTATGCAAGGCCTGCGTGCGCTGTGCGATACCCACGGTATCTTGCTTATCGCTGATGAAGTACAGACCGGTTTTGCCCGTACCGGCAAGCTATTCTCGATGGAACACCACTGCGTTAAACCCGATCTGATCACTATGGCGAAAAGCCTGGCGGGCGGGATGCCGCTGTCGGCGGTGTCTGGACGTGCTGAAGTCATGGATGCCCCTGCACCTGGCGGGCTCGGTGGCACCTACGCCGGTAACCCATTGGCGATTGCGGCGGCGCTGGCGGTGCTGGAAGTGATCGACGAAGAAGAGCTCTGCACCCGCGCATCGCATCTGGGCCATCATTTGGTGGAAGTATTGAGCAAAGCCCAGGCCGCCTGCCCGTTTATCGCTGATATCCGTGCGCAAGGCTCAATGGTCGCAGTGGAATTCAACGATCCCGAAACCGGACAACCCTCAGCAGAATTTACCCGACTGGTGCAGGAACGCGCGTTGGAAGATGGGCTGTTGCTGCTCAGCTGTGGCGTGTACGGCAACGTGATTCGTTTCCTCTATCCGCTCACCATCCCCGAAGCCCAGTTCCGCAAAGCGCTGGATATCATCTCTGCGGCGCTGACTCGATAAAGCCCGAGCCCGGTCGCAAATGCGCGCCGGGCTAGCATATATACATTTCAAATTAGCTATTCCAAAATCATAAAAATGGGGTATGTTTTAGCAGAGTGTGCTGAAAAAGCGCGAGCAGCAGACCTATAATTGAAATAAAGCGCTACACAACAACATCACAACAATCGTTATAACCATAATAATGGGGAATCTCAGGATGAATATGAAGGGTAAAGCGTTACTGGCAGGATGTATCGCGTTGGCATTCAGCACTATGGCTCAGGCAGATATTAAAGTGGCTGTTGTCGGTGCGATGTCCGGCCCGGTAGCGCAATACGGCGACCAGGAATTTACCGGCGCAGAACAAGCGGTTGCAGACATTAATGCCAAGGGCGGGATCAAAGGCGAAAAACTGCAGATCGTAAAATATGATGATGCCTGTGACCCGAAACAAGCGGTCGCGGTGGCGAACAAAGTGGTGAACGACGGGATCAAATACGTTATCGGTCACCTGTGCTCCTCTTCCACCCAGCCAGCGTCTGATATCTATGAAGACGAAGGCATTCTGATGATCACCCCAGCGGCGACGGCGCCAGAGCTGACCGCACGCGGATATAAACTGATTCTGCGCACCACCGGTCTGGACTCTGATCAGGGCCCAACTGCCGCAAAATACATTCTTGAGAAGGTGAAACCGCAGCGCATCGCGATTGTTCACGACAAACAGCAGTACGGCGAAGGCCTGGCGCGCTCCGTGCAGGACAGCCTGAAAAAAGCCAATGCCAAAGTGGTGTTCTTCGACGGCATCACCGCCGGTGAGAAAGACTTCTCTACTCTGGTGGCGCGTCTGAAGAAAGAGAACATCGACTTCGTGTACTACGGCGGTTATCACCCGGAAATGGGCCAGATCCTGCGCCAGGCGCGCGCAGCCGGTCTGAAAACCCAGTTCATGGGTCCAGAGGGCGTGGCGAACGTTTCTCTGTCTAACATCGCGGGCGAATCCGCTGAAGGGATGCTGGTCACTAAGCCGAAGAACTACGATCAGGTTCCGGCGAACAAACCGATCGTGGACGCGATCAAAGCCAAGAAACAAGATCCTAGCGGCGCGTTCGTGTGGACCACCTACGCCGCGCTGCAATCTCTGCAGGCGGGCCTGAATCAGTCAGCCGATCCGGCTGAAATCGCGACCTGGCTGAAAGCCAACTCCGTGGAAACCGTAATGGGGCCCCTGTCCTGGGATGAGAAGGGCGATCTTAAGGGCTTTGAGTTCGGTGTCTTCACCTGGCATGCGGATGGTTCTGCTACAGATGCTAAGTGAGTAAAAAGCCCGGTGGCGCTTCGCTTACCGGGCCTACGGGAAGTGCGGTCTGATGCCCTCATCCCGGCCCTCTCTCACAGGGAGAGGGAGCAAACATAAAAAAACGGCAACCTTTGGTTGCCGTTTTGCGTTGACCTTGTAGGCCGGGTAAGGCATAGCCGCCACCCGGCTTTTTTTAACGCTTCTCCCATCCATTCTCCCGCTCGACAAACCCCAGCGCCTGCATAAATGCGGTCATCACTGCGCGGTCTTCCACACCGATATCCGACATCCACCAGCATGACACCTCCGGATTATCGCGGGTAAGCTCTTCAATCAAATATTGCCCCACGCCACGACGCCGGGTGATTTCGCGCACACGCAAAGAATCCAGCGCGCCTTGTGTTCCGCTCAGCGTCACGCGCACCGCACCCAGCAGACGCTCGTTAAAGCGGGCGGCATAAATACGATGGGTTTCATCCACGGCCAGTGAAGAAGGGGAATATTCCGGCCAGATCTTGCCCAGGTCGATGTGATCCTGGTCGCTAAAGGACACCAGACGAAGGATGGTCAGTTTCATTAGCTGCTTGTCCAAATCAAAAAGAATAAAGGCAGTGTACTCAATTTATCTCGCCAGCGGCTTCCCCTTTTTTAAACCATTCTCCAGGTGATTACTTTTTTAGCAGCGCAATGTGCAGTGTGAAAATGCATGGATCGAAAATTAAGCAGAATTTTAACCTGAAAGGCAGTGTTTTATTCGGCGCTTTGTACCGTTATTTTATGCTGCAAACTGCACTTTTATTTGTTTATCTCTGTCTGATTTCAGAATATTATCTTTGCTTAATCGCCTGAAAAATAGAGATTTTAGTCTGGTTTTTAGTGAAAAACTGCGCTAAACCATTAAAGGCACTGGTAAAAATAGCGTTGTTCATTAAAAGTACAGAATGCTTTTTAACCATAATAAAACAAAATATATACATCACGTCACGAATGGGGATTCACAGATGAAAAGGAACGCGAAAGCATTAATCGCGGGAATGGTTGCATTAGCGATTTCGCAGGCAGCCATAGCGGAAGACATTAAAGTTGCCGTCGTCGGTGCCATGTCCGGTCCGGTTGCCCAGTGGGGCGATATGGAGTTCAACGGCGCGCGTCAGGCGATCAAAGACATCAACGCCAAAGGCGGTATCAAAGGGGATAAGCTGGTTGGCGTGGAATACGACGACGCCTGTGACCCAAAACAAGCCGTCGCCGTAGCCAACAAAATTGTTAACGACGGCATCCAGTACGTGATCGGCCACCTGTGTTCGTCCTCGACTCAGCCTGCTTCCGATATCTACGAAGACGAAGGCATTCTGATGATTACGCCAGGAGCTACGAACCCGGAGCTGACGCAGCGTGGCTATCAGCACATCATGCGTACCGCCGGTCTGGACTCCTCTCAGGGGCCGACGGCTGCGAAGTACATCCTCGAAAAAGTGAAGCCGCAGCGCATCGCGATCATTCACGATAAACAGCAATACGGCGAAGGCCTGGCGCGTTCCGTCCAGGATGGCCTGAAAAAAGGCGGCGCGAACGTGGTCTTCTTCGACGGCATCACCGCCGGTGAGAAAGACTTCTCTGCGCTGCTGGCCCGTCTGCAAAAAGAGAACATCGACTTCGTTTACTACGGCGGCTACTACCCGGAAATGGGTCAGATGCTGCGCCAGGCACGCGCGACCGGTCTGAAAACCCAGTTCATGGGCCCGGAAGGCGTGGGTAACGCGTCCCTGTCGAACATCGCGGGCGATGCGGGTGAAGGCATGCTGGTGACGATGCCAAAACGCTATGACCAGGAACCGGCGAACAAAGCTATCGTAGAGGCGCTCAAAGCGCAGAAGAAAGATCCGAGCGGTCCGTACGTCTGGATCACCTACGCGGCGGTGCAGTCTCTGGCAACTGCCCTGGAACGTACCGGCAGCAAAGAGCCGCTGGACTTAGTCAAAGATTTGAAAGCTCATGGTGCTGATACCGTGATTGGGCCGCTGAACTGGGATGAGAAAGGCGATCTAAAGGGATTTGAATTTGGTGTCTTCCAGTGGCACGCCGATGGATCTTCCTCGGTAGCCAAATAAGACAACCACTCGTCATACTTCGAGCTGCAGATGCGTTGGCTGCGCTCGCCCACCCCGGTCACGTACTCGTGTACGCTCCCGGGGGTGTGCCAGCTTGCCGCCTTCCTGCAACTCGAATTATTTAGAGTGGGTTCAGTATCCCGTCCTGCGGGTCTAAAAAGGTTCCCTTATGTCCGAGCAGTTTCTCTATTTCTTGCAGCAGATGTTTAACGGCGTCACGCTGGGAAGCACCTATGCGCTGATCGCCATCGGCTACACCATGGTTTACGGCATTATCGGCATGATCAACTTCGCCCACGGCGAGGTGTATATGATCGGCAGCTATGTCTCCTTTATGATCATCGCCGCCCTGATGATGATGGGCATCGACAGCAGCTGGCTGCTGGTCGGTGCCGGTTTTGTCGGTGCGATTGTGATTGCCAGCGCCTACGGCTGGAGCATCGAGCGCGTGGCCTATCGGCCCGTGCGCAGCTCCAAGCGTCTGATTGCGCTCATCTCCGCCATCGGGATGTCCATCTTCCTGCAAAACTACGTCAGCCTGACGGAAGGCTCGCGCGACGTGGCGCTGCCAAGCCTGTTCAACGGCCAGTGGATTGTCGGTGCCAGCGAAAACTTCTCGGCGTCCATCACCACCATGCAGCTGGTTATCTGGATTGTGACCTTCCTGGCGATGCTGGCACTGACCATTTTCATCCGCTACTCCCGCATGGGCCGCGCCTGCCGCGCCTGCGCAGAAGATCTGAAAATGGCCAGCCTGCTCGGGATTAACACCGACCGCGTGATCGCCCTGACCTTTGTGATCGGTGCGGCGATGGCCGCCGTCGCGGGCGTGCTGCTCGGTCAGTTCTACGGCGTGATCAACCCGTACATCGGCTTTATGGCCGGGATGAAAGCCTTCACCGCCGCGGTTCTGGGTGGGATCGGCAGCATTCCTGGCGCGATGATCGGCGGCCTGATTCTGGGCGTTGCTGAAGCGCTCTCCTCGGCGTACCTGAGTACCGAATATAAAGACGTGGTGTCGTTCGCGCTGCTGATTCTGGTGCTGCTGGTGATGCCTACCGGGATCCTGGGTCGTCCGGAGGTAGAGAAAGTATGAAACCGATGCATTTTGCGATGGCGCTCCTCTCTGCCGCCATGTTCTTCGTCCTCGCGGGCGTCTTTATGGGCGTGCAGTTAGAACTGGATGGCACCAAACTGGTGGTCGATACCGCCGCCGATATCCGCTGGCAGTGGGTGTTTGTCGGCACCGCCGTGGTGTTCCTGTTCCAGCTGCTGCGTCCGGTGTTCCAGAAGACGTTGAAAAACGTCTCCGGCCCGAAATTCGTGCTGCCTGCCATCGACGGTTCCTCCGTTAAACAGAAACTGTTCCTGGTGGCGCTGTTAGTTGCTGCTGTTGCGTGGCCGTTTATGGTCTCGCGCGGGACGGTGGATATCGCCACCCTGACCATGATCTACGTGATTCTGGGCCTCGGCCTGAACGTGGTAGTCGGTCTGTCTGGCCTGCTGGTGCTCGGTTACGGCGGTTTCTACGCCATCGGTGCTTACACCTTTGCGCTGCTGAACCACTATTACGGCCTCGGCTTCTGGACCTGTCTGCCGCTGGCGGGCCTGGTGTCTGCCGCTGCGGGCTTCCTGCTCGGCTTCCCGGTGCTGCGCCTGCGCGGTGACTACCTGGCGATTGTGACTTTAGGCTTCGGCGAAATCGTCCGTATCTTGCTGTTGAACAATACCGAAGTGACCGGCGGCCCGAACGGCATCAGCCAGATCCCGAAACCGACCTTCTTCGGCCTGGAGTTCAGCCGTTCCGCGCGGGAAGGGGGCTGGGATACTTTCAGCAACTTCTTCGGCGTGAAGTACGACCCGTCCGACCGCGTGATTTGGCTCTATCTGGTGGCACTGCTGCTGGTGGTCATTACGCTGTTCGTGATTAACCGTCTGCTGCGCATGCCGCTGGGTCGCGCGTGGGAAGCCCTGCGTGAAGATGAGATCGCCTGTCGCTCCCTGGGCCTGAATCCGACGCGCATCAAGCTGACCGCCTTTACCATCAGCGCCGCGTTCGCCGGTTTTGCCGGAACCCTGTTTGCCGCGCGTCAGGGCTTCGTCAGCCCGGAATCCTTCACCTTCGCCGAATCGGCCTTCGTGCTCGCTATCGTAGTGCTCGGCGGGATGGGCTCGCAGTTTGCGGTGATCCTCGCGGCGATCCTGCTGGTGGTTTCTCGCGAATTGATGCGCGACTTTAACGAATACAGCATGTTAATGCTGGGTGGTTTGATGGTACTGATGATGATCTGGCGTCCGCAGGGCTTGCTGCCAATGACCCGTCCACAGTTAAAGCTGAAGAACGGGCAAGCGAAAGGAGAGCAGGCATGAGTCAGCCATTATTATCCGTAAACGGTCTGATGATGCGTTTTGGCGGCCTGCTGGCGGTCAATAACGTCTCGCTGGACCTGTTCCCGAAAGAGATCGTCTCCCTGATTGGCCCGAACGGCGCGGGGAAAACCACGGTCTTCAACTGCCTGACCGGTTTCTATAAGCCGACGGGCGGGACCATTATGCTGCGCGATCAGCATCTTGAGGGGCTGCCGGGCCAGCAAATTGCCCGCATGGGCGTGGTGCGTACCTTCCAGCATGTGCGTCTGTTCCGTGAAATGACGGTGATTGAAAACCTGCTGGTGGCGCAACATCAGCAGCTCAAGAGCGGCGTGTTCTCTGGCCTGCTGAAAACCCCGGCCTTCCGCCGTGCGCAGAGCGAAGCCCTCGATCGCGCTGCCACCTGGCTCGATCGTATTGGCCTGTTGCAGCACGCTAACCGTCAGGCGAGCAACCTGGCCTATGGCGATCAGCGTCGTCTCGAGATTATCCGCTGCATGGTGACGCAGCCGGAAATCCTGATGCTCGATGAACCGGCTGCCGGTCTGAACCCGAAAGAGACCAAAGAGCTGGACGAGCTGATCGTCGAGCTGCGCAATCATCACGACACCACCATTCTGCTGATTGAGCACGATATGAAACTGGTGATGGGCATCTCGGACCGTATTTACGTGGTGAATCAGGGCACGCCGCTGGCGAACGGCACGCCTGATGAAATTCGACATAACCCGGACGTGATCCGCGCCTATCTGGGTGAGGCATAAAATGGAAAAAGCGATGTTATCTTTTGACAAGGTGAATGCCCACTACGGCAAGATTCAGGCCCTGCACGACGTCAGCCTGCATATCAATCAGGGCGAGATCGTGACGCTCATCGGGGCCAACGGCGCGGGGAAAACCACGCTGCTCGGTACCCTGTGTGGCGATCCGCGTGCCACCAGCGGGCGCATCGTCTTTGACGGTAAAGACATCACCGACTGGCAGACCGCCAAAATTATGCGTGAAGCGGTGGCGATTGTTCCCGAAGGCCGCCGGGTGTTTTCCCGGATGACGGTAGAAGAAAACCTGGCGATGGGCGGCTTCTTTGCCGAACGCGAGCAGTATCAGACCCGCATTAAACGCGTGTATGAACTCTTTCCGCGTTTGTACGAGCGCCGCATTCAGCGTGCAGGCACCATGTCCGGCGGTGAGCAGCAGATGCTGGCCATTGGCCGTGCGCTGATGAGTCAGCCGCGTCTGCTGCTGCTCGACGAGCCATCGCTCGGTTTAGCGCCGATCATCATCCAGCAGATATTCGACACCATCGAGCAGCTGCGCAAAGAGGGGATGACCATCTTCCTCGTCGAGCAGAACGCCAACCAGGCGCTGAAGCTCGCGGATCGCGGCTACGTGCTGGAGAACGGCCACGTGGTGCTTTCCGATACCGGCGACGCGCTGCTGGCGAACGAAGCGGTGCGGAGTGCGTATTTGGGCGGTTAGTTTGTGAAATGCCGGGTGGCGGCTTCGCCTTACCCGGCCTACGAGTTCTAGGCGAAACGGCAACCAAAGGTTGCCGTTTTTTATGTTTTCTCCCTCTCCCTGTGGGAGTGTACGGTCCGGGGACATCATGAACACTTGTTCGGGGACATGGTAGACACTTACAACTAAGGCATACGAACCCGTTTTTGGAGTCGCTTATGCCCTGGGATGCGAGAGATACCATGTCATTACGTACCGAGTTTGTTCTGTTCGCCTCGCAAGACGGGGCGAACATCCGTTCTCTTTGCCGTCACTACGGCATTTCGCCCGCTACTGGCTACAAGTGGCTCGCCCGCTGGTCTGAACACGGCGCTGCCGGCCTGGCTGACCGCTCCCGCGTGCCTCATCATTCGCCGAACCGCTCATCTGACGCCATCACTGACCTGCTGCGCCTGGCGCATGCCCGTCATGAACGCTGGGGCGCGCGCAAGATTAAGCGCTGGCTCGAAGACCAGGGACACAGGATGCCCGCTTTCAGCACTGTCCATAACCTGATGGCCCGTCACGGCCTGCTGCCGGGCACGACACCGGGCATTCCGGCCACCGGCAGCTTTGAGCATGACGCCCCCAACCGCCTCTGGCAGATGGACTTTAAGGGCCACTTTCCCTTTGGGGGCGGGCGCTGCCATCCACTGACCCTGCTCGACGACCACTCCCGTTTTTCCCTCTGTCTGGTGCACTGCGACGATGAGCGCCGGGAGACCGTGCAGTCACAGCTGATTAACGTGTTCAGGCACTACGGGTTGCCGGAGCGGATGACGATGGATAACGGGGCACCGTGGGGCGACACCACCGGAGTCTGGACGGCACTGGAGCTGTGGCTGATGCGCCAGGGTATCCGGGTGGGCCACTCGCGGCCATATCATCCACAGACGCAGGGCAAGCTGGAGCGTTTTCACCGCAGCCTGAAGGCGGAAGTTCTGCAGGGGAAGTGGTTCGCGGACAGGGGTGAGCTGCAGCGTGCCTTTGACCACTGGCGCAACGTCTATAACCTTGAACGGCCGCACACCTCGCTGGATATGGCAGTGCCCGCTTCGCGGTATCAGCCATCAGCGCGGCAGTACAACAGTCACGCTGAACTCCCGGAATACGACGAGGGCGTGATGGTCAGGAAAGTGGATATCAGCGGAAAGCTGAGCCTGAGAGGGGTAACGCTGAAGGCAGGAAAAGCGTTCAGGGGCGAATATGTGGGACTGAAGGAAGGGGCTGAAGATGGCTGTTATGAGGTGTGGTGGTACAGCACGAAAGTGGGGGTGATCGACCTGAAGAAAAAGTCGATCACCATGGGTAAAGGATGTTAAATAGTGTTCACCATGTCCCCGAACACCTGTCTACCATGTCCCCGGACCGTACAGGGAGAGGGCGGGGTGAGGGCACCAGACCGCACCTTCTAAACTGCCACATCCCCGTCACTATTCCATCATCCCCCTGACCCCCGTCTGTCATCATTCTGTAAATAAACAGTTATTTTTCTGTCATTCGAGCATGTCATGTTACCTCGCGAGCATAAAACGCGTGATATCGCGCATCCGGCACAATAAAGAGAGATGACAATGACTTCGTTACGACACACAGCTTTGGGTCTGGCAATCGGTCTGGCTTTTGCGACGAACGCAATGGCTGTCACCACGATTCCGTTCTGGCATTCGATGGAAGGGGAGTTGGGCAAAGAGGTTGATTCCCTGGCGCAGCGTTTCAACGATACCCACCCGGATTACAAAATTGTGCCGGTGTACAAAGGTAACTACGAACAGAGTCTGAGCGCGGGTATCGCGGCGTTCCGTACTGGTAACGCACCGGCGCTGCTGCAGGTGTATGAAGTCGGCACTGCCACCATGATGGCCTCGAAAGCGATCAAGCCGGTCTATGAAGTGTTTAAAGACGCGGGCATTAACTTTGATGAATCTCAGTTCGTGCCAACGGTTTCCGGTTACTACACCGACTCCAAAACCGGGCATTTACTTTCCCAGCCGTTTAACAGCTCCACGCCGGTTCTGTACTACAACAAAGACGCCTTCAAAAAAGCCGGTTTGAACCCGGATCAGCCGCCGAAAACCTGGCAAGACCTGGCCGAGTACACCGCCAAACTGAAAGCAGCAGGCATGAAGTGCGGCTATGCGAGCGGCTGGCAGGGCTGGATCCAGATCGAAAACTTTAGCGCCTGGCACGGTCTGCCGGTCGCCACCAAAAACAACGGCTTTGACGGTACCGACGCGGTACTCGAGTTCAACAAGCCGGAGCAGGTGAAGCACATCGCCCTGCTGGAAGCGTTGAACAAGAAAGGCGATTTCAGCTACTTCGGACGTAAAGACGAATCCACCGAGAAGTTCTACAACGGCGACTGCGCCATCACCACCGCTTCATCCGGATCGCTGGCGGATATCCGTCACTACGCCAAATTCAACTACGGCGTGGGCATGATGCCTTACGACGCGGATGTCAAAGGCGCACCGCAGAACGCCATCATCGGCGGAGCGAGCCTGTGGGTGATGCAGGGCAAAGACAACGGCACCTATAAAGGCGTGGCGGAGTTCCTCGACTTCCTCGCAAAACCAGAAATCGCTGCCGAGTGGCACCAGAAGACGGGCTATCTGCCGATCACCAAAGCCGCCTACGACCTGACACGTGAGCAGGGCTTCTACGACAAAAACCCAGGTGCGGATATCGCCACCCGCCAGATGCTGAACAAGCCGCCGTTACCGTTCACCAAAGGTCTGCGTCTGGGCAACATGCCGCAGATTCGTACCATCGTGGATGAAGAACTGGAAAGCGTCTGGACCGGCAAGAAAACGCCACAGCAGGCGCTGGATTCCGCAGTAGAGCGCGGGAATCAGCTGCTGCGCCGCTTTGAGCAGTCGACCAAGTCTTAATGTTTTTGCCGGATGGCGCTGCGCTTATCCGGCCTACTGGTTTAATGCGGGCTGATGCCCTCAGCCCAACCCTCTCCCACGGGGAGAGGGAGAAAATGCACCTTGTAGGCCGGGTAAGGCGAAGCCGCCACCCGGCGTTTTCTGGAAAAGAGTCCCTCTATGTCATCATCCCGTCCGGTATTCCGTTCGCGCTGGCTGCCCTATTTGCTGGTCGCCCCGCAGCTGATTATCACCGTTATCTTTTTCATCTGGCCTGCGGGCGAAGCGCTGTGGTACTCGGTACAAAGCGTCGATCCGTTCGGGCTCTCCAGCCAGTTTGTTGGGCTGGATAACTTCGCCGCACTCTGGCACGACAGCTATTACCTCGACTCCTTCTGGACGACGATCAAATTCAGCGCCCTGGTGACGTTCAGTGGCCTTGCGGTGTCGCTGTTTTTCGCCGCACTGGTCGATTACGTGGTGCGCGGCAGCCGTCTGTATCAGACGCTGATGCTGCTGCCTTACGCCGTGGCACCCGCCGTTGCCGCCGTGCTGTGGATCTTCCTGTTTAACCCAGGGCGTGGGCTGATTACCCATTTCCTCGGTGAATTTGGCTACGACTGGAACCACGCGCAAAACAGTGGGCAGGCGATGTTTCTGGTGGTCTTCGCCTCAGTGTGGAAGCAGATCAGCTACAACTTCCTGTTCTTCTTTGCTGCGCTGCAATCCATACCGCGATCGCTGGTTGAAGCCGCCGCGATTGACGGCGCTGGGCCGATTCGCCGCTTCTTCAAACTGGCGCTGCCGCTGATTGCGCCGGTCAGTTTCTTCCTGCTGGTGGTCAACCTGGTGTACGCCTTCTTCGACACCTTCCCGGTGATCGACGCCGCCACCGCCGGTGGACCGGTGCAAGCGACCACCACGCTTATCTACAAAATCTATCGCGAAGGCTTTGCCGGTCTGGATCTGTCAGCCTCTGCCGCGCAGTCCGTGGTACTGATGGGGCTGGTGATTGTGCTGACGGTGGTTCAGTTCCGCTATGTCGAAAGTAAGGTGCGCTACCAATGATTGAGAACCGTCCGGGGCTGACGATTTTCAGCCACACCATGTTAATTCTCGGGATCGTCGTCATTCTGTTCCCACTTTACGTGGCCTTTGTTGCCGCTACGTTGGATACCAAAGCGGTCTTCGACACGCCGATGACGCTCATTCCCGGCGGCCATCTTTTCGAGAACATGGCGACCATCTGGACCCAGGGCGTCGGGGCCAACAGCGCGCCGTTCTGGCTGATGATGCTCAACAGTTTCATCATGGCGTTTAGCATTACGGTCGGCAAAATCGTGGTCTCGATGCTCTCGGCCTTCGCTATCGTCTGGTTCCGTTTTCCGCTGCGTAACCTATTCTTCTGGATGATCTTTATCACCCTGATGCTGCCGGTCGAAGTACGTATCTTCCCGACTGTGGAAGTGATCGCCAATCTTGGAATGCTCGACAGCTACGCGGGCCTGACCCTGCCGCTGATGGCCTCGGCGACCGCGACCTTCCTGTTCCGTCAGTTCTTTATGACCCTGCCGGACGAGCTGATTGAAGCCGCGCGCATCGACGGTGCCTCGCCGATGCGTTTCTTCCGCGACATCGTGCTGCCGCTTTCCAAAACCAATCTCGCGGCGCTGTTTGTGATCACTTTTATCTACGGCTGGAACCAGTATCTGTGGCCGCTGCTGATTGTGCAGGACGTCAATCTCGGCACCGCCGTGGCGGGCATCAAAGGCATGATCGCTACCGGCGAAGGCACCACCCTCTGGAACCAGGTGATGGCGGCAATGTTGCTCACGCTGATTCCCCCGGTCGTAATCGTTTTAGCCATGCAACGCGCGTTCGTGCGTGGTTTAGTAGACAGTGAGAAATAAGATGGCTGGATTAAAATTACAGGCAGTAACCAAAAGCTGGGACGGCAAAACCCAGGTGATTCAACCCCTGACGCTCGACGTGGCGGACGGCGAATTTATCGTGATGGTCGGCCCGTCCGGCTGCGGGAAATCGACGCTGCTGCGTATGGTGGCCGGGCTTGAGCGCGTGACCAGCGGTGATATCTGGATTGACCGCCAGCGCGTGACCGAAATGGAACCGAAAGATCGCGGGATCGCGATGGTGTTCCAAAACTACGCCCTGTATCCGCACATGAGCGTGGAAGAGAACATGGCCTGGGGCCTGAAAATCCGCGGGATGGGCAAGGGGCATATCGAAGAGAAAGTGAAAGAGGCCGCGCGCATTCTGGAGCTGGACGGCCTGTTAAAACGCCGCCCGCGCGAGCTCTCCGGCGGCCAACGCCAACGTGTGGCAATGGGCCGCGCGATTGTTCGCGACCCGGCAGTGTTCTTGTTTGACGAGCCGCTCTCCAACCTCGATGCCAAACTGCGCGTGCAGATGCGCCTCGAATTGCAGCATCTGCATCGTCGCCTGAAAACCACTTCGCTGTACGTCACCCACGATCAGGTAGAAGCGATGACCCTCGCCCAGCGCGTGATGGTGATGAACAAAGGCATCGCTGAGCAGATCGGTACGCCTGTAGAAGTGTACGAAAAACCGGCCAGCCGCTTCGTTGCCAGCTTTATCGGTAGCCCGGCGATGAACTTGCTGGAAGGGCGCATCAGCAACGCGGGGACCCATTTTGAGCTGGATAGCGGTATGGCGCTGCCAGTGAACTGGTTTTATCGCGGCTACGCCGGGCGTAAAATGACGCTCGGTATCCGCCCGGAACATATTGCGCTAAGCTCGCAGGCGGAAGGCGGCGTGCCCCTGGTGATGGACACGCTGGAGATGCTGGGTGCGGATAACCTGGCGCACGGGCGCTGGGGCGATCAAAAGCTGGTGGTGCGCCTCGCGCATCAGGAACGCCCAAAGGCGGGCAGCACGCTGTGGCTGCATCTGCCGGAAAATCACCTGCACTTATTTGATGGTGAAACAGGACAACGCGTATGAGTAACTGGCCATATCCTCACATCGTCGCCCACCGTGGCGGCGGGAAACGAGCACCGGAAAACACCCTGGCAGCGATTGATAAGGGCGCGTATTACGGTCATCAGATGATTGAATTTGACGCCAAGCTGTCGAAAGATGGCGAAATTTTCCTGTTGCACGACGATAACCTTGAGCGCACCAGCAACGGCTGGGGTGTGGCGGGCGATCTGCCGTGGCGCGATCTGCTGAAAGTGGACGCCGGAAGCTGGTTCAGCGGCGAGTTCAAAGGCGAACCGCTGCCGTTGCTGGCGGAAGTGGCAGACCGCTGTCGTCAGCACGGGATGATGGCCAATATCGAAATCAAACCGACCACAGGCACCGGGCCGCTCACCGGGAAAGTGATTGCGCTGGCCGCGCGCGAAATGTGGGAGGGGATGACCGCACCACTGCTGTCGTCGTTTGAGATTGACGCCCTGGAAGCAGCACAAGCAGCTGCACCGGAACTGCCGCGCGGATTATTACTGGACGAATGGCGTGACGACTGGCGCGAGCTGACCACCCGCTTAGATTGCGTGTCGATCCACCTGAACCATCGTCTGCTGGATGAGGCGCGCGTGAAGATGCTGAAAGACGCTGGATTGCACATCCTGGTTTACACGGTGAACAAACCCCAGCGTGCGGCGGAGTTGCTGCGCTGGGGCGTGGATTGCATCTGCACCGATGCGATTGACGTGATTGGCCCGAACTTTAATTCTGCGGATTATTGAGCATATCGCCGTTCGAGCGTGGCGGCAGCATATGTTGCTGCTGACCGCTGCTCGTCGCGCCGCTTAACATCCCACCGTTCGGATTCGGCAACGGCTGCACGCGCGGCTGGCCCTGCTGAATCATCTGCGTGTTGTTATTCATCTGATTTTGCAGGCTCTGCTGCTGAAGCTGAGTCTGGGTTTTCAACTGCTGATTCAACATCCCTTTTTGCTGCTGCTGCTGGCCCAGCATCTGAGTCTGCATCCGCTGCTGGCTCGGGATTTCATATCCCGGCTGGTTCGGGTTGTTCATGGTATTCAGTGGCTGTGCGAGCACGGCGAACGGAAGCAGTGCCGTTAAGATCAGTAAACGTTTCATTGTCATTTCCTCCTTCTGAGGCTTCTCTTAAGTTTACCTCGAATCCGTCACCACGATGATTTTTTAGGAGTTGTGAACCAGGCTTAAACGGGAATTTGGCTCCCTTCACCTGGAGAACAACAATGATAAAACCAACGTTTTTGCGCTGGGTAGCGATCGCTGCGCTGATGGCCGGCGGCACATTTACCGTGGCGGCGAATCCGCCTGCCGCACCGCCAGTCTCCTACGGCGTGGAAGAAGATGTTTTCCATCCCGTGCGGGCGAAGCAGGGGATGGTGGCGTCCGTTGATGCGATGGCTACGCAGGTCGGCGTGGATATTCTCAAACAGGGCGGTAATGCCGTCGACGCCGCCGTCGCCGTGGGTTATGCCCTGGCGGTAACGCATCCGCAGGCGGGGAATCTCGGTGGCGGGGGCTTTATGCTGCTGCGCACCAAAGACGGCAAAACCACTTCTATCGACTTCCGTGAAATGGCGCCGAATCAGGCCACGCGCGATATGTTCCTTGACGATCAGGGCAACCCGGACAGCAAAAAATCCCTGACCTCGCATCTGGCGAGCGGCACGCCGGGCACGGTCGCTGGCTTCTCGCTGGCGCTGGAAAAATACGGCACGCTGCCGCTGAATAAAGTGGTGCAACCAGCGATCAAACTGGCGCGCGACGGGTTTGTGGTCAATGACGCGTTAGCGGACGATCTCAAAACCTACGGCAGCGAAGTGATCCCGAATCACGAAAACAGCAAAGCCATCTTCTGGAAAGACGGCGAACCGCTGAAGAAGGGCGATAAGCTGGTGCAGAAAAATCTCGCCAAAAGTCTGGAACTGATTGCCGAAAACGGCCCAGACGCCTTCTATAAAGGTGCGATTGCCGACCAGATTGCCGACGAGATGCACAAGAACGGGGGGCTTATCACCAAAGCGGATCTGGCGGAGTACAAAGCGGTGGAACGCACGCCTATCAGCGGAGAGTATCGCGGGTATCAGGTGTTCTCCATGCCGCCACCGTCCTCCGGTGGGATTCACATCGTGCAGATCCTCAATATTCTTGAAAACTTCGATATGCACAAATTTGGCTTTGGTAGCGCCGATGCGATGCAGGTGATGGCCGAGGCGGAAAAATATGCCTATGCCGACCGCTCGGAATACCTCGGCGATCCGGATTTTGTGAAAGTGCCGTGGCAGGCGCTGACCAACAAAGCCTACGCCAAATCGCTGGCGGATCAGATTGATATCAACAAGGCTAAGCCGTCGAGCCAGATCCGCCCCGGCAAACTCGCGCCGTATGAAAGCAATCAGACCACCCACTTCTCGGTGGTGGATAAAGACGGTAACGCGGTGGCGGTGACTTACACGCTCAACACCGTGTTTGGCACTGGGATTGTCGCGGGGAACAGCGGGATACTGCTCAATAACGAAATGGATGATTTCTCCGCCAAACCGGGCGTGCCGAACGTCTATGGGCTGGTGGGCGGCGATGCGAATGCCGTCGGGCCGAAGAAACGTCCGCTGTCGTCGATGTCACCGACCATCGTGGTGAAAGACGGTAAAACCTGGCTAGTGACGGGCAGTCCTGGCGGGAGCCGTATTATCACGACGGTGCTGCAAATGGTGGTCAACAGCATCGATTTTGGTATGAACGTGGCGGAAGCGACCAACGCACCGCGCTTCCACCATCAGTGGCTGCCGGATGAATTGCGCGTGGAGAAAGGCTTTAGCCCGGACACCATCAAACTGCTGGAGCAGCGTGGGCAGAAAGTGGTGGTGAAAGAAGCGATGGGCAGTACGCAGAGTATTGTGGTCGCGCCCGACGGAACGCTTTCTGGCGCATCGGACCCGCGGTCGGTGGATGATTTGACGGCAGGGTACTGATGGTTTGCCGGGTGGCGGCTTCGCCTTACCCGGCCTACAACGGCACGAACGTAGGCCGGGTAAGCGCAGCGCCACCCGGCAATTCGCAACGATTATTTCACCCGCGCCATATAATACGCATCCACATACTCACCGTTGCGCAGAGCATATTTTTTGCCGGTCCCTTCGATTTCAAAACCGTACTTGCGGTACACCGCGATCGCCGGTTCGTTGTCGACAAACACCGTCAGCTCAATACGATCAACGCGCAGCCAGTTGTCACACATATCAATCATGGTGCGGATCAGCGCGCTGGCGACGCCGCGATTGTGCCACTGCGCCCCCACGCAAATGCCAAAATCCGCCACGTGGCTGCGGCGCGGGCGCTGTGTCACTTCGATGCAGAGATGCCCGACCACAATATCGTCAATACAGGCGACCAGCTGCTTGACGCCGACGCGTTCCGTTAGCCGGTCATGCCACATCTGCTCAGAAGGATGAGGAACTTGTAGCGTGTTGTGGTACACCTCCGGCTGGGCGTGGATCTGACGGATCGCGTCGTAATCTTTCGGTTCAGCGTGGCGTATCACTATCTCACTCATTCCTTCATCCTCGTTAGGTTAATGTCCTCTTTAACATCATGGAGTTTGAAAGGTGAGTCAACTCACTTTTTTGCAAAAAGTATTGGACAAGTGCGAATGAGAATGATTATTATTGTCTCGCGTTCAGGAAGACCTCTACGGAAACCTGAAAGCACGACATTGCTCACATTGCTTCCAGTATTACTTTAGCCAGCCTAGCGCTGGCTTTTTTTTATCCTGTTTCAGCCTGGCTTACTTGCCACTTTGCCCCCGGGAAGTGCTCGCAATCCTCACGTACATTAAGTACGCTCCGGTTGCTGCGCGCTTGCCGTGCGCAAACTGTCTGCGTCGCCGACGGCTGATGCGCGAGCATTTGTTGGGGCGATGGGAAAACTTGCGCTATGGTAGTCCCAGCAACCTTAACAAGGACTGAGCCATGACATTACATTGCGCATTTATTGGATTTGGTAAAAGCACCACCCGCTATCACCTTCCGTATGTTCTCAACCGTAAAGACAGCTGGCATGTGGCGCACATTTTCCGCCGCCATGCGAAGCCGGAAGAGCAGTCCCCACAGTATTCCCACATTCATTTCACCAGCGATCTTGATGAGGTCTTAAACGATCCGCAGGTCAAACTGGTGATCGTCTGCACCCACGCTGACAGCCACTTTGAGTACGCGAAACGCGCGCTAGAAGCAGGCAAAAACGTGCTGGTGGAAAAGCCTTTCACGCCGACAATGGCTGAAGCCAAAGAGTTGTTTGCGCTGGCAAAAAGCAAAGGGCTGACCGTCACGCCGTACCAGAACCGTCGCTTTGATACCTGCTTCCTGTTAGCGAAACAGGCCATTGAGAGCGGCAAGCTGGGCGATATCGTCGAGATTGAAAGCCATTTCGACATGTATCGCCCGGTGGCAGAAACCAAGCCCGGTCTGCCTCAGGACGGTGCGTTCTACGGTTTGGGCGTGCATACGATGGACCAGATAATCTCCCTGTTTGGCCGCCCGGATCACGTGTCGTATGACATTCGCAGCCTGCGCAACAAAGCCAACCCGGACGACACCTTTGAAGCGCAGCTGTTCTATGGCGACCTGAAAGCCATCGTCAAAACCAGCCATCTGGTGAAAACCGATTACCCGAAATTTATCGTGCACGGCACTCGCGGCTCGTTTATCAAATACGGCATCGACCAGCAGGAAACCAGCCTGAAGGCCAATATCATGCCGGGCGAACCGGGCTTTGCGGCGGATGAATCGGTAGGCCAACTGGAGTACGTCAATCGCGAAGGCGTGACGGTGAAAGAGGAGCTTATACCGGAAACCGGCGACTATGGCCGCGTCTACGATGCCCTGTATGCGACAATCACGACGGGCGCGCCGAATTACGTCAAGGAATCTGAAGTTCTGACCAATCTGGAGATCCTTGAACGCGGGTTCGAGCAGGCTTCTCCGGCCACGATTACCCTCGCGAAGTAAGCTAAAAAGACTCCTCTGGGCTTGTTCATAATTTTTGAACAGAGGAGTCAATTTTCACCCTCTATGATCCCTGGCCGTTTGCGTCCACACTTACTCCATCGAAACGAACTGGGGTGAAAAACAATGATCTTTTTACGTAAAGCAGGCGATCGTGGTCACGCAAATCATGGCTGGCTGGACTCATGGCATACCTTCTCGTTCGCGGACTATTACGACCCGAACTTCATGGGCTTCTCGGCACTGCGCGTGATTAACGATGACGTGATTGACGCAGGTCAGGGCTTCGGTACCCATCCGCACAAAGACATGGAAATCCTGACTTATGTGCTGGAAGGCGCCGTAGCGCACAAAGACAGTATGGGTAACGAAGAGCAGGTTCCGGCTGGCGAGTTCCAGATTATGAGCGCCGGTACCGGGGTGCGTCACTCGGAGTACAACCCGAGCAAAACCGAAAAACTGCACCTGTATCAAATCTGGATCATTCCAGAAGAAACCGGCATCACGCCGCGCTACGAGCAGCGCCGCTTTGACGCCCTGCAGGGCAAACAGCTGGTACTTTCCCCGGATGCGCGTGATGGCTCCCTGAAAGTGCATCAGGATATGGAGCTGTACCGTTGGGCGCTGGCGAAAAACGAACAGTCTGTGCATCAGATTGCCGCGAACCGCCGCGTGTGGATTCAGGTAGTGAAAGGCGAAGTCACCATCAACGGGACTAAAGCCACCACCGCTGACGGTCTGGCGATTTGGGATGAGCAGGCGTTGTCCGTTCATGCCGACAGCGAAAGTGAAATACTGCTGTTTGATCTGCCGCCAGTATAAATACACGTCATCCTTCAAGCCGCATCTTCGTTGGCTTTCCTCGCTCACCCCGGTCGCGTACTTATATACGCTCCCGGGGATTTGCTGCGTTGCCGCCTTGATGCAACTCGAATGATTTAGTGTATTAATTATGATAAAAGGCCAACCTTCCACATTTGACAGGGGAAGGTTGGCCTTTGTCCGTGATAAACTGAGAGAATGTCTCATTAAAGGCTTCTCTCAGGACGATGAAAAAGAAACGACCCGTACTTCAGGATGTGGCCGATCGCGTCGGCGTGACCAAAATGACGGTCAGCCGCTTTTTGCGTAACCCGGAACAGGTTTCCCTGGCGTTGCGTGGCAAGATTGCCGCTGCTCTCGATGAACTGGGTTATATCCCCAACCGCGCGCCCGATATTCTCTCCAATGCCACCAGCCGTGCGGTCGGTGTTCTGCTTCCTTCTTTAACTAACCAGGTCTTCGCCGAAGTGCTGCGCGGAATCGAAAGCGTTACCGACGCCTACGGTTATCAAACCATGCTCGCGCACTACGGATACAAACCGGAACTGGAAGAAGAACGTCTTGAATCGATGCTTTCCTGGAACATCGACGGCCTGATCTTAACCGAACGTACGCACACGCCTCGCACCCTGAAGATGATCGAAGTCGCCGGTATTCCGGTGGTCGAGCTGATGGACAGCCAATCGCCGTGTCTGGATATCGCCGTTGGGTTCGATAACTTCGAAGCCGCACGTCAAATGACAGCCGCCATCCTCGCACGCGGTCATCGCCATGTGGCGTATCTCGGCGCACGTCTCGATGAACGTACTATCATCAAACAGAAGGGCTATGAGCAGGCCATGCTCGACGCGAACTTAACGCCGTACAGCGTGATGGTTGAGCAGTCGTCTTCCTATTCGTCCGGTATTGAGCTCATGCGCCAGGCACGGCGGGAATATCCGCAGCTTGATGGCATTTTCTGTACCAACGATGACCTTGCGGTCGGTGCGGCCTTTGAATGCCAGCGTCTTGGGCTAAAAATCCCTGACGATATCGCTATTGCTGGCTTCCACGGTCACGATATCGGGCAGGTGATGGAGCCGCGTCTGGCGAGTGTCCTGACGCCGCGCGAACGTATGGGCCGCATCGGTGCAGAACGCCTGCTGGCGCGCATTCGAGGTGAAGTTGTAACACCTAAAATGTTAGATTTAGGTTTCACCTTGTCACCGGGTGGATCAATTTAGTCTGACAAATTTGAAGTAGCTCACACTTATTCACTTCGCGCACGAATGGATATTGCTTCTCTATAGCCCCGGCAGGACAATGTTACCGATAACTGTTACCCGTAACAATTGACTGAGGGGCACCCTTTGAGCACGACAAATCTCGATCACCACGTTTACGTTCTGATGGGCGTTTCCGGTAGCGGTAAATCTGCCGTCGCCAGCGAAGTGGCGCATCAGCTCCAGGCCGCGTTTCTGGATGGCGACTTCCTCCATCCACGCAGCAACATCACCAAAATGGCCGCTGGCGAGCCGCTGAACGACGACGATCGTAAGCCGTGGTTGCAGGCGCTGAACGATGCCGCGTTTGCGATGCAGCGCACCAACAAAGTGTCGCTGATTGTCTGTTCGGCGCTGAAAAAGACCTATCGCGATCTGCTGCGTGACGGTAATCCAAACCTCTCCTTTATCTATCTGAAAGGCGATTTCGAGGTCATCGAAAGCCGTCTGAAAGCGCGTAAAGGTCATTTCTTCAAAACTCAGATGCTGGTGACGCAGTTCGACGCGCTGCAGGAACCGGGTGCGGACGAAAGCGATGTTCTGATCGTCGATATCGATCAGCCGCTGGACGGTGTTGTTGCCAGCACCATTGAGGTCATTAAAAAAAGGCAGTAAGCAGTGACAACTTTAACGCTTGTTTTGACGGCAGTCGGCTCGGTTTTGCTGCTGCTGTTTTTAGTGATGAAGGCGCGTATGCATGCCTTCGTCGCTTTGATGGTGGTTTCTATTGGTGCAGGTCTCTTTTCCGGTATGCCGCTCGATAAAATCGCAGCGACAATGGAAAAAGGGATGGGAGGCACGCTGGGTTTCCTGGCGATTGTGGTCGCGCTGGGCGCGATGTTTGGCAAGATTTTGCATGAGACGGGCGCGGTCGATCAGATTGCCGTCAAGATGCTCAAATCCTTCGGTCACAGCCGTGCGCATTATGCGATTGGTCTGGCCGGTCTGATTTGCGCGCTGCCGCTATTCTTCGAAGTGGCCGTGGTGCTGCTGATTAGCGTCGCGTTCTCGATGGCGCGTCATACCGGCACCAACCTCGTGAAGCTGGTCATTCCGCTGTTTGCGGGCGTGGCAGCGGCCGCAGCGTTCCTGCTGCCTGGGCCTGCGCCAATGCTGCTGGCTTCCCAGATGCACGCTGATTTTGGCTGGATGATTTTGATTGGCCTGTGCGCCGCGATCCCGGGGATGATTATTGCCGGACCGCTGTGGGGCAACTTTATCAGCCGCTACGTTGAACTGCACATTCCTGATGACATCAGCGAGCCGCACCTGGGCGAAGGCAAAATGCCATCGTTCGGCTTCAGCCTGTCGCTGATCCTGCTGCCTTTAGTGCTGGTGGGCCTGAAAACCATCGCCGCGCGCTTTGTGCCGGTCGGGTCGAATGCCTACGAATGGTTTGAGTTTATCGGCCATCCGTTCACCGCGATTCTGGTGGCGTGTCTGGTGGCGATTTACGGCCTGGCGATGCGTCAGGGGATGCCGAAAGACCGCGTGATGGAAATCTGCGGCGCGGCGCTGCAACCGGCGGGGATTATTCTGCTGGTGATCGGTGCGGGCGGTGTGTTCAAGCAAGTGCTGGTGGATTCCGGCGTTGGCCCGGCTCTGGGCGAAGCGTTGACCGGAATGGGCTTGCCGATTGCCGTGACTTGCTTCGTGCTGGCAGCGGCGGTGCGCATCATTCAGGGTTCCGCCACGGTCGCTTGTCTGACGGCGGTTGGCCTGGTGATGCCGGTGATTGAACAGCTGAACTACTCTGGCGCGCAGATGGCGGCACTGTCTATCTGTATCGCGGGCGGTTCGATTGTTGTTTCCCACGTGAACGACGCAGGCTTCTGGCTGTTCGGTAAATTTACCGGCGCGACCGAAGCACAAACCCTGAAAACCTGGACGCTGATGGAAACCATCCTCGGCACGACAGGCGCGATTGTCGGGATGATTGCGTTTACGCTGCTGAGCTAATCACCGATCGGTTCCCTCTCCCTTGAGGGTTAGGGTTAGGGTGAGGGGGGAAATGCGCACGCTGGTGCCCTCACCCCGGCCCTCTCCCACTGTACGGTCCGGGGACATGGTAGACAGGTGTTCGGGGACATGGTGAACACTATTTAACATCCTTTACCCATGGTGATCGACTTTTTCTTCAGGTCGATCACCCCCACTTTCGTGCTGTACCACCACACCTCATAACAGCCATCTTCAGCCCCTTCCTTCAGTCCCACATATTCACCCCTGAACGCTTTTCCTGCCTTCAGCGTTACCCCTCTCAGGCTCAGCTTTCCGCTGATATCCACTTTCCTGACCATCACGCCCTCGTCGTATTCCGGGGGTTCAGCGTGACTGTTGTACTGCCGCGCTGATGGCTGATACCGCGAAGCGGGCACTGCCATATCCAGCGAGGTGTGCGGCCGTTCAAGGTTATAGACGTTGCGCCAGTGGTCAAAGGCACGCTGCAGCTCACCCCTGTCCGCGAACCACTTCCCCTGCAGAACTTCTGCCTTCAGGCTGCGGTGAAAACGCTCCAGCTTGCCCTGCGTCTGCGGGTGATAAGGCCGGGAGTGGCCCACCCGGATACCCTGGCGCATCAGCCACAACTCCAGTGCCGTCCAGACTCCGGTGGTGTCTCCCCACGGTGCCCCGTTGTCCATCGTCATCCGCTCCGGCAACCCGTAGTGCCTGAACACGTTAATCAGCTGTGACTGCACGGTCTCCCGCCGCTCATCGTCGCAGTGCGCCAGACAGAGGGAAAAACGGGAGTGGTCGTCGAGCAGGGTCAGTGGATGGCAGCGCCCGCCCCCAAAGGGAAAGTGGCCCTTAAAGTCCATCTGCCAGAGGCGGTTGGGGGCGTCATGCTCAAAGCTGCCGGTGGCCGGAATGCCCGGTGTCGTGCCCGGCAGCAGGCCGTGACGGGCCATCAGGTTATGGACAGTGCTGAAAGCGGGCATCCTGTGTCCCTGGTCTTCGAGCCAGCGCTTAATCTTGCGCGCGCCCCAGCGTTCATGACGGGCATGCGCCAGGCGCAGCAGGTCAGTGATGGCGTCAGATGAGCGGTTCGGCGAATGATGAGGCACGCGGGAGCGGTCAGCCAGGCCGGCAGCGCCGTGTTCAGACCAGCGGGCGAGCCACTTGTAGCCAGTAGCGGGCGAAATGCCGTAGTGACGGCAAAGAGAACGGATGTTCGCCCCGTCTTGCGAGGCGAACAGAACAAACTCGGTACGTAATGACATGGTATCTCTCGCATCCCAGGGCATAAGCGACTCCAAAAACGGGTTCGTATGCCTTAGTTGTAAGTGTCTACCATGTCCCCGAACAAGTGTTCATGATGTCCCCGGACCGTACACCCACGGGGAGAGGGTGCAAACACTAAAAAGGCAACCGTAAGGTTGCCTTTTGCTTTTATCACCCTTTCATCCACGCCCGAATCCCGTCCAGGAACATCTGTGTCGCCATCATCACCAGAATCAATCCCATCAGACGCTCCAGCGCGTTCACCCCTTTCTCACCGAGCAGGCGCAGGAACAGTGACGACTGCAACAGGATGATAAAGGTTCCGCCCCAGGCAATCAGCAGGGCAATCACCAGATGGCTCATCTGATTCGGATACTGATGTGACAACAGCATCAGTGTCGCCAGAATCGTCGGCCCGGCGACCAGTGGGATCGCCAGCGGCACGATAAACGGCTCTTCGCCCGCAGGCAGACCGCTGCTATTGCTGCCATCGGCGCTCGGGAAAATCATCTTAATCGCGATCAGAAACAGAATAATGCCGCCGGAAATCGACACCGTCTCGGCGCGCAGATTCAGGAACGCGAGGATCTTTTCCCCCGCGAACAGGAAGATAAACATCACCAGCAGGGCGATGAGCAGCTCGCGGATCATGATCGCCCGGCGGCGCTTCGGCTCGGTGTGTTTCAGCACCGACATAAAGATGGGCAGGTTCCCAAGCGGATCCATAATCAGGATCAAAAGCACCGCCGCGGAAATGATTTCAGTCATTATTTGTATCCCTGATAAACCCTGTGGTTTCTATTGTAATTAGTGGTATTACTGATCGCAGCGCAATCATTGATTAATTTCACTTGCGACTTTGGCAGCATTTTGTAATGTGAAGGCTATACCCGTTGGATACGGGTTGACACACACAGCACACACCTCTGCAGGAACATACGCTATGAAAAACGTTGGTTTTATCGGCTGGCGCGGTATGGTCGGCTCTGTCCTCATGCAACGCATGATCGAAGAGCGCGATTTTGACGCCATCCGCCCGGTCTTCTTCTCCACTTCCCAGTTCGGGCAAGCTGCGCCCGCGTTCGGCGGAGCCTCTACGGGCACGCTTCAGGACGCCTTCAATCTGGAAGCGCTGAAGGCACTTGATATTATAGTGACCTGCCAGGGCGGCGATTATACCAACGAAATCTATCCAAAGCTTCGTGAAAGCGGCTGGCAGGGTTACTGGATTGACGCCGCTTCCTCTCTGCGTATGAAAGATGACGCCATCATTATTCTCGATCCGGTAAACCAGGGCGTCATTACTGACGGCCTGAATAACGGCGTGAAAACCTTTGTTGGCGGTAACTGTACCGTCAGCCTGATGCTGATGTCCCTGGGCGGCCTGTTCGCACAGGATCTGGTGGAGTGGGTTTCCGTTGCCACCTATCAGGCCGCTTCCGGCGGCGGTGCGCGCCATATGCGCGAGCTGCTGGCACAGATGGGTCAGTTGCACAGCCATGTTGCAGACGAACTGGCGAACCCGGCCTCGGCGATTCTGGATATCGAACGCAAAGTCACGGCGCTTTCCCGCTCCGGCGACCTGCCGGTCGATAACTTCGGCGTTCCGCTGGCGGGCAGCCTGATCCCGTGGATCGACAAACAGCTTGATAACGGCCAGAGCCGTGAAGAGTGGAAAGGCCAGGCTGAGACCAACAAAATCCTCAGCACGTCTACAGTGATCCCGGTTGACGGTTTGTGCGTGCGCGTCGGCGCGCTGCGCTGCCACAGCCAGGCCTTCACCATTAAACTGAAAAAAGATGTGTCTATTCCGACCGTCGAAGAGCTGCTGGCTGCGCACAATCCGTGGGCGAAAGTGGTGCCAAACGATCGCGATATCACCATGCGTGAACTGACCCCTGCTGCCGTTACCGGCACGCTGACCACCCCGGTGGGGCGCCTGCGTAAACTGAACATGGGGCCGGAGTATCTCTCGGCCTTCACCGTCGGGGACCAGCTCCTGTGGGGCGCCGCCGAGCCGCTTCGCCGCATGTTGCGACAGCTGGCCTAACAATTTGCTAATAACGGGGGTGATTTTCACCCCCTTTTTTTGCGCACGACACGGAGTTATGCGCAGAGGTTTTATTTTTTATCAGGAGTCATTTCGTCGTTGGCTATGCTTTATGGAAGAGTCATTTCTTACCTGAGGTAGGACGGAGCAAGAGGACGCACTTTGTGCCGCACCGTTCAGGTCACATTAAAAGTCGCGCCGGAGCGCTTAAATAGGGCGACATTAGAAAAAACAGGATGAATACCATGTCCGATCGTATTGATAGAGACGTGATAAATGCGCTTATTGCAGGTCATTTTGCTGACCCCTTCTCAGTGCTGGGTATGCACATTACTGAAGCCGGGCTGGAAGTCCGCGCGCTGTTACCCGACGCTGCGGAAGTGTGGGTAATTGAACTTAAAACCGGCCGTAAGGTAGGCAAACTGGAGTGCCTCGATTCACGTGGTTTTTTTGCGGGTGTGGTTCCACGACGTAAAAATCTTTTCCGTTATCAGCTTGCCGTGCTCTGGCATGGTCATGAAAACCTGATCGACGATCCCTACAGTTTTGGTCCTCTTTTACAAGAGATGGATGCCTGGCTGCTTTCAGAAGGCACACATCTTCGCCCTTACGAAACGCTCGGCGCGCACGCCGATACGATGGACGGTATTACCGGGACACGCTTTTCCGTCTGGGCACCGAACGCGCAGCGCGTGTCGGTGGTCGGGCAGTTCAACTACTGGGACGGTCGCCGCCACCCGATGCGCCTGCGGCGTGAATCGGGCATTTGGGAGTTGTTCATCCCCGGCGCGCATAACGGCCAGCTCTACAAATTCGAAATGATCGACGCTCACGGCAAGCTGCGGGTCAAAGCCGACCCTTACGCCTTCGAAGCGCAAATGCGCCCGGACACCGCGTCGCTGATTTGCGGTCTGCCGGAGAAAATCGTGCAGACCGAAGAGCGCAAGCAGGCCAACCGCTTCGACGCGCCAATCTCTATCTATGAAGTCCACCTCGGTTCCTGGCGCCGCCACACGGACAACAACTTCTGGCTGAGCTATCGCGAACTGGCGGATCAACTGGTGCCGTACGCCAAATGGATGGGTTTTACCCATCTGGAGCTGCTGCCGATTAACGAACACCCGTTCGACGGCAGTTGGGGCTACCAGCCGACGGGGCTGTATGCGCCGACGCGGCGCTTTGGTACGCGCGATGACTTCCGCTACTTCATCAATGCCGCTCACGCCGCCGGGCTGAGCGTGATCCTTGACTGGGTGCCGGGCCATTTCCCGTCGGATGATTTTGGCCTGTCGCAGTTTGACGGCACCAATCTGTACGAGCACAGCGATCCGCGTGAAGGCTTCCATCAGGACTGGAATACCCTGATTTATAACTACGGTCGCCGCGAAGTGGCGAACTACCTGGTGGGCAACGCCCTGTACTGGATTGAACGTTTCGGCATCGACGCCCTGCGCGTGGATGCGGTGGCGTCGATGATCTATCGCGACTACAGCCGTAAAGAGGGCGAGTGGATCCCGAACGAATACGGCGGGCGTGAAAACCTCGAAGCCATTGAGTTCCTGCGCAGCACCAACCGCATTCTCGGCGAGCAGGTGGAAGGCGCGGTGACGATGGCCGAAGAGTCGACCGACTTCCCCGGCGTGTCGCGTCCGCCTGAGATGGGCGGGCTGGGCTTCTGGTACAAGTGGAACCTTGGCTGGATGCACGACACCCTCGACTACTTCAAACTCGATCCAGTTTATCGCCAGTATCACCACGACAAATTGACCTTCGGGATGCTTTACAACGGCACCGAAAACTTTGTCTTGCCGCTGTCTCACGACGAAGTGGTTCACGGCAAAAAATCGATTCTCGACCGTATGCCGGGCGATGCGTGGCAGCGGTTCGCCAACCTGCGCGCTTATTACGGCTGGATGTTTGCGTTCCCCGGTAAAAAACTGCTGTTTATGGGCAATGAGTTTGCCCAGGGGCGCGAGTGGAACCACGACGCGAGCCTCGACTGGCATCTTCTGGAAGGCGGTGACAACTGGCATCACGGCGTCCAGCGTCTGGTGCGCGATCTCAACCTGACCTATCGCCATCACAAGGCGATGCACGAGCTGGACTTCGACTCCTACGGTTTTGAGTGGCTGGTGGTCGATGACCACGAACGCTCGGTGCTGATCTTCGTGCGCCGCGACCGGGAAGGGAACGAAATCATCGTCGCCAGCAACTTCACGCCGGTGCCGCGCCAGCACTATCGTTTTGGCATCAACCAGCCGGGCAGATGGCGCGAAATTCTCAACACCGACTCCAGCCACTATCACGGCAGCAACGCGGGTAACGGCGGGAGCGTGCATAGCGACGAGTGGGAAAGCCACGGACGTCCTAACTCGCTGAGCATCACGCTGCCACCGCTCTCAACTATCTGGCTGGTTCGGGAGGGCGAATGACCCAACTCACGGCAGGCAAACCCGCACCGCTGGGGGCAACCTTTGACGGCAAAGGGGTGAATTTCACCCTCTTTTCCGCCCACGCGGAACGGGTGGAACTCTGTGTGTTTGACGGCGAGGGAAATGAATACCGCTACGATCTGCCGCAGCGCAGCGGAGATATCTGGCACGGCTATCTGGCCGACGGGCGGCCCGGTTTGCGCTACGGTTTTCGCGTGCATGGCCCGTGGGAGCCGTCGCAAGGCCTGAGATTTAACCCGGCAAAACTGCTGGTCGATCCTTGTGCCCTGCGCGTAGAGGGCGACGTGAAAGACGATACGCTTTTCTTTGACGGTGACCAAGAGCCAGAGCCTCGCGACAGTGCGGTGATTGCGCCAAAAAGCGTGGTCGTGGGCGACGCCTACGACTGGGAAGATGACGCACCCCCCGCCACGCCGTGGGGCAGTACCGTTATCTACGAAGCCCACGTTAAAGGTCTGACCTACCTGCATCCGGCCATTCCACAGGAGATTCGCGGCACCTACAAGGCGCTCGGTCATCCGGTGATGATCGCTTATCTCAAAAATCTGGGCATTACCGCGCTGGAATTACTGCCGGTGGCGCATTTTGCCTCCGAACCGCGCCTGCAAAGACTCGGACTGGTGAATTATTGGGGCTATAACCCGCTGGCGATGTTTGCCCTCGACCCGCGCTATGCCTCGCATCCGGAGCGCGCCAGAGAGGAATTTTGCGATGCGATAAAAGCCCTGCATCAGGCCGGAATTGAAGTGATTCTGGACGTGGTGTTGAACCACAGCGCAGAGCTGGATCTCGACGGACCCACGCTCTCGATGCGCGGAATCGATAACCGTAGCTATTATTGGATCAGGGATGACGGTGATTATCACAACTGGACCGGTTGCGGTAACACGCTCAATCTCAGCCATCCGGCAGTGGCGGACTTTGCGTACCAGTGCCTGAAATACTGGGTTGAGACGTTTCATATCGACGGTTTCCGCTTTGACCTGGCGTCGGTCATGGGCCGAACGCCAATGTTCAGCCAGCAGGCGCCGCTGTTTGAAGCGATTAAAAACTGTCCGGTGCTGTCACGCGTCAAGCTGATCGCCGAGCCGTGGGATATTGGTGACGGTGGCTATCAGGTGGGAAATTTCCCGCCGTTGTTTGCCGAGTGGAACGATTATTACCGTGACGGTGCTCGCCGTTTCTGGCTCGAAAAAAGTCTGTCGCTGGGCGAGTTTGCCGGGCGCTTTTCCGCGTCCAGCGATATTTTCAGGCGTACCGGCAGAAAGCCGTCCGCCAGTGTCAATCTGGTGACAGCGCACGACGGGTTCACCCTGCGCGACTGCGTTTGTTTCAATCAGAAACACAATGAGGCAAACGGCGAAGAAAACCGCGATGGGACTAACAATAACCATAGCTTTAATCATGGTATAGAAGGGTTAGGCGGCAGTCAGGATGTCATCGAGCGGCGGCGAGCCAGCGTGCATGCCCTGCTGACTACGCTGCTGCTTGCGCAAGGAACGCCAATGCTGCTGGCGGGTGACGAATTCGGTCACAGCCAGCACGGCAATAACAATGCGTACTGTCAGGATAACGCTCTGACCTGGCTTGACTGGGAACAGGCGAACAGCGGGCTAACTCACTTTGCCGCTGCATTGATCCAGCTACGTAAACAGATCCCGGCGCTCACGGCAGATAGCTGGTGGGAAGAGGGGGACGGCAATGTACGCTGGCTGAATAAAGAGGCACAGCCGCTCAATGCGAGCGAGTGGCAGCACGGTATTCCGTGTCTGCAAATTTTGCTTTCGGATAACTGGCTAATCACGTTAAACGCGACGCACGACGTTGCAGAGATTGTTTTACCTGAAGGGGAATGGCGCGCCATCTCCCCATTTGCCGGAGAGGATAATCCGGTGGTAATGGCTGTCTGGCATGGGCCTGCACACGGAGTGTGCGTATTCCAAAGATGATAAAAAAGGAGTTAGTCATGGTGAGATTAGAGAAGAACGATCCCTTGATGTTGGCGCGCCAGTTACCCTTAAAAACGGTCGCGCTGATACTCGCTGGTGGACGCGGTACCCGTCTGAAAGATTTGACCATCAAGCGCGCCAAGCCTGCCGTTCACTTTGGTGGTAAGTTCCGTATTATCGATTTTGCACTCTCCAACTGCCTGAACTCCGGTATTCGTCGTATTGGCGTGATCACGCAGTATCAGTCGCACACCCTGGTGCAGCACATCCAGCGCGGCTGGTCATTCTTCAGTGAAGAGATGAACGAGTTTGTTGACCTGCTCCCGGCGCAGCAGCGCGTGCATGGTGAGAACTGGTATCGCGGCACGGCCGATGCGGTGACGCAAAACCTCGATATCATTCGCCGCTACGGTGCGGAATACATCGTTATCCTCGCGGGCGACCATATCTATAAGCAAGACTACTCGCACATGCTCATCGATCACGTCGAAAAAGGGGCGCGTTGCACCGTGGCGTGTCTGCCGGTGCCCGTTGCTGAAGCGACGGCGTTTGGCGTGATGGACGTGGACGAAAACGACAAGATTATCGACTTCGTTGAAAAACCGGCCAATCCGCCGACCATGCCGACGGATTCCACCAAATCCCTCGCCAGTATGGGCATCTATATCTTTGATGCCGAATACCTTTATGAGCTGCTGGAAGAGGACGACAAGGACGAAAATTCGAGCCACGATTTCGGCAAAGATATCATCCCGAAAATCACCAAAGCTGGCATGGCTTATGCACATCCCTTCCCATTGTCCTGTGTGCAGTCTGACCCGGAAGCAGAGCCGTACTGGCGCGATGTCGGCACCCTTGAAGCGTACTGGAAAGCCAACCTCGACCTGGCCTCCGTCACTCCTGAACTGGATATGTATGACCAGAACTGGCCGATTCGCACCCACATGGAATCACTGCCGCCCGCCAAGTTTGTGCAGGACCGTTCTGGTAGCCACGGCATGACGCTGAACTCGCTGGTGTCGGGCGGGTGCATTATTTCAGGTTCAGTGGTGGTGCAGTCGGTTCTGTTCCCGCGTGTACGGGTGAACTCCTTCTGCAATATCGATTCGTCGGTGCTGCTGCCGGACGTTTGGGTTGGACGCTCGTGCCGTTTACGTCGCTGTGTTATCGACCGTGCCTGTGTAATCCCTGAAGGGATGGTGATTGGGGAGAATGCGGAGGAAGACGCTCGCCGCTTCTACCGCTCAGAAGAAGGCATCGTGCTGGTCACGCGTGAAATGCTGCGCAAACTGCAGGTCAAACAGGAGCGATAATGCAGGTTTTACATGTCTGTTCTGAGATGTTCCCGCTGCTGAAAACGGGCGGGCTGGCGGATGTACTCGGCGCATTACCGGCGGCGCAAATTGCGGAAGGTATCGACACCCGCGTGCTGCTGCCTGCTTTTCCTGATATCCGCCGTGGCATCCCTGACGCGCAGGTGGTGAGCCGTCGCGACACGTTCGCCGGGCGTATCACCCTGCTGTTTGGCCACTACAATGGCGTTGGCATTTACCTGATTGATGCACCGCATTTGTACGATCGTCCGGGGAGTCCGTACCACGATACGAACTTATTCGCTTATACCGACAACGTGCTGCGCTTTGCGTTGCTCGGTTGGGTGGGAGCCGAAATGGCGGTCGGGCTCGACCCGTTCTGGCGCCCGGAGATCGTGCATGCGCACGACTGGCACGCCGGGCTGGCACCGGCCTATCTGGCGGCGCGCGGCCACCCGGCAAAGTCAGTATTTACGGTGCACAACCTGGCGTACCAGGGCATGTACTACGCCCATCATATGAATGACATCGATCTGCCATGGTCGTTCTATAACATGCATGGGCTGGAGTTTAACGGTCAGATTTCGTTCCTGAAAGCGGGGCTGTATTACGCCGATCACATCACGGCAGTCAGCCCGACTTACGCGCGTGAAATCACCGAGCCGGAGTTTGGTTACGGTATGGAAGGGCTGCTTCGCCAGCGCCACCGGGAAGGACGCCTGTCGGGCATTCTGAACGGGGTGGATGAAAAAATCTGGAGTCCGGAAACAGACCTTTTACTGGCCTCGCGCTACAGCCGTGATTCGGTGGAAGATAAAGCCGAAAACAAACGTCAGCTGCAAATTGCAATGGGGCTGAAGGTTAACGACAAAGTGCCGTTGTTCGCCGTGGTCAGCCGCCTGACCAACCAGAAAGGGTTGGATTTGGTGCTGGAGGCGCTGCCGGGGCTGCTGGAGCAGGGCGGGCAACTGGCGCTGTTGGGCGCGGGTGATCCGGTGTTGCAGGAAGGTTTTCTTGCCGCCGCCGCCGAGCATCCTGGGCAGGTCGGGGTGCAGATTGGTTATCACGAAGCGTTCTCGCACCGCATTATGGGCGGCTCAGACGTTATCCTGGTGCCAAGCCGCTTTGAGCCGTGCGGCTTAACTCAGCTGTATGGTCTCAAATACGGCACACTGCCGCTGGTGCGTCGCACCGGTGGGCTGGCGGATACGGTTTCGGATACGTCGCTTGAGAATCTGGCAGATGGCATCGCCACCGGTTTTGCCTTTGAAGACAGTAACGCCTGGTCGCTGTTGCGGGCCATTCGGCGGGCATTTGTTCTGTGGTCGCGTCCCTCTTTATGGCGTTTCGTGCAACGTCAGGCGATGGCGACGGATTTTAGTTGGCACGTTGCGGCGCAGTCATACCGCGATCTTTATCAACGCTTGATGTCATAAGGCGGAGTCACTGATATGAATGCACCTTTTAGTTATGCATCCCCGACACTCAGCGTAGAAGCGTTAAAGCATTCCATCGCCTATAAGCTGATGTTTACCATCGGGAAAGATCCGGTGATCGCCAACAAGCACGAGTGGCTGAACGCCACGCTGTTTGCCGTGCGTGACCGACTGGTCGAACGCTGGCTGCGCTCGAACCGCGCTCAGCTGTCGCAGGAAACACGTCAGGTTTATTACCTGTCGATGGAGTTTTTGATTGGCCGCACCCTTTCCAACGCGCTGTTATCGCTAGGGATTTACGACGATGTCAAAAACGCACTGGAAGAGATGGGGTTAGATTTAGAAGAGCTGATCGATGAAGAAAACGACCCCGGTTTAGGCAACGGCGGTTTGGGTCGTCTGGCGGCGTGTTTCCTCGACTCGCTGGCAACGCTGGCTCTGCCGGGACGTGGGTACGGCATCCGCTACGACTACGGCATGTTCAAGCAAAATATCGTCGACGGGCGGCAGAAGGAGTCGCCGGACTACTGGCTGGAGTACGGTAATCCGTGGGAATTTAAACGCCACAATACGCGCTACAAAGTACGCTTCGGCGGCCGCGTGCAGCTCGAAGGCAAAAAGAGCCGCTGGCTGGAAACCGAAGAGATCCTCGCCGTCGCCTACGACCAGATTATCCCCGGCTACGACACCGATGCGACTAACACGCTGCGTCTGTGGAATGCCCAGGCCAGTAGCGAAATCAACCTCGGTAAATTCAACCAGGGCGACTACTTTGCGGCGGTGGAAGATAAAAACCACTCCGAGAACGTGTCGCGCGTACTCTATCCGGATGACTCCACTTACTCCGGGCGCGAGCTGCGCCTGCGTCAGGAATATTTCCTGGTGTCGTCGACGATCCAGGACATTTTGAGCCGCCACTATCAGCTGCACAAAACCTATAACAACCTGGCCGAAAAGACCGCAATTCACCTCAACGACACCCATCCGGTGCTGTCGATTCCAGAGCTGATGCGGCTGCTGATCGACGAGCACAAGTTTAGCTGGGAAGAGGCGTTCGAGGTGACCTGCCAGGTCTTCTCGTACACCAACCACACGCTGATGAGCGAAGCGCTGGAAAGCTGGCCGGTCGACATGCTCGGCAAGATCCTGCCGCGCCATCTGCAAATCATCTTTGAAATTAACGACTACTTCCTGAAAACGCTCCAGGAACAATATCCCAACGATACCGGGCTGCTGAGCCGCACCTCGATTATCGATGAATCTAACGGTCGTCGCGTGCGCATGGCGTGGCTGGCGGTGGTCATCAGCCACAAAGTAAACGGTGTTTCCGAGCTGCACTCGAACCTGATGGTACAGTCGCTATTTGCCGACTTCGCGAAAATCTTCCCGATGCGTTTTTGCAACGTGACCAACGGCGTCACGCCGCGCCGCTGGCTGGCGCTGGCCAATCAGCCGCTGTCGGAAGTACTGGATGAAAACATTGGTCGCACCTGGCGCACCGATCTCAGCCAGCTGAGCGAGCTGGAACAACACGCCGATTTCCCGCTGGTGAACAAGGCGGTTCGTGACGCCAAATTGTTGAACAAAAAACGCCTGGCGGTGTATATGGCCCAGCATCTGAACGTGGTGGCGAATCCGAAAGCGCTGTTCGACGTGCAGATTAAACGTATCCATGAGTACAAACGTCAGCTGATGAACGTCCTGCACGTGATCACCCGCTACAACCGCATCAAAGCCGATCCGACGGCAGAGTGGGTGCCGCGCGTGAACATCTTTGCTGGTAAGGCCGCTTCGGCGTACTACATGGCGAAGCACATCATTCACCTCATTAACGACGTGGCGAAGGTGATCAACAACGATCCGCAGATTGGCGACAAACTGAAGATCGTCTTTATCCCGAACTACAGCGTGAGCCTGGCACAGCTGATCATTCCGGCGGCGGATCTTTCCGAGCAGATTTCGCTCGCGGGGACCGAAGCGTCCGGGACCAGTAACATGAAGTTTGCCCTCAACGGCGCGCTGACCATCGGCACGCTGGACGGGGCGAACGTCGAAATGCTGGAGCATGTCGGCGCGGATAACATCTTTATCTTTGGTAACACCGCGGAAGAGGTGGAGGAGCTGCGCAAGCAGGGCTACAAACCACGCGAGTATTACGAGCAGGATGAAGAGCTGCGTGAAGTGCTGACGCAAATCGCCACCGGGTTGTTTAACCCTGAAGAGCCTGGCCGCTATCGCGATCTGGTGGATTCCCTGATCAACTTTGGCGACCACTATCAGGTGCTGGCAGATTTCCGCAGCTACGTGGATTGTCAGGACAAGGTGGATGAGCTGTATCGCCATCAGGAGGAGTGGGCCGCCAAAGCAATGCACAATATCGCTAATATGGGCTACTTCTCATCAGACCGGACCATCAAAGAGTATGCCGAGAAGATTTGGCATATTGATCCGGTCAGGTTGTAAAAGGGTTTGCTCCCTCTCCCTGTGGGAGAGGGCCGGGGTGAGGGCATCAGCGCGCACTAACTCGCAACAGCGTGTGCATTCCCCCCTCACCCTAACCCTCTCCCTCAAGGGAGAGGGGACCGTTCGGTGTTCTCGTTAAACTCACGACGCTAGCGACAACTTACGCTTTCCCGCATGTTGCACCAGCCATTGCGCCACGCGGGATTGCTGTTCTGCATCCAGCCACATTCCCTCTTTGGTACGACGCCAGATCGCATCGTCCAGACGACGCACCCACTCGTGTTCCACCAGGTAACGCAGCTCAGCTTCGTACAGCTCGTGACCAAAATGTTCACCGAGATCGGCAAGCGTTTTGGCATCACCCAGCACCAACTCCGTATTGCTGCCGTAAGTGCGCGCGTAATGGCGGGCCATGGATTCGGTAATAAACGGATAACGACGGCGCAGTTTTGCCGCAAAGTCATCGCGATCGCTACCGATATCGCCGCCAGGCAGCGTCGCGCCTTTGGTCCACGCCGGGCCGATGCCTTTGTAGTACGGCGTCAGTTTTTCCATCGCACTTTCCGCCAGCTTACGGTAGGTCGTCAGCTTGCCGCCAAACACCGACAGCAGCGGAGCCTGTCCGTTAATGTCATGAATATCCAGCGTATAGTCGCGAGTAATCGCCTGCGGGGAATCGGATTCATCGTCGCACAGCGGACGCACGCCGGAGTAAGTCCAGACCACGTCATCGCGCCCCAGCTGTTTCTTGAAGTGCGCGTTATAAACTTTCAGCAGATAGCCGATTTCACTCTCGTCGATTTCGACGTTCTTCGGATCGCCTTTGTACTCCACGTCGGTGGTGCCGATGATCGAAAATTCATCCATCCACGGGATCACAAACACGATGCGCTTATCTTCGTTTTGCAGGATATAGGCCTGCTTCTGGGTATGCACGCGAGGCACCACGATGTGGCTGCCTTTGATCAGGCGGATACCGTACGGCGAAGGCAGTTTCATGCCATCGTCAAAGAACTGTTTCACCCACGGGCCGGTAGCGTTCACCAGGCCGCGTGCCTGCCAGCTAAATTTCTCGCCGGTATCGATATCTTCGGCTTCGACAATCCACAGCCCGTTTTCACGGCGTGCAGCGGTGGCACGGGTGCGGGTTTTGACCTCGCCGTCTTTCTTCACCACCATTTGCGCGTTCGCCAGTACCAGGCGCGCATCGTCCACCCAGCAGTCGGAATATTCGAAACCGCGCACGATTTCCGGTTTCAGAACGGATTCTGCGCCAAAACGCAAACCGGCGGAACTCGGTAAACTGGTGCGTTTGCCCAGATGGTCGTACATAAACAGACCAATTCGGATCATCCACGCCGGACGCAAATGCGGGCGATGAGGCAGACGAAAACGCATCGGGATTGCCAGGTGAGGTGCCATTTTCAGCAGTACTTCACGCTCGGCCAGCGCTTCGCTGACCAGGCGGAACTCGTAATGTTCCAGGTAGCGCAGGCCGCCGTGGATCAGTTTGGAGCTGGCGGACGAGGTCGCGCAGGCGAGATCGTTGGCTTCCAGCATCAGTACAGATAATCCGCGTCCTGCAGCATCTGCCGCAATACCGGCACCGTTAATGCCACCGCCTATCACAATCAGATCTTTGGTTTCCATGTCACCCTCACGCACTTTCGTTAAAGCTCAGAAATGTTCGATATCGCTCATAATAGCAAATGAACGCTCTTTTGGTAACATCAAAAAAACAATTTTGAGTGATAGAGATAACATAATGGCGTTTCGCCGCCGTCAGGACGTACACTACGCGGTAAAATAGTTTTCCCCCTCTCCCCGTGGAAGAGTGCCGGGGTGAGGCCGAGGTAAAAGCAAAACGGCAACCAGGTTGCCGTTTTTGGTGTTTGCTCCCTCTCCCTGTGGGAGAGGGCCGGGGTGAGGGCTTCAGACCGCACCAGATAAATGAAAAGAAAGAGAGCAAAATGGAACAGTTTGAATGCATTAATGTAGAAGAAGCCCACCAGAAGATGCACCAGGGAAAGGCGGTGCTGGTGGATATCCGCGACCCGCAAAGCTATGCGATGGGCCACACGCCGGGCGCGTTTCATCTGACCAACGACAGCCTGGGCGCGTTTATGCGCGATAACGATTTCGAAACCCCGGTGATGGTGATGTGCTATCACGGCAACAGTAGCAAAGGTGCGGCGCAGTATCTGCTCCAGCAGGGTTATGACGCGGTGTACAGCGTCGATGGCGGCTTCGACGCCTGGCATCGGCATTTCCCGGCGGAAGTAGAGCACGCCTTTGATAACTGACGCGGTTATACTGTCCTCTTTTGTACGGAAATAAGCGACGGCCGCCCATGCTGATGATTACCTCTTTTACCAACCCGCGCGTCGCTCAGGCGTTTGTCGATTACATGGCGACGCAGGGTGTTATCCTGACGATTCAACAGCATACGCAGACTGATGTCTGGCTGGCTGATGAAAGTCAGGCGAATTTCGTCAACACCGAGCTGGCGCGTTTTCTGGAAAACCCTGCCGACCCGCG